>NZ_JAVAJK010000017.1:0-162677 GCF_052112325.1 Pseudomonas sp. Yb2C2 | reverse complement strand
AACCACTTGCGCTTCCGATCTCTCGTCAGCGGGGAGGCGAATTCTACAGCGTTACACGCTGCTGTCAACACCTCTTTTTCTCCGCTTTCGACCGAGAAGATCGAATCGTTAATAGCGTCAAACAACATGACTCTATCAACTCCTTCTGGGCTTCGATGAACTGAAGCAATCCGCTGCCTTATTCTGCATAACTCTTTGTTTAACAAGGAGTTTTGCGTTTCGACTGCGCCGGAAGTGGGGCGAATTATAGACTTCCAGGATCTGCCGTCAACCTTCTTTTTCATCTTTCTGTCATATAAGTCAAAAACGCCCAAAAACGCAAAAGCCGGCCCCAAGGGGCCGGCTTTCTGCTTGCTGAGCCTTATAGGCTAGGGAACGCGAATTGCGACGCTTCATGGCTGGCCCGCTGCGGCCAACGCTGGGTGATCGCCTTGCGGCGGGTGTAGAAACGCACCCCATCCGGCCCATAGGCGTGCAAGTCGCCAAACAACGAACGCTTCCAGCCGCCAAAGCTGTGATACGCCACCGGTACTGGCAATGGAACATTCACACCGACCATACCCACTTCAATTTCGTCACAGAACAGACGCGCCGCTTCCCCGTCACGGGTGAAGATGCACGTACCGTTGCCATACTCGTGATCGTTGATCAGTTGCATCGCCGCTTCCAGGCTGCTCACCCGGACCACGCACAATACCGGCCCGAAGATCTCTTCCTTATAGATGCGCATCTCAGGCGTCACACGGTCAAACAGACTGCCCCCCAGGAAGAAGCCGTCTTCATTCCCGGCAATACTCAGTCCACGACCATCAACCACCAACTCCGCACCAGACGCAACACCGTCCTCTATATAGCCGCTGACCTTATCCCGCGCCTGGCCCGTCACCAGTGGCCCCATATCCAGCCCACAGGTAGTGCCCGCACCGATCTTCAGCGCCTTGATCTGCGGCACCAGCTTGGCGATCAACGCATCCGCCACCTGGTCACCGACACACACCGCCACCGAGATCGCCATGCAGCGTTCGCCGCAGGAACCATAGGCCGCGCCCATCAAAGCACTGACCGCGTTATCCAGGTCAGCATCCGGCATCAGCACCGCATGGTTCTTCGCCCCACCGAGCGCCTGTACGCGCTTACCGCGCTTGGTCGCTTCGGAATAGATGTACTCGGCAATCGGCGTCGACCCCACAAAACTCAACGCCTTGACTTCCGGCGCTTCGATCAACGCATCCACCGCGCCCTTGTCGCCGTGCACAACACTGAGCACACCTTTGGGAAGACCGGCTTCCTGCAGCAGTTGCGCGATCAACAGCGTCGAACTCGGATCACGCTCCGAAGGCTTGAGGATGAAGCAGTTACCGCAAACAATCGCCAGCGGATACATCCACAGCGGCACCATCGCCGGGAAGTTGAACGGGGTAATACCCGCCACCACACCCAACGGCTGGAAATCAGACCAGGCATCGATATTCGGCCCAACATTACGGCTGTACTCGCCCTTGAGAATCTCCGGCGCCGAACACGCGTACTCCACGTTCTCGATCCCGCGCTTGAGTTCGCCAGCGGCATCTTCCAGCGTCTTGCCATGCTCCTCACTGATCAGCTGCGAGATGCGCGCTTCGTTCTGCTCCAGCAATTGCTTGAACCGGAACATGACCTGGGCGCGCTTGGCCGCCGGTGTGTTACGCCAAGCCGGAAAGGCCGCCTTGGCCGAGTCGATAGCACGTTGAATGGTTTCGCGGCTGGCCAGTGGCACCTGGTGAATCACCAGGCCGGTGGACGGGTTATACACATCGGCAGTACGGCCGGATTCACTGACCAACTCACCGTTGATCAAATGCTGGATAAGGCTCATGCAGGGCTCCTGAAAAGTTGTTCTATATAGAAGGAGAAATCAGTCGATCTTGCTCAGCACTTCGCCGACCGCATCGAACAGACGATCCAGGTCCTGCGGTTTGCTGTTGAAGGTTGGCCCGAACTGCAGAGTGTCACCACCAAAGCGCACATAGAAGCCGGCTTTCCACAGAGCCATGCCGGCCTCGAATGGACGCACGATGGCATCACCGTCACGCGGCGCAATCTGAATCGCACCGGCCAGGCCGTAGTTACGGATGTCGATCACGTTCTTGCTGCCCTTCAGGCCGTGCAGCGCATTCTCAAAGTGCGGGGCGACTTCGGCCACGCTCTGCACCAGGTTTTCCTTCTGCAGCAGGTCCAACGCCGCCAGGCCGGCCGCGCAGGCAACCGGGTGCGCCGAGTAGGTGTAGCCGTGGGGGAATTCCACAGCGTACTCAGGCGTCGCCTGGTTCATGAAGGTCTGATAGATCTCGCTGCTGGCAATCACCGCGCCCATGGGGATCGCGCCGTTGGTGACTTGCTTGGCGATGCACATCAGGTCCGGGGTCACGCCAAAGCTGTCAGCGCCAAACATCGAACCGGTACGACCAAAGCCCGTGATCACTTCGTCGAATACCAACAGAATGTTGTGCTGGTCGCAGATCTCACGCAGGCGCTTGAGGTAACCCTGTGGCGGCACCAGCACGCCAGCGGAGCCGGCCATTGGCTCGACAAACACCGCGGCAATGTTCGACGCGTCGTGCAGCTCGATCAGTTTGAGCAACTCATCGGCCAAGGCGATACCGCCCTGCTCCGGCATGCCCCGGGAGAACGCATTGCTCGCCAGCAGGGTATGCGGAAGATGATCAACATCCATCATCGCCTGACCAAACATCTTGCGGTTGCCGTTGACGCCGCCCAGGCTGGTACCGGCGATGTTCACACCGTGATAACCACGGGCGCGACCGATCATCTTGGTCTTGGTGGCCTGGCCCTTCAGACGCCAGTAGGCACGCACCATCTTCACCGCGGTATCGGCGCACTCGGAACCGGAGTCGGTGAAGAACACGTGATTCAGGTTGCCTGGGGTCAAATCGGTAATTTTTTCCGCCAGCTGGAAGGACAGTGGATGGCCGTACTGGAAGCCTGGGGAGTAGTCCAGCGTGCCCAGTTGCTTGGCGACCGCCTCCTGGATTTCCTTGCGCGTATGCCCGGCGCCACAGGTCCACAGGCCCGACAACGAGTCGTACACCTTGCGCCCCTTGTCATCGGTCAACCAGCTGCCTTCGGCGGCCACGATCAGGCGCGGGTCACGCTGAAAGTTACGGTTGGCGGTGTAAGGCATCCAGTGAGCGTCCAACTTCAATTGGCTGGCCAGGGACGATGGGGCGTTTTCGGGCATGTTCATCAGCAAAACCTCGCAGGGCAAAAGGCAGCGTCGGGATTGAAAAAGCGTTGTTGCAGCTAAATTGCCACGGGGATAAAGTCGGTGAAATCCAACTCTTCTAACCTTCAGTCAGGCCTTCACTAAACTATGAGCAGCCGTCGACCCGATCCCCTGGCCCAAGTCAGCGACTTCGATATTCGTCTGTTGCGCATCTTTCGCAGCGTCGTGGAGTGCGGCGGCTTCTCGGCAGCGGAAACCGTGCTCGGCATCGGCCGTTCCGCCATCAGCCAGCAAATGAGCGACCTTGAGCAGCGGCTCGGATTAAGACTTTGCCAACGCGGCCGTGCCGGTTTCTCGCTGACCGAAGAAGGCCGCGAGGTCTACCAATCGGCCCTGCAACTATTAAGCGCCCTGGAAAGTTTCCGCACCGAGGTCAACGGCCTGCACCAGCACTTGCGCGGCGAGTTGATCATCGGCCTCACCGACAACCTGGTGACCCTGCCCCACATGCGCATCACCCACGCCCTGGCACAGTTGAAGGAGCGTGGACCGGACGTACAGATCCAGATCCGCATGATCGCCCCCAACGAAGTCGAACAAGGCGTACTCGACGGCCGCCTGCATGTCGGTGTGGTGCCCCAGGCCAGCGCCCTGTCCGGCCTGGAGTACCAGGCGCTGTACAGCGAACGCTCACTGCTTTACTGCGCGGTTGGCCACCCCCTGTTTTATGCCGACGACAAGCAACTGGGCGACGAGCGCATCGACGCCCAGGACGCCATCGCCCCCACCTTCCGCCTGCCCGCCGAGATCCAGGCCCACTACCAGGCGCTCAACTGCACCGCCAGCGCCTCGGACCGCGAAGGCATGGCATTCCTGATTCTCACCGGTCGCTACATCGGTTACCTGCCCGACCACTACGCCAGCCTATGGGTACAACAAGGCCGACTGCGCGCGCTGAAACCGGCTACGCGCTTTTACGATTTAAGCCTCGCATCGGTCACGCGCAAAGGCCGTCGCCCTCATTTGGTGCTGGAAAGCTTCCTGGAAAGCCTGGCAGCAACGCGCTAACTCGGGCTTCGCGCAAAAAGCTGAGCACCTGGACAGCTTTTTGCAAGGACACAGGGACCTAGAACCGTCCGCCTCGAGTTTGCTTGCCATGCCACCAGAATCCTCCAGCCCCAGCGACCTGATCTACGGTCTCAATGACCGCCCCAAACCCGCCCCTGCATTGCTGGCCGCACTGCAACATGTGCTGGCCGCCTTTGTCGGCATCATCACGCCACCGCTGATCATCGGCTCCACATTGGGCCTGACCGCACACTTGCCCTACCTGATCAGCATGGCGTTGATGGTGTCCGGTGTCGGCACATTTATTCAAGCGCGCAGGCCATTCGGGATCGGCGCCGGAATGATCTGCCTGCAAGGCACCAGCTTTGCGTTTCTCGGCGCGGTGCTGTCGGCCGGGTTTCTGGTCAAGCAACGCGGCGGCAGCCCGGAAGACATCATGGCAATGATCTTCGGCGTGTGCTTTTTCGGCGCTGCCGTGCAGATCATTCTCAGCCGCTTTATTGGTCAACTGCGCCGAGTGATCACCCCGCTGGTGACCGGGATTGTCATTACCCTGATCGGCATCAGCCTGATCAAGGTCGGTATCACCGACCTGGGCGGCGGTTTCAACGCACCGGACTTCGGCGCACCGGCCAACCTTGCGTTGGGCCTGTTCGTGGTGCTGACCATCATCTTGCTCAACCGCTCCAACACACCCTGGGTGCGCCTCTCGGCGATCATCATCGGCCTGGCCCTCGGCAGCCTCGCCGCCTGGTTCAGCGGCAAGCTGGTGCCCCAGGCCCTGGGCGACTTGCCTTTGGTCAGCCTGCCGATCCCGTTTCGATTCGGCTTCAACTTCGACTGGAGCGCCTTCCTGCCGATCGCGCTGATTTATCTGATCAGCAGCATCGAAACCGTCGGCGACCTCACCGCCAACTGCATGATCGCGCGCCAGCCCATCAGCGGCCCTTCTTATATAAGCCGGCTCAAAGGCGGCGTCCTCGGCGATGGCGTCAGTTGCATGATCGCCGCCACGTTCAGCGCCTTTCCCAACACCACTTTTGCCCAGAACAACGGCGTGATCCAACTGACCGGCGTGGCCAGCCGCTACGTCGGCCTGTACATCGGCGTGGTGCTGTTCTGCCTGGGTTTGTTCCCGCTGATCGGTGCCGTGCTGCAACAAATCCCCAAGCCCGTATTGGGCGGCGCAACCCTGGTGATGTTCGGCAGTGTGGCCGCCGCCGGCGTACGCATCCTCGCCCAGGCACCACTGGACCGTCGCAGCATGCTGATCATCGCCACCTCGTTCGGCGTCGGCCTGGGCATCGCCGCCCAACCGAACCTGCTGCACCTGATGCCAACCCTGGTGCAGAACCTGTTCGACTCAGCCATCACCAGCGGCGGCCTGACCGCCATCATGTTGTGCCTGTTACTGCCGGAATCCAAGGTGCCCGCTCCTGACGCAAACCACGCGCAGGAAAGCGACACCCTGGAACCGCTTTGACGGTTTTATTGCATCGGGACTTGTCTGAGGCTTGAGGGTGGGTTATCTGTGCACACGTCGTCTCTATCGATCAGCACGGAAACCTCCATGAGCCTCGAAGTTCCTGCCCACAGCAACCACGCCGGTAAGCCCGCCAGCCGCATTCGGCAAAAGAACGAACAAGCGATTCTCCAGGCTGCTGAAGATGAGTTCGCGCGCCATGGCTACAAGGGCACCAGCATGAACACCATTGCTGCCAGCGCCGGGCTGCCCAAAGCCAATTTGCACTACTACTTCACTAACAAGCTGGGCCTGTATATCGCAGTGCTCAGCAATATCCTCGAACTGTGGGACAGCACCTTCAACACGCTGACCGCCGAGGACGACCCGGCCGTGGCCCTCTCCCGCTATATCCGCACCAAGATGGAGTTTTCGCGGCGCCAGCCCCAGGCCTCGCGGATCTTCGCCATGGAAATCATCAGCGGCGGCGAATGCCTGACCGAATACTTCAGCCAGGACTATCGCGCCTGGTTCAGTGGTCGGGCGGCGGTGTTCCAGGCCTGGATCGACGCCGGCAAGATGGACCCCATCGACCCCGTGCACCTGATCTTCCTGTTGTGGGGCAGCACTCAGCACTATGCCGACTTCGCCACCCAGATCTGCCGCGTCACCGGTCGCACCAAGCTGACCAAGCAGGATATGGAAGACGCCGGCACCAACCTGATCCACATCATTCTCAAGGGCTGCGGCATCAAGCCGGCCCTCTAGACGAAGCCACTTATGTCTTTCACGCTCACCGGCCTTTGCGAGTTCCGCGAAGAAATTCGCAAAAGCCGCTTCATCACCCTGGCCGCACCGATCACCAGCCCGCAAGAAGCCCAGGCATTTTTCGAGCAGCACAGCGACCTTAACGCCACGCACAACTGCTGGGCCTGGAAGCTGGCCGATCAATACCGCAGCAGTGACGACGGCGAACCCGGCGGCACCGCAGGACGGCCCATCCTGGCGGCCATCGAGGCCCAAGGTTTCGATCAGGTCGCGGTGCTGGTGATTCGCTGGTATGGCGGCATACAACTCGGTACCGGCGGCCTGGCCCGCGCTTATGGTGGCGGTGCGAACAAGTGCCTGCAAAATGCCGAGCGCATCGAACTGATCAGCCGCGTGCCGCTGAGTTGCGCCTGCGGATTCTCCGAGCTGAACCTGGTCAAATTGCGCGTCGCCGAGTTGGGCGGGCTGGTGCTGGAAGAAACCTTCACCGCCAATGGCGTGGAGTTACAACTGGCCCTGGGCGATGCCCACATCGACACCCTGCAAACCCAGCTCGCCGACCTGAGCCGTGGGCGCATCCTGCTGCAACGCTGAAACTGCTAATGTTGTCCGCTGAACACCCTGAACCGCGACTCTAAAGGAAGCCTTCATGCCTACGCCAAAAACCGCACTGATCATCGGCGCCTCACGCGGGCTGGGCCTCGGCCTGGTCAAGCAATTGCTCCAGGACGGCTGGGACGTGACCGCCACCGTGCGTGACCCGAACAAGGCCGATGCCCTGAAAGCCGTGGGCCCGGTGCAGATCGAGAAACTCGACATGGACGATCAGCAAGCCGTGATCGCCCTGAACCAACGCCTCAAGGACCGCACCTTCGACCTGTTGTTCGTCAACGCAGGCGTCAAGGGCCCCGCCAATCAAGAACCTGGCCATGCCACCCTGGCGGAAGTCGGCCAGCTGTTCTTCACCAACGCCGTGGCGCCGATCAACCTGGCCCAGCGCTTCGTCGGGCAGATCCGCAAGGACAGCGGCGTGCTGGCGTTCATGAGTTCAGTACTGGGCAGTGTGACCATCCCCGACGGCTCGGACCTGGCGCTGTACAAGGCCAGCAAGGCCGCACTCAACTCCATGACCAACAGCTTCATTACCCAACTGGGCGATCACAAACTTACCGTGCTGTCGCTGCACCCGGGCTGGGTGAAGACCGACATGGGCGGCGAAAATGCGCACATCGATGTCGACACCAGCGTGCGCGGCCTGGTAGACCAAGTGAACGCCTACACCGGCAAGGGCGGCCATCACTTCGTGGACTACAAAGGCGACACCATCGCCTGGTAAGCCGCACAGGGTCGTTATCGAGCGATTGCCGTCGATAACGATCCGCGCGTAGACTGCCCACCTCGCCCTCACCGGCGACCCTGGATCAGCAGACAGGGCATCACTGAGCTGGCAAACCTGAACCCATCATTCAGAGGAGCCGGCCAATGCCTGCGACCCGTATCTGGTTAAAAACCCCCCTCGCGATTTTCACCGCCAACGGCCTAGACGCCCGTGGCGGCCTGGTGCTGCAAGACGGTGTGATCGCCGAAGTGCTGGCACAGGGTCAGGAACCCGCACAGCCCTGCGCCCAAGTGTTCGATGCGCGTGAGCATGTGGTCCTGCCCGGGCTGATCAACACCCACCATCACTTCTATCAAACCCTGACCCGCGCCTGGGCGCCGGTGGTCAATCAGCCCTTGTTTCCCTGGTTGAAAACCCTGTACCCGGTCTGGGCACGACTGACTCCGGAAAAACTCGCCCTGGCATCGAAGGTGGCGCTCGCGGAGTTGCTGCTCTCGGGCTGCACCACGGCGGCAGACCACCACTATCTGTTCCCCGACGGCCTGGAAAACGCCATCGATGTGCAAGTCGACAGCGTGCGCGAATTGGGCATGCGCGCCATGCTCACCCGCGGTTCCATGAGCCTGGGTGAAGCCGACGGCGGCCTGCCACCGCAACAGACTGTGCAACAGGGCCAGGTCATCCTTGACGACAGCCAGCGCCTGATCCGCGAATATCATCAGCGCGGCGACGGCGCGTACATCCAGATTGCCCTGGCGCCCTGCTCACCGTTTTCCGTCACCCCGCAAATCATGCAAGCCAGCGCCGAACTGGCCAACAGCCTGGATGTGCGCCTGCACACCCACCTGGCCGAAACCCTCGACGAAGAAGATTTCTGCCAGCAGCGCTTCGGACTGCGCACGGTGGATTACCTGGACAGCGTCGGCTGGCTCGGCCCGCGCACCTGGCTGGCCCATGGCATTCACTTCAACCCGGATGAAATTGCGCGCCTGGGCGCCGCCGGTACGGGCATCTGTCATTGCCCAAGCTCAAATATGCGCCTGGCCTCCGGCATCTGCCCGACCCTGGACCTGATGGCTGCCGGCGCGCCCATCGGCCTGGGTGTGGACGGTTCTGCCTCCAACGATGCGTCGAACATGATCCTCGAAACCCGTCAGGCCCTGTACATCCAGCGCCTGCGTTACGGTGCCGAAAAGATCACCCCTGAAGGCGTGCTGGGTTGGGCGACCAAGGGGTCGGCGCAGCTACTGGGGCGTACGGACATTGGTGAATTGGCCGTAGGCAAACAGGCCGACCTGGCGCTGTTCAAACTGGATGAACTGCGTTTCTCCGGCAGCCATGATCCGATCTCCGCACTGCTGCTGTGCGGCGCGGATCGGGCGGACCGGGTGATGATCGGCGGCAAATGGCGGGTTATCGACGGACAGGTGGAAGGCCTGGACCTGAAAGGCTTGATCGCCGATCACAGCCAGGCGGCACGTAACCTGATCCATCCCCTGTAGGAGCGAGGGGGACGCCTAGTTCTTGCTCGTGAAAAACGTCAACGATAACGCGGGTTTTCTGGTTTAACGCGGCGCTCTCAGGTTCTTCGCGAGCAAGCTCGCTCCTACAGGCCCAACAGCGACAACATGATAAAGGTCGCAAACAACACAAAATGGGTCATCCCTTCGATGGCATTGGTTTCGCCATCGTTGAGGTTGATCGCACTGACGATCAGCGTGATCAACACCATCACCGTTTGCACCGGCGTCATCGCCATCTGGAACGGCTGGCCGGTATAGAGCGCCATGGCTTCCATCACCGGCACCGTCAGGATCACCGTCGACAACGACGCACCCAGCGCGATGTTCACCACCGACTGCATGCGGTTGGCCAGCGCAGCGCGCAAGGCCGTCAGAATCTCCGGTGCCGCCGAAATAGCCGCCACCACAATCGCCGTGATCACCGGCGGTGCACCCGTACCTTCCAGGCCCAGGTCGAGGGTCTTAGACATCACCTCGGCCAGCGCGCCAATCACAATTACGCCAAACACCAGGGTACCGATGGAGAACGCCAGGTTCACCGGCGGCGACTCTTGTTCCTCCGGCAGCTTCTTGCGACGCTTTTCCGGGTAGCTGTAGCTGAAGAAATAACTGTGGGGCCCTACCTGCATGCGCAGGAACAAGGTGTAGAGCACCACCATCGCGCCGATGGTGAAGGCCGAGTAAATTTTCCAGTCGGCTTCTGGGATAAATTCCGGCACCACCATCGACACGCCCATGGCGGTCAGGATCATTACGCTGTAGGTCCGCGCCGAATCATCATTGTAGGACTGTTCGCCATGCTTGATGCCGCCCATCAACGCTGCCAAACCGAGGATGCCGTTGATATCGAGCATCACCGCCGAATAGATGGTGTCGCGCACCAGAGTGGGTGACGGCTCATTGCTCATCATGATCGCCAGGATCACCACCTCCACCAGCACCGCGGCAAGGGTCAGGATCATGGTGCCGTAGGGATCGCCGACTTTTTCTGCCAGTTGCTCGGCGTGGTGGGCCACGCGCATCGACGCCACGACGATAAAACCGATCAACACCACGCCGGCCAACAGTGCCACCATTTGCCCGCTGTGCAGCATCCAGTGCTCCAGCGGGTAGGCGGCGATGGCGGCAATCAGCGCCAGCAGCATGAATTTTTCTTGCTTGAGGGATGTGAGCATTCCGGGCCTTTTAGTACGGCAAATCAGTCATTGATGGGGTACAGACTGCGCCAAGCCGCTAACGTTTCGTTACACCTTAGTTCACACAGCCCTTGCGTGAATAAATCGAATACTCTCCTGCTGGTCAGGTTTTGCCGATTATTTAAGCCACGGCCTGTAGAATGCCGCCATTGCACCTGATGAGAATTTAGAAAATGTACGATTGGCTCAACGCCCTGCCCAAGGCTGAATTGCACCTGCACCTGGAGGGCTCGCTGGAGCCTGAGCTGCTGTTCGCCCTGGCCGAGCGCAACAAGATCGCGCTGCCGTGGAACGACGTCGAAACCCTGCGCAAGGCCTATGCCTTCAACAACCTGCAAGAGTTTCTCGACCTGTATTACAAGGGCGCCGATGTGCTGCGCACCTCCCAGGATTTCTACGACCTCACCTGGGCTTACCTGCTGCGCTGCAAAGCCCAGAACGTGATCCACACCGAGCCCTTCTTCGACCCCCAAACCCACACCGACCGTGGCGTACCGTTCGAAGTGGTGCTCAACGGCATCGCCGCTGCGCTCAAAGATGGCGAACAGCAACTGGGCATCACCAGCGGTTTGATCCTCAGTTTCCTGCGCCACCTGAGCGAAGCCGAAGCCGAGAAAACCCTCGACCAGGCACTGCCGTTCCGTGACGCGTTCGTGGCCGTGGGCCTGGACAGTTCAGAAATGGGTCACCCGCCGAGCAAGTTCCAGCGTGTGTTCGACCGTGCCCGTCACGAAGGCTTCCTCACCGTCGCCCACGCCGGCGAAGAAGGCCCGCCCGAGTACATCTGGGAAGCCATCGACCTGCTGAAAATCCAGCGTATCGACCATGGCGTACGTGCCATCGAAGACGAGCGCCTGATGCAGCGCATCATCGATGAGCAGATCCCGTTGACCGTCTGCCCGCTGTCCAACACCAAGCTCTGTGTATTCGACGACATGGCCCAGCACAACATCCTCGACATGCTCGAGCGTGGCGTGAAGGTCACGGTGAACTCCGATGACCCGGCGTACTTCGGCGGCTATGTCACCGAGAACTTCCACGCGCTGTACACCTCGCTGGGCATGACCCAGGACCAGGCCAAACGCCTGGCGCAGAACAGCCTGGATGCGCGCCTGGTAAAACCCTGACCGGACGCAAAGCCATCATCGCCAGGTCCATGGAATCAAAAAGGCCAGGGCGATGATGGCAAACCCTCAAGGCTAAGATTGTTCGGACATGGCCAATCGGGCGATTTCTGCCAGCCCGTTGTCGTTGAGCTGCACCGCCTGGGACTCATTGACCAGGCTGATCCAGTTCGATTGCAGGAACAACTGCAACAGCCCCGCACCCAGCGCGCCGCCCAGGTGCGGTTGCCGCTGGCTCCAATCGAAGCAGTCGCACACCAGTGGCGACGCCAGCGCCTGGGTGTAAATACCCAGGCCCGCCAGGTGCTGTGCGCCCTTGATCGTCACCTCAATGCGTTGCTCATGACGCTCGATCCACCCCGCCACCAACATCCGCTCACGCAGCTGCGCCGCCACTTCGCCGCCGAGGTGGCCCTGGCACAGCCGCGCATGTCGCAACAATGGCGGCGCCACCAACACCGGCGGTGAAGCATGCGGCGCACTACGTGCGGCGCTGGCCAGGGTCGTACTGGCCAAGGCATCGATGGCGACGCTGACATCGGCCGCCGCCATGCGAAACAGCCGCTTGCCACGCCGGCCCTCGGTACGCAGCAAGCCACTCCCCGTCAGCCGTGCCAGATGGGCATTCGCCGAGGCAGGTGACAACCCGGCAAGCAGCGCCAGTTCCTCCGATGACTTGGCCGAGCCGTCCATCAGGGACCAGAGCATGGCGGTGCGTTTGGGTTCGGCGAGCAAGCTGGCGATCTGACTGATGCATGGTGCCTGTTCCATCGATTCACTCCCTGTCGAATTATTTTTCTGCTGTGGTGGGCGCCAAAGTATAGGTGCGTAAACCAGCGGTTCCGCGGCGTCTGACAGCATGAATAGGGACATGAGCTGAGTGAAATTTCCTTGTGTGATGGAGGCTAATACGTCGTACCCAATCGCTCCGGCAATTGAGCGGTCAATGTCGCACAGCGCGACACGAGCATTTCCCGCAGCAGGTTGATGGGTTTGCTCAACTGGGCCCGATGGGCGCACAACAAATTGAGCGGTGTGCGCTCGCCACGCAATTCAGGCAAGACCAGGCGCAAGCGCCCGGCCAGTACATCGGTGCTCACATCCAGCCAGGATTTGTAGGCAATGCCCACGCCCGCCACCGCCCAGCGGCGCACCACATCGGCATCGTCGCTGAAGCGATCACCACCGACCGTGAGGCTGACTTCGCGTTTGCCATCGTGGAAGCTCCAGTGGTCATGCACTCGGCTGCCAAGCATGTAAAGCAAGCAATTGTGCTGGGCCAATTGCTCCAGCTGTCGCGGCTCGCCATAACGCGCGAGATAGCTGGGGGCTGCGCACAACACGCGAACGTTGTGCGGCGCGACGGGCAGGGCGACCAGGCTGGAGTCTTCGGGCTCGCCATAGCGCAGGGCAATGTCCACCGGCTGGCGGAACAGGTCGGCAATCCGATCGCCCAGCAGCAGGCGCACGGTGAGTTGCGGGTACTCGTGCTGAAATTCGTCCAGCCAGGGCAGTAGTTGGTTGCGGCCGAAATCCGAGGGGGCCGAGAGTTGCAACACCCCACTGACATGGTCCTGGCCACTGGCCAACAATCGCCGTCCCTCGTCCAGGGCGCTCAACGCAGTCCGGGCATATTCCAGGAAGCCTTCACCTTCGGCGGTCAGGCGCAGGCTGCGGGTGGAGCGCGCCAGCAAACGCGTGCCCAGTTGCTGTTCGATACGCTTGAGCGCCGCGCTGGCCACGGCGGGCGAAAGGTCCATCACCCGCGCCGCCGCCGACAAACTGCCCAGGTCCGCGGCGCGTACAAACAACTGCAAATCATCAAAACGCAGCATTCAACCACCCATTATCAAAATATTATTGAAACAGAGTGCTGTTTTAGCCGCTTTTATCTTGCAGGGAAATGGCCAATCATCTGCCCATCCCGTTATCACGTGTCTGGAGTTGAATATGTCCACAGCCTTTAACGTCATCGCCACGCTGATCGCCAAACCTGGCCAACAGGCCACCCTGGAGCCGCTGCTGCGCGACCTGCTGGAACCCACCCGTCTTGAAGCCGGCTGCGAGCAATACGACCTGCACCAGGACCTGCAACACCCTGAGACCTTCTACATGCTCGAACGCTGGAGCGATGACGCCGCACTGGCCGACCACGACCAGAGCGCGCATATCCAACATTTTCGCGCCAAAGCCGCTGATGTCATCGAACACTTCGAACTCAAGCGCCTGAAGTTTCTCGCCTGATCACCGCCTTTTTCCGGAGCCCCCATGAAAGCCATTGCCTACTACGCATCACTGCCGATCAACGATGAAAAATCCCTGCAAGACATCCAGCTGCCGGAGCCCGTCGCCGGCCCCCGTGACCTGCTGGTAGAAGTCAAAGCCATCTCGGTCAACCCGGTGGACACCAAGGTGCGCCAGAACGTCGCCCCTGAGAACGGCGCGGCCAAAGTGCTGGGCTGGGACGTGGCCGGTGTGGTCAAGGCCGTCGGCAGTGAAGTGAGCCTGTTCAAAGTCGGCGACAAGGTGTTCTACGCCGGTTCCCTGGTCCGCCCGGGCGCTAACAGCGAACTGCACACCGTCGATGAGCGCATCGTCGGCCATATGCCCAAGAGCCTGGGCTTTGCCGAAGCCGCCGCGCTGCCGCTGACCGCCATCACCGCCTGGGAGCTGCTATTCGAACGCCTGCAAGTGCGTGAAGGTAAAGAGGCGCAAGGCCAGAGCCTGCTCATCGTCGGTGCCGCCGGTGGTGTGGGTTCGATCCTGACCCAACTGGCCAGCCAGCTCACCGCCTTGACGGTGATCGGCACCGCGTCGCGCCCGGAAACCCAGGAATGGACCAAGGCACTCGGCGCCGACCTGGTGATCGACCACAGCCAACCGCTGAGCGAAGCGCTGAAACAAGCCGGCCACCCGCAGGTGACCCACGTCGCCAGCCTGACCCAGACCGAGCATCACCTGGACCAACTGGTCGAAGCGCTGCAACCCCAAGGCAAGCTGGCGCTGATCGACGACCCCAAGGCGCTGGACGTGAGCAAACTCAAGCGCAAGAGCCTGTCGCTGCATTGGGAGTTCATGTACACGCGCTCGATGTTCGAGACCCCGGACATGATCGAGCAGCACAACCTGCTTAATCGCGTGGCCGAACTGATCGACGCCGGCACCTTGAAAACGACGGTGGGCGAGCACTTCGGCGTGATCAATGCGGCGAACCTGCGCCGTGCCCATGCCCTGCTGGAAAGCGGCAAGGCCAAGGGCAAGATCGTGCTGGAAGGGTTCTGAAGATAACGTCTATCAGTGTCGTCCGTTATTCGTGTAAGTGAGGGACGACACCGCTAGTCAGAGAGTTGATCTTTGTCATATTTGTGAGCGTATTCGGGTTTATATTGGCCGCCTTTGCCACGATTCTTTTACGTGAGGAAGTCAGCAATGAAAATCCTGATAAAAGCGTTAGCAAAATCCCCAGGCAATAAATGGCAGGTTCGTCTCGACGGCGACGCGTTCACCTTCCGCAGCGAGGCCGAGGCCCGCGCCTTCGCCGATACCCTGCAAGCCCGCATCCAGGCTCCCCACCGCTTCCCGCTCAGCCAGCAACGCTCCGCCGCTGGCTGACCTGCATTTCAGCCCTGCGCCTGCGCGGCCCTTGCCCGTTGCAGGCGCTGGGTCGACATCGCAATCGTCACCGCCAACACACCGCACAAGCTGATGACCATCGCCATCGGCATCGCCGTGCCGTCGTGCAGCACGCCCACCAACGAAGCCGCCCCTGCCGCCACGCCAAACTGAATGCAACCGAGCAAGGCCGACGCGCTGCCGGCCCGGGCGCCCTGCCCGCTCATGGCACAGGCCGAGGTGTTGGGCAGGATGCAGCCCAGGCTGGCGATACAGATGAACAGCGGTACCAGCAACGGCCATAACGCTTCGGTGCGCAAGGCCGCGATGCCCAACAGTGACAGCGCCGCCAGCAGATAGACCCACACCGTGCGCGACAGCAGAAACGCCGGGCCACGCTTGGCCAGCAGCCGCGCGTTAACCTGTGCAACCAGGATGAACCCCGCGGCGTTGGAACCGAACAGCCAGCCGTAATGCTCGGCGGGCACGCCATAGAGTTTGATAAATACGAACGGGGAGCCGGCGATGTAGGCAAACATCCCGGCAATCGAAATGCCCCCGGTCAGGGCGTAACCGAGGTAGACCCGGTCTGACAACAGCGCGCCATAGCGGCGCAGCGATCCGGACAAGGGTTGACGCGGCTGATGGGCCGGAAAGGTTTCCGGCAAACCGACCGCCACGGCGATCGCCGCCATCACGCTGAAGATCGACAGTGCGAGGAAAATCGACTGCCAGCCCCACAACCCGACCATCACACCACCCGCCAACGGCGCAAGGATCGGCGCCAGGCCGGTCACCAGCATCAGTTGCGAATACACCTTGGCCGAGCCCACCGCATCACATTTGTCACTGACCACGGCGCGGGAAATCACCATGCCCGCGCAACCGCCGAGGGCCTGCACGAAACGTGCGCCAATCAGCCATTCCAGGGACGGCGCGTACGCGCAGGCAAAGGACGCCAGGGTAAACAGGGTTACGCCGCTGAGCAGCGGGCCGCGTCGACCAAAGCGGTCTGCCAGTGGGCCGTAGATCAGTTGGCCGATGGCCAGGCCGGCGAAATACACCGCCAGGGTCAACTGGATATGTTTTTCGTCGGTCCCGAAGGCCGTCGCCATGGCAGGAAAGCCAGGCAGGTAGAAATCGATCGCCAGCGGCGCGAAGGCGCTCAAGGCGCCCAGAATCAGGATTATGCGGAGGTTCATCAGGCACCCAAGTGTGTCGGCAGCCCGACAGTTTAGCCGCGCTTGGGTGCATTGAATACGATAGCTCGCTAACTATTTGAATGGGTCAGGCGAGCTTGGCGCTGTAGCCCTCTTCGCTGATCAGGCTGATCACTTCCTCGGCAGACAGGCGGCTTTCGACGCCCACCTCTTTCGCCGCCAGGTCGACCTTCACGCTGGCCGCCGGATCCTGGCTCTGCACCGCCTGGGTCACGGCCCGAACGCAGTGGCCGCAGGTCATTCCTTCAACGCTGAATATTTGCATGACATGACTCCTTTGATGAGGTTGAACCCAGTCTTGACCTTGCCACGATGGCAAGGTCAAGTTCTGAAACTTTCGGCCGGGCTGGTATTACACCGCGGCGTCGGCCAAGCTTCACCCATCTTCGATTCAAACCACGGAGCATTCGCTATGCGCTGGTCGTTTTTTGGCCTTGTCGGCCTGATGAGCTTGTCTGCCGCTGCGCCCCAGGCCCTCGCCGCAGAAGACTATGCGGTGCTGATCATTTCCCGCGAACGCCTGGAAGTACCGACCAATTGCGAGATCGGCCTGTACATCCAGGACCAGTTGGCCGGGCGCCTGTTCCAGGAACAGTCCACCTCGTTCAACCTGCCCGCCGGCAATGTGTCGCTGCGCCTGAAACTGCTGCCGGGCCAGTCACCGGGTTGCTTGCCGGGCCTGCTCGCGCAGCCGGCGCAGAACATCACGCTCAAGGCCGGTGACGTACGCAAGTTGCGCATTGCCCAGGGCCCGGAAGGCATGTACCTCAAGCCTGCCGCACTGGAATACTGAAGACGCTTGACCTTCCCCACAGGTCAAGGTTGATCCTAGGGGCAACTTCTCTGGAGGACTGCCCCATGAATGGATCCACCACCTTTGACCTGCCCATCGGCGGCATGACCTGCGCCAGTTGCGCCGGGCGTGTCGAGCGCGCGCTGGGCAAAGTCCCGGGGGTGCAAAGCGTCAGCGTCAACCTGGCCAACGAGCGCGCCCACGTCGAAGTGCTGGGCCAGATCGACCCGGCCGTGCTGATCGCCGCCGTCGACAAAGCCGGCTACACCGCCAGCCTGCCGCAAAGCGAAACCAGGACCGAGGCCGATCAGGCCCAACGCCTGCACCGCGAGCGCTGGTCGCTGCTGCTGGCGATTGTGCTGGCATTGCCCCTGGTGCTGCCGATGCTGGTGCAACCCTTCGGCCTGCACTGGATGCTGCCGGCCTGGGTGCAGTTCCTCCTGGCGACCCCGGTGCAATTCATCTTCGGTGCACGCTTCTATATCGCAGCCTGGAAGGCCGTGCGGGCCGGCGCCGGCAATATGGACCTGCTGGTGGCCATCGGCACCAGCGCCGGTTACGGCCTGAGCCTCTATGAATGGCTGACCGCCCCCTCGGGCACCATGCCCCATCTGTACTTCGAAGCGTCTGCCGTGGTGATCGCCCTGGTGCTGCTCGGTAAATACCTGGAGAGCCGCGCCAAACGCCAGACCGCCAGCGCCATCCGCGCCCTGGAAGCCCTGCGCCCTGAACGCGCCATGCGTATACAGGCTGGCCGCGAGGAGGATGTGGCCATCAGCGCGCTCAAGCTTAATGACCTGGTGCTGGTCAAACCCGGCGAGCGCTTCCCGGTGGACGGTGAAGTGGTAGAAGGCCAGAGCCATGCCGATGAGGCACTGATCAGCGGCGAAAGCCTGCCGGTGCCGAAACAGCCCGGCGACGCCGTGACCGGCGGTGCCATCAATGGCGAAGGTCGCCTGCTGGTGCGCACCACCGCGCTCGGTGCCGAAAGCGTACTGGCGCGCATCATCCGCCTGGTGGAAGACGCCCAGGCCGCCAAGGCACCGATCCAGAAGCTGGTGGATAAGGTCAGCCAGGTATTCGTGCCGACCGTGCTGGTGCTGGCGTTGATCACACTGGTGGGGTGGTGGCTGTACGGTGCGCCGCTGGAGACCGCGATCATCAACGCCGTGGCGGTGCTGGTGATCGCCTGCCCGTGCGCACTCGGGCTGGCTACACCGACCGCCATCATGGCCGGCACCGGCGTCGCCGCACGCTATGGCATCCTGATCAAGGACGCCGAAGCGCTGGAGCGCGCCCATGAAGTGAGCACCGTGGTGTTCGACAAAACCGGCACTCTAACTTCCGGCACCCCAAAAATTGCCCATTTGGCGGCAGTGGATGGCGATGCAGCCACATTGCTGCAACAGGCCGGTGCGCTGCAACGCGGCAGCGAACACCCGTTGGCAAAGGCCGTGCTGGATGCGTGCAGCGAGCAAGGCCTGACGGTGGCGGACGTAAGCACCAGCCAATCCCTGACCGGACGTGGCATTGCCGGCACCCTCGGCGGGCGCCAACTGGCCCTGGGAAATCGGCGCCTGCTGGAAGAAAGCGGCCTGGACGCGGGTGGGCTGGCCGACTCTGCCACGGCCTGGGAGGCCGAGGGCCGTACCTTGTCCTGGCTGATCGAGCAAGGCGCACAACCCCGTGTACTCGGGCTGTTTGCCTTTGGTGACACGCTCAAGCCTGGCGCGCTGGAAGCGGTGGCACAACTCAAGGCCCGGCACATCAGCAGCCACTTGCTCACCGGCGACAATCGCGGCAGCGCCCGCGTCGTTGCCCAAGCGCTGGGCATCGATGACGTACACGCCGAAGTCCTGCCCGCCGATAAAGCCGCCACCGTCGCCGAACTGAAAAAAACCGGCGTAGTGGCCATGGTCGGCGACGGCATCAACGACGCCCCGGCCCTGGCCGCCGCCGACATCGGCATCGCCATGGGCGGCGGCACCGACGTGGCCATGCATGCCGCCGGCATCACCTTGATGCGCGGCGACCCACGCCTGGTCCCGGCCGCCCTGGAGATCAGCCGCAAGACCTACGCCAAGATCCGCCAGAACCTGTTCTGGGCCTTTGTGTATAACTTGATCGGCATTCCCCTGGCCGCATTCGGCCTGCTCAACCCGGTGCTCGCGGGCGCGGCCATGGCCTTGTCCAGCGTCAGTGTCGTGAGCAATGCCTTGCTGTTGAAAACTTGGAAACCAAGCACTTGGAAACAGTCGCACTTGGAGGATCAACGCCCATGAACATCGGCCAAGCCGCCCGGCAAAGCGGGCTGAGCGCGAAGATGATTCGCTACTACGAATCCATCGGCCTGCTCAAGGCGGCCCATCGCACCGACAGCGGCTACCGCATCTACGGCACCGACGACCTGCACACCCTGGCGTTTATCAAACGCTCGCGGGACCTGGGGTTTTCATTGGAAGAGGTGGGCAAACTGCTGACCCTGTGGCAGGACCGGCAACGGGCCAGCGCCGATGTGAAAGCCCTGGCGCGCCAACATATCGATGAATTGAACCAGAAGATCCTGGAGTTGGGGCAATTGCGCGATACGTTGCAGGACCTGGTGGAGCACTGCCAGGGCGATCACCGGCCGGATTGTCCGATTCTCAAGGAACTGGCATCGGGAAGCTGCTGCGCGTGACGGAATCTATCTGAATGCATGCAAAACCAAATGTGGGAGGGGCGGTGCGACGATTCGACTTGCCCCTCCCACATTTTGATCCTCATCCAGCCAGGGATCACTGCATCCAGGGCGGCGGCGGTGGCTCTTCCGACGCTTTGCTCGGCGGCGCATCATCCGCCGCCCGAATGGCCTGGCGCCGTTCTTCGTCCAGCCTTGCCGCTTCGATCTCGCGGATCACACCGCCTACGTCTGCCAGTTCTTCCGGCTCGTCGAACTCGCCGGTCAAGACACTGGCCGGGTGCAAGGTGCCGGCTTCGTAGAGTGCCCACATTTCCTTGGCGTACTTGGTCTTCTTCAACTCCGGGGCAAAACGCCCGAAATAGGAAGCCATGTTGCCCACATCCCGCTCCAGCATGTTGAACGCGTGGTTGTTGCCCGCCGCATCCACCGCCTGGGGCAGGTCGATGATGACCGGACCGGTCGGCGTGAGCAGTACGTTGAACTCGGACAGGTCACCGTGCACCAGGCCGGTACACAGCATCAGCACGATCTGGGAAATCAGGAAGGCGTGGTATTCACGCGCCTGATCCGGCTCCAACGTCACGTCATTCAGACGTGGCGCGGCATCACCGTACTCGTCGGCCACCAGCTCCATCAACAACACGCCTTCGAGGAAGTCGTACGGCTTGGGCACGCGAACGCCCGCACCGGCCAGGCGGAACAACGCCGCTACTTCGGCGTTCTGCCAGGCATCTTCGGTTTCTTTCTTGCCGAATTTCGAGCCCTTGGCCATGGCCCGGGCCTGCCGGCTGTTACGGACCTTACGGCCTTCCTGGTATTCGGACGCTTGACGAAAACTTCGTTTGTTCGCCTCCTTGTAAACCTTGGCGCAACGCAATTCATTGCCGCAGCGCACCACATAAACAGCTGCTTCTTTACCACTCATGAGTGGGCGCAGCACTTCGTCGACCAGACCGTCTTCGATCAGGGGTTCAATGCGTTTAGGAGTCTTCATCAGCTTTTATTGTGGGTCCTTTATTACCAAATACGCGTATGGCACTCGTTATACGGCAATCGGCTCGCCGGTGGGAGGGGCTACCGACCTCTGACCACTCAAGAATGCATCCAATATGCCAATTTTGGCGAATTCAACGTTCGATGATCGCCGTCACACCTTGCCCGCCTGCCGCGCAGATCGAAATCAGCCCGCGCCCCTTGCCCGCCGCGTCGAGCAACTTGGCCAGGTTGGCAACGATGCGCCCACCGGTGGCGGCAAACGGGTGACCGGCCGCCAGCGAGCTGCCCTTCACATTGAGCCGGCTGCGATCAATGGCCCCCAATGGCGCGTCCAGCCCGAGGCGCGTCTGGCAGTAATCCGCATCCTCCCACGCCTTGAGCGTGCACAACACCTGGGCCGCGAAGGCTTCGTGAATCTCGTAGTAATCAAAGTCCTGCAGCGTCAGGCCGTTGCGCGCCAGCAAGCGCGGCACCGCATACACCGGCGCCATCAGCAGGCCTTCGGCGCCGTTGACGAAATCCACCGCCGCCGCTTCGCCATCGCGCAGGTAGGCCAGGATCGGCAAACCACGCGCCTGGGCCCACGCCTCGCTGCCCAACAACACCAGGGATGCGCCATCGGTGAGCGGTGTGGAATTGCCGGCCGTCAGCGTGCCTTCTTCGCTACGCTCAAACGCAGGCTTGAGCGCGGCAAGTTTCTCCAGGCTCAGGTCGGGGCGCAGGTTGTTGTCGCGAGTCAGACCCAGAAACGGCGTGAGCAGATCGTTATGCCAGCCTTCGGCATAGGCAGCGGCCATTTTCTGATGGCTCTCGAGGGCGAGTTGATCCTGCTCGGCACGGGGAATCTGCCAGGTCTGTGCCATCAATTCGCAATGCTGGCCCATGGACAAACCGGTGCGCGGCTCGCCGTTACGCGGCAGCTCAGGCTTGAGGTGCTGGGGACGAAGTTGTAACAGGACTTTTAATTTATCCGCCATGGACTTGCTGCGATTGGCTTGCAGCAGGATCTTTCGCAGCCCTTCATTCACGCCGATAGGTGCGTCGGAGGTGGTATCCACCCCACCGGCAATCCCGCATTCAATCTGGCCCAGGGCGATCTTGTTGGCCACCAGCAACGCCGCCTCGAGCCCCGTGCCGCACGCCTGCTGAATGTCATAGGCCGGGGTTTGCGGCGACAGGCGTGAACCCAGCACGCATTCACGGGTGAGGTTGAAGTCGCGGGAATGCTTGAGCACCGCGCCGGCGGCCACCTCGCCCATGCGCAGGCCGTGCAGGTTGTAGCGTTCGATCAGGCCCTCCAGGGCCGCGGTCAGCATCGCCTGGTTGCTCGCCGTGGCGTAGGGGCCATTGGAGCGGGCGAAAGGAATGCGGTTACCGCCAATGATCGCTACACGGCGCAATTGAGTCATGGAAAGCTCCCTGTCGGTTGTGGTCTGGATAACTGAGCCTAGTCGAACGACTGCTACCCTGGGATGGTCAACCCTTTGAACCCCAGCCTTCGGAGAGCGTTCCATGTCTGACCGTTATATCGACTTCGCCAACTCAAGCCTCGGCCATCGCCTGGTCGCCGCCCTTGGCCTGCCGTCACCGGTACGCCTGGAACGCTGGCAAGCCGGGCGCCTGCGCCCGGTGGAAGGTGCGCTGTTACTGGGTGGGGGCGCGCTGGCAACGAACGTGAAAGCGTTTGCCAACCGGCTCACCGACGCCATTTACACCTACGGCGCCGACACTTCGACCTGGATTCCCGGCCATGGCCCCAAGCTCAAGGCCGTGGTATTCGATGCCAGCGACCTGCTACACACCGACCAGCTCAAGCAACTGCGTGAGTTTTTCCAACCGTTGCTGAAAAACCTGGATCACAGTGCACACCTGGTGATCCTCGGCCGCGCGCCGGAAAGCCTCAGCGACCCGTTCGCCGCCAGCGCCCAGCGCGCCCTCGAAGGTTTCAGCCGGTCACTGGCCAAGGAACTGCGCAACGGCGGCGTGCTGCAATTGCTCTACGTCAGCGACGGTGCCGAAGACCAACTGGAAGGCGCGCTGCGCTTCTTCCTCTCACCGAAAAGCGCCTATATCTCCGGCCAGGTGATTCGCCTCAAGGCCTGTGCCACGCCCGTCGAAGACTGGACTCGCCCCCTCGCCGGGCGCAAGGCATTGGTCACCGGCGCAGCCCGTGGCATTGGCGCGTCCATCGCTGAAACCCTGGCCCGCGACGGCGCCGAAGTGATCCTGCTCGACGTGCCCCAGGCCAAGGCCGACCTCGAGGCCCTGGCCGCACGCCTGGGTGCGCGCACCGTGGTGCTGGATATCTGCGCCGAAGACGCCGCCGGCCAGTTGATCGAACACCTGCCCGACGGCCTCGACATCCTGGTGCACAACGCCGGGATCACCCGTGACAAGACCCTGGCCAACATGACCCCGGAATACTGGGACGCGGTGC
The DNA here is from genome assembly GCF_052112325.1 of Pseudomonas sp. Yb2C2. Taxonomy (NCBI): domain Bacteria; kingdom Pseudomonadati; phylum Pseudomonadota; class Gammaproteobacteria; order Pseudomonadales; family Pseudomonadaceae; genus Pseudomonas; species Pseudomonas sp. Yb2C2. The sequence continues at coordinate 139,233 of NZ_JAVAJK010000017.1, read as the reverse complement.
TGGCGGTCAACCTCAATGCCCCGCAAGTGCTGACCAAGGCACTGCTGGACAGCGGCACCCTGCACGACAACGCCCGCGTGGTGGTGCTGGCCTCCATCAGCGGCATCGCCGGCAACCGTGGGCAGACCAACTATGCCGCGAGCAAGGCCGGCTTGATCGGCCTGGTACAGGCATGGGCGCCGTTATTGGAAGAACGCGGGATCAGTATCAACGCCGTAGCCCCAGGCTTTATCGAAACCCAGATGACCGCGCATATTCCCTTTGCCCTGCGTGAAGCCGGGCGGCGCATGAGCTCGCTGGGCCAGGGCGGTTTGCCGCAGGACGTCGCCGAAGCAGTGGCCTGGCTGGGCCAGCCGGGTTCCGGTGCGGTCAGCGGGCAAGCGCTGCGGGTGTGTGGGCAAAGTCTATTGGGAGCGTAAGCATGGATTGGCAAACCTTAGGCAGTACGCCGTTTCTGCCACCGTTGTATTGGCGGGCAGCGCTCAAGCGCAAGATCACCGGCAACACGCTGCCCGAGCAAGGCTTGCGCTGTCGGGTAAGCGTCGACCCCAAGCAGGTGGCGGCGTACCGCCAGGTCTGCGGGTTTACCGAGAGCCCCATGCTGCCGGCGACCTATCCGCACATCCTGGCATTCGGTCTTCAGATGCAGTTGCTCACCGATAAGAAGTTTCCCTTCCCTCTGCTGGGATTGATTCACCTGAGTAACCGTATCCGCATCCATCGCCCACTGGGCGGAGTCAGCGAATTGTCCATCGGCGTGCACACGCAGAACCTCAGGCCCCACCCCAAGGGCGCGACCTTTGAAGTGGTCACCACAGTTGAAGACTCTCTCGGCCTGCTGTGGGAAGCCGAGAGCCGAATGCTGTGCCGGGGTGTAAAGCTCGAAGGCGAAGCGACCGATGATGCCCGTCCCAGCCCTGCCGAGATCAGCGAATTGACTCGCTGGAAGGCCCCAGCCGATATCGGCCGCCGCTACGCGAGAGTGTCCGGCGACTACAACCCGATCCACCTCAGCGCCCTGACCGCCAGACTGTTCGGTTTCCCCCAAGCCATCGCCCACGGGCTGTGGAACAAGGCGCACACCCTCGCCGCCCTGGGTGAACACCTGCCTGCGGCCAATATCGAGATAGACGTGGAGTTCAGGAAGCCCGTGCGCCTGCCCAGTGAAGTCAGGTTACTGGTCAGCGCCGCCGGTTCCAGCGGCGAATTCTTATTGAAAGGCGCGGGTGACATCGAGCATATGCTGGGTAAATGGCAGCCCATTGCATAAAAGCGACTGATAAATTGTATATATACACCCTAAGTGATAGCGGGCCTTTTCAGGCTCGCTTTTTATATGCAGGTTTTTGATTTTAAACATATATACATCCAGAAACATCATGCCCTATACCTTTGGCATTAGTCGCTTAAACGGTACAACCCAGCCGTATATAAATCATTAATACCAAGTTGAGCATTGAGAGAAAGAGCGCCCGGGCCTGTTATAGCCACACGGACAAACGCATCGCTATCCGCAGAAATAGCCAGCGTTTGAGACAACTCAGGTTGTACAGGTGCAAGGAACTCAATCATGAAGACTCAAGTCATGTTCTGGAAAGCAAGTACCACGCTGGCACTGGCAATCGCACTCACACTCGGCGGTTGCAGCAGCGGTGGCGGCGGACATCACAGTGGGGGCTCTACTTCCTCGGATACTGCTGCTGGCGGTGGCGGCAGCGGTGGTGGCGGTACAGACGGTGGCGGTACCGGCACAACCAGCACCCTGGTAACGGCCAGCGTGGCCGACACCCTCGGCGATACCGTGACCGACCTCGGCGGCACCGTCAGCAGCCTGGGCACTACCCTTGGCAGCCTGCCTATCGTGGGTGCAACTACGCGCAGCCTGGTGCGTGCTACCGGCAACGCCGTCAGCAGCATCGGCGAAGGCCTGTCGGATGGCCTCGGTTCCCTGGGTACCGACAGCAATGCACTGGGCAACACCGTCGCGGGCGTGGCCGACGGCGTCTCCGACCTCGGTGCAGGCGTGACCGCCACCGGCCAGAACGTCGCCACCTTGCTGGGGCACGTGCCGGTGGTCAGCGGCGCGGCACCGGTGGCAGGCAACGTCGTCGGCAAGCTCGGCAATGCCGTGACCATGCTCGGCGACACCCTCAGCACCGCCAGTACCACCGGCCCGCTGGGCTCGGCCACCCATACGCTTGGCGCAAAGGTATTGGTCCCGGTGGTGTCGCTGGTGGAAAGCACCACCGCTAAAGTCGGCAGCACGACCGGCCTGGACAGCCCCGTGGGCGGCCTGCTGCAAAAGCTCGGCGATACCGTCGATAGCCTGGGCAATCAAGTCGCCGACACCGGTGGCAGCGGCAACCCGGCGACCGGCGCCGTGGGCGGCGTGCTCAATGGCGTGGGTACCGTGGTCGGCAAGGCCAGCGGCTATGTCGACGCCACGGGTAACAGTGGCGGCAGCAACCGCAGACCGGGCCTGGCGGAACTCATCGGCGGCGTGATAGCGGGCGCCGGCAGCGGCCTCAATGCCGGCAGTAGCAACGGTCTGGTCAGCGCCACCGGCGTCACCGGTGTGAAGGCGGGCACTACCGTGGCATCCCTGGGCACCCTTCTGGGCGGCAGTGGCGTCCCCAACACCGCCGCAGGCACCCCCATTGCCACGTTGACCAGCCAGGTCGGCGGCGCGTTGAACCCCGTCACCAGTGGCGTCACCCGCCTCACTCAAAACGTCGGCAATGCCACCGGCCTGGGCACTCCAATCAACGGCCTGGCCACCAACGCCGGCGGCGCCGTCAGCAGGCTGGGCAGCCAAATCACCAGCACCAACGCCAACCCGGTCATCAACGCCTTGGGGGGTACCGTCAACGCAGTGGGTGGCACCGTGGCCTCGGTCGGAGGATTGGTCAGCGGCGGCCCCAACACCGGTGGTGGTTTGCTCGGCGGCGGCCTGGCCGTGACGACCTCCGCGGGTGCCAGCACCAGCACGAATGGCGGTGCCCTGGGCGGACTGCTGGGTGGCCTGACCGGCAGGAAATGATTGCACCTGGCCGATTAGACGGCCTCACCTACAGCGCCTACGCTTGGTTGAGACGAGAGACCAGCTAAGTCTCTCGTCTTTTTTTCATGGGTCAATGATCGACCCCTGAAAACACCCAGACCGCGCTCCCCGAGCCCGACGGGAACCTGCAAAACGCTGCAGCAGTTTTGACCATGGAGTGTCCTATGCGCGCTTTGACACCGTTGTTACTGCTCACCCTCAGTGCTTCCGTCCACGCCGACCCCCTGCCCAGTTTCCTGAATAGCAACGACACCGTCCGCAACCTGCCCGTGCCTAACCTGCCCGCCGACGCGTATCGACCGGCGCCCCCGCAGACCCGACTGCCCGCCCCTGCTGCCAGCGCGGAGCAGCCGTTGCTGATGGACACCAAGGTGACCATTCGAAAGCTGCAGATCGACGGCGGCACGGTCTACCCGCTCAAGGACGTCGCCCAGGCATTCGAACCGCTGATCGGCCATGAAACCAACCTGGCGCAATTGATCGAAGCCACCCGCAGCATCACCCGCCGCTACCAGGAAGATGGCTACCTGCTGTCCTACGCCTTCCTGCCGGAACAGCGCTTCGACGGCGGCCTGGTGCATGTGGTGCTGGTCGAAGGCTATATCCGCGATTACCAGCTGCAAGGCGACATCGGCCCGGTTTCGTCATACGTCGACAAACTCGCCGAAAAACTCAAGGCCGAACGTCCACTCACCCGTAAGACGTTCGAGCGTTACACGACACTGATGAGCGCCATCCCGGGCGTAACCTTGCAGGCCCAGGTACCGCCGCCCGCCACCACCGACGGCGGCACGCCGATGCACATCACCGCCAGCCGCAAACCCTTCACCACCAGCATGAGCCTCAACGAGGCCAGCCGAGGCGGCACGCAGGCGCTGCTCACCGGCACCGGCAACTCCTGGACCTCCATGGGCGAACAACTGAGCCTCAGCGGCCTGTTCCCGCCCGGCGACGACAAAGAACATTACTACCGCGCAGCCTACAGCCAATTCATCAATGCCGAGGGCACCCAGCTCACGCTGTCGGGTGAACGCTACCGCGCCGATCCACGCACCAGCCTGCAACTGGGCGAAGGCCTGGAGCTCAAGCCACACCAGGAAATCGACCGCTACGCCATCGGCTTCAGCCACCCGCTGATCGCGTCGCCCAACGAGTCATTGAACCTCGGCGCCCGCTACTATGCCGTCGACCAGACTACGCGCTACAAGCTCGAAGGTTTCCCGCAACGCCTGGCGCTGCAAACAGACCTGCGCGCACTGGCGTTCGAAGGCGATTGGCGCAAGGCCGACACGACCCAGTTGCGCATCCTCAGCGCCGGTGTGTACCAAGGCATCAACGGCATGGGCGCCAAGACCCGCACAGACTTCGGCGGGCTCAAGCCGGACCTCGACTTCTTCCGCCTGCGTCTCTCCGGCGTGCAGAGCAACAGGCTCTTCGATAACTGGCAAGGTGTGCTCTCCGGCGCACTCTACTGGAGCCACGACGACCTGCCCGACAGCGAGCGCGCCACCTTCGGCGGGCAGAATTTCGGCCGTGGCTACCCCGATGACCAGGGCTCCGGCGACAAAGGCTGGGGCGTGGCGTATGAGATCAACTACAGCTACAACCGTACCGGCGAGTGGGTGCGCATCCTGCAGCCCTATATGGTGTTCGACCGCGCCAGGGCCTGGTTCAACGACCTGCCGGTCAAGGGCAGCGATATGTCATCGGCGGCCCTGGGCCTGCGTTTTGGCGACGCCAGGTACTACAACATTTCCGTGGAGGCGGCCAAGCCGATGGCGGATGTGGCGCGGGATAACTTCGACCGGCGGCCGCGGTATACGCTGAGCTTCACTTATCAGCTGTGAATGAGCGCTTAATACCTGGAGTGAGAGAGAGGAAACAGGTTGTTGAGCGTATCGATCAAGCGCACCAGATAGATCGGCTTGCGGAACAGGTCCAGCACCTGCAGGCGCAGCATGTCGCTGACGTCATCCATCTCGGCATGGCCCGACATCACGATCACCGGCAGGTGCGAGCGCGAGGTGTGTTCGCGCAGGCGCTTGATCAAGGAAATACCGCTTTCCTCAGGCATGCGCAGGTCGGTAATGACCAGGGCGATATCCGGATGCAGTGTCAATTCTTGCAAGGCGAAGGTCACGGAGGTGGCGGTAAAACAGACAAAGCCCTCGTGTTCGAGGGATTCGGCCAGCTCAACCAGAGCATCCTCTTCGTCGTCCACCAATAATATTTGTTGGCGAGACAAAGAAGATGCGCTCATGGCCGTACCTGGAAGAATGGGGTAATTGGAGAATAGCCGCTGCAACTTGGAAGTCAGGTCGCCGTTGGCAGCTTGGTAGCGATCGAAGTGAAAATTCCACTTATCTTGGTGCCCAGGCCTGTTCCGGCACCCACAATGACGAGGGCCACCAGCGCCACGATAATGGCGTATTCAATACCTGAAGCAGCCTCTTTGCGTTTGAAGAACAGTTGTATCTGAACATATAACTTCAACATCAGGTCAAGGAACATACGACTTCTCCCTAATACGCCACTAAAAGCCAGTACGGCTCTAGCACGATGTTTGCGACGTGCAATTAGAGCATTGCCAACAAACCTCAGCCTCACAACTGTAAGAACTCATTAATCACAAAGTATTAGTCGTCGGTGCATGCCTGACTACCCGGCTGCAAATAGCGTTCAAATAAAATTTTATCCGTGACAAATGGCGTTTCGTCCTGGCTGAGCTACCTTCAAATAGCCAAATCGTTAGATGTTCATCACAGCCAGGTTGCGAATTAGTTCGTTTGGATTGACGAACAGGTAGTGCAACGGGAAAGGGAGAGCCGTCATGAACAGTCGCATCAGCATGGCCCTGGCCGCTGTGCTGCTAATCGGGGCATTGATTGCAGGGTACTGGGGGCTGGTGTTGAGCCGCCAAACGGAGCCCGTCGCAACACCTGTCATTTCTGCCGAAAAGCCCACTGCTGTCGTCGAAGACCAGACCCGCCAACCAGTGGTCGTACTGGCGCATGACGTCCCTGCCTTCGTTGCACTTACCGCTGCCGACCTGGTCGTGGAAAAACTCCGCACGGTGCCCGCCGGCAGCCTGACGCGGCTGGACAAGGCCATCGGCCGCCAACCACTGCGCGCACTGGGAGCAGGTACCTGGCTCAGCGAAGAAAGCTTCAGCGCCGGCGGCCCGCTTGCCCGCATGATTCATCCCGATGAGCGCGCATTGGCCGTGGCCGTCGACGAGGTGATCGGCGCGGCAGGCCAACTGAGCCCCGGCGACTATGTGGATGTGCTGCTGTTCCTGCGCCAGGATGCTGGCAACGCGGAGCAGTCGGCACAAATCGTCCTTCCAGCCCTGCGCCTGCTCAGCGTCGGTGACCAATTGGGCCTGGCCAACGATGGCTTGCCGGCCGTGCCGCCCGCCGCCACGCCCGAGGAGCGCGCCCAGGCTGCCCAGCGTCGCGCTGCTGCACGCACCGTGGTGTTGGCCGTGCCGGAGCCTCTATTGAGCCGCCTGATGCTGGCGTCGCAAGCCGGTACCTTGCGCCTGGCCGTGCGCAGTGCCGAGGAGCAACTGCTCAGCCAGTACTGGGCCGGGGAAAACGACGCTTCGGACAAACTGGCCAATGCCAATCGTGACCTCTACCAATTCACCCAGCTTGCCCTTGTGGGACCGCCCAAAAGCGTCGCGCAAATCAGCGGCGCACCCGCTGTACGCCGGGGCGTCGAGGTGATTCGCGGCGCGCAGGCCACTGAACAAACCCCGTGATTGAGCAAGGATGCCTTGAATGAGCCATCGCTACGCCCTCATGTTCACGCCAATTGCCTGGGCCTTGATGCTGACAAGCCTGCCAGCCGCCATGACCCTGGCGGCACCCGGCAATTGCAGCGCCCTGGGCCAGTTGCCTGCCGTGGTCGAGGTGGGCGAAGGCTTGCAACAGGAGCTGCAATCGCCGGTGCCAATCACCCGCCTGGCGATTGGCGACCCGAAGATCGCGGATGTGCGCGTCAATGGTGACCGTCATTTCCTGCTGACCGGCGTCGCCAGCGGCGCTACCAGCCTGATGGTGTGGACTGCCTGTACCAAGGCGCCGCGCCAGAGCATGGTGTTCGTCAAGGGCAAGGCCACGTCGGCACTGACCAGTTTGTCGCGGCCACCCTCCGAAGACCCATTGCTGCCCAGCCAGGTGCAGACGGATATACGCTTTGTAGAAGTCAGCCGCACCAAGCTCAAGGAAGCCAGCACCCAGTTCCTGGGGCTGGGCAACAATTTTTTCCTCGGTAGCCCCAACCTTCTCTCCCCGGCAGAAGGTGTGTTCAAACTGCCGGTGAGTGCCGAGTCTTTCAATGTCGGTTTTGGCGGCGGTCGTGTCAAAGCGATGATCAACGCCCTCGAGAGCAGCGGTTTTGCCTACACCCTGGCGCGTCCCAGCCTGGTAGCGCTGAGCGGCCAGAGCGCAACCTTCCTGGCCGGCGGTGAAGTACCTATACCCGTACCCAGCGCCGGCAGTGACACCATCTCCATCGAATACAAGGAATTCGGCATTCGCCTGACCCTCACGCCGACGGTGATTGATCGCAACCGCATCACCCTCAAGGTAGCGCCGGAGGTCAGCGAGCTGGACTACAGCAACGCCGTACAGATCCAGGGCATCCAGGTGCCGGCCCTGACCGTACGGCGCACCGACACCAGCGTGTCCCTGGCCGATGGCGAAAGCTTTGTGATCAGCGGCCTGATCAGCACCAACAACCGCTCCAGCATCAGCAAGTTTCCGGGGTTGGGCGATATCCCGGTCCTGGGTGCGTTTTTCCGCGACACCAATATCCGCCGCGAAGAAAAGGAGCTGCTGATGATCGTCACGCCGCACCTGGTGCAACCGCTGGCGGCCAACGCTCAGTTGCCTTCCTTGCCCGGCGAAAAACTGCGCAACTATGACCCCAACTGGTACCGCCTGTTTTTCCTCGAAAACGGTAATTTCGACCGCCGCAGTGGACTTTCCCAATGAGCGATAGCTTGAGCCAGACGTTCCTCGCCATCACTCGCAACACCATCGACCTGGAGTGGCTGCAGGGTGCCCTGGCGCCCCTTGGCCAAGTCGTGAGCGCTGGCACCGGCAGCCTGGACGAGCTGCTGGCGCTGGTCGACGTGACCTTTGCCAACCTGGTCTTCATCGGCCTGGACCGTGAAAACCTGGTGGCCCAGAGTGCGCTGATCGAAGGCGCCCTGGAAGCCAAGCCGATGCTCGCCGTGGTCGCCCTGGGCGACGGCATGGACAACCAGTTGGTACTCAACGCCATGCGGGCGGGCGCCCGGGATTTCGTCGCCTACGGATCACGCTCCAGCGAAGTGGCCGGCCTGGTGCGCCGCTTGAGCAAGCGCCTGCCGACCATCACCCCCAGTGCACATTTGGGCGGCCTGACCGTTCTGTTTGGCACCCAAAGCAACGCGGACGGCGCGATGCTGGCGACTCACCTGGCCCTGGTGGTGCAAAAAAGCGGCCAGCAGACCCTGCTGCTGGATCTGGGCCTGCCACGCAGCGACAGCCTGGCGCTGCTGGGACTGGAGAGCACCTTCAACTTCGGTGACGCGTTGCGGCATTTGCGCCGCCTCGATACCACGCTGATCAACAGCGCCTTTACCACAACCGTGGATGGCCTGCGCATCCTGGCGTATGCCACCGGCGACGAACCGCTGAAACTGACCAGCGCCGCCGAGCTGTACATGCTGCTCAGCGCACTGCGCCAGCACTTCCAGCACATCGTCGTGAACCTTACCGGGCAACCGGACAGCGACGCACTGCGCACCTTTGTCGGCCACTGCGACAAACTGCTGTGGTGCACCGACCAGAACGTACTGGACTGTCGCCGCAACCTCGCGGTGCTCAATCGCTGGCGCGACAAAGGCATGAAACTCGACCACGCCAGGCTGGTGGTCGACCGTTATATCAAGTCCTGCGTACCAGACACCGACACCCTGGAAAAAAGCTACGGCCTTGAGTGCATCGCCGTGCTGCCGCTGAGCGCCGAACTGCGCCTGAACGTAAAGAACCAGGGCCAGACCCTGTTTGCCCTGGCCCCACGTGAAGCGTTGAGCCAGGCCGTGCGCACCTTGGGCGAACGCTTGGCGAAACGCTCCGAGGGCTTGGAAAAACCATCAATGCGTTGGTTCGAACGCATCCTGGGGACGGTGCGATGAACGGCGAGAAACTCTTCGGCGGCCCGGCCCGCAACGGCGGCAACACGGATCACGATGGCTTGAAGCTGGTGCTGCATCGCTACATCATCGACGCTATCGAGGAGTCGGGTAAGAACCTGCTTGAAGACACGCGCCAATCCCTGGCGCAATTTGTCGTCGACAAGGTGTCCGAGTACATCACGCGCATGCGCCTGGCGATCTCGCGCTATGAGATGGAACGCCTGGCCGAAGAGATCGTCGACGAACTTACCGGTTTCGGCCCGCTGGAGGTGCTGCTGCGCGACCCTTCGGTCACCGAAATCCTGGTCAATGGGCCGCACCGGGTGTTTATCGAACGTGAGGGCCTGCTGCATCAGAGTGACCTGCGTTTTATCGACGACCATCACGTGGAGCGCGTGATGCAACGCATCCTCGCGCCGTTGGGCCGGCGCCTGGACGAATCCTCGCCGATGGTCGATGCACGCCTGCCTGACGGTAGCCGGGTCAACGCGATCATCCCGCCGATTGCCCTGGATGGGCCATGCCTGTCAATCCGCAAGTTCCGCAAGGACATGCTCAAGAGCAGCGACCTGGTTGCCATGCAGACCATCGACCAGAGCATCTTCGAGTTTTTCCAGGAAGCCGTCGGCAGGCGCTGCAATATCCTCATCAGCGGCGGCACCGGCACCGGCAAGACTACGTTGCTCAATATTCTCAGCCAGTTGATCAATCCCCACGAGCGTCTGGTGACCATCGAAGACGTTGCCGAATTGCAACTGGGGCATCCCCATGTGGTGCGCCTGGAAACCCGCCCGCCCAATGCCGAGGGCCACGGTGAGGTCAGGTCCAGCGACCTGATTCGCAACGCCCTGCGGATGCGCCCGGACCGCATCATCCTGGGGGAAATCCGTGGCGTGGAAGTGCTCGACGTAATGACGGCCATGAACACCGGCCACGACGGTTCCATGAGCACCGTGCACGCCAACAATGCCCAGGATGCGTTGCTGCGCCTGGAAACCCTGGTGGGCCTGACCGGCCGCGTGATCGCGGAAAAAACCCTGCGCCAGATGATCTGCGCCGCGCTGGATGTGGTGATCCAGCTGACGCGCATGCCCGATGGCCGTCGTTGCGTGAGCGAGGTGGTGGAAGTGGTCGGTGTGCGCGATGACGTGTATGTCACCAATACCCTGTTCCGGCTGGACCGGCGCACCGGCGTCGGTTTCCTGCGAGAAGCCATCAACCCGGCCGGCGATAAGTTGCGCCGCGCCACAGCCATGCCGCTGTAGGGAGCGCCTGATGACCGGACCTGTATTGCTGCTGGTTTGCCTATTGCTGATCGGTCTGTCGTTCTGGCTGTTTCAGCATGGCCTGCGCAAGGCCCGGACCAGTCGCGTGCTGGAGCGCCTCGGCGATGGCCAACCCGAGGCACAGGAGCAGCCCGGCACCTGGACCGGCCTTGAGCGCATGTTTCTGCGCGCCGGGCTGGGCAAACCCAAGGAACGCCTCGGCCTGTGGCTGAGCGCGTGGGTGGTCGGCGCCCTGCTGGGCTACTTGGTCGCCGACGGGCTGGGCCTGGTGTTGATGGCCCTGGGCCCGCCCCTGGCATTGCGTGCCTATATCGCCTGGCGTTACCAGCAGCGGGTGCAACGTATGGTCGAGCAACTGCCGCAGTTGTTGGACCATAGCGTACGCAGCCTCAAATCCGGCCGCACCCTGGCCGACGCGGTATTGGGCGGTATCGAGAGCGTGGAAAACCCGCTCAAGCACGCCATGGGCCGCATGCAGCGCAACGTGCGCCTGGGGGTGAGCCTGCCGGATTCGGCCAGCGACTTCGCCGAATTCTACGAACAGGACGAGTTCCGCCTGTTCGCCCTTGGCCTGAAGGTCAACCACCGCTACGGCGGCAACGCCAGCGAACTGCTGGAAAACCTGATCAAGATGATCCGCGAGCGGGACCAGGGCGCCCGGCAACTCAAGGCGATGACGGGCGAGACCCGCATGACGGCCTACGTGCTGGGCGGTTTGCCGATCCTGATCGTGGGCTACTTCATCATGGTCAACCCTGGCTACTTGATGACCATGTGGAACGACGACACGGGGCGCTCCCTGCTGTTCGGCGCACTGGCGATGGACCTGACGGGCACCTTTGCCATGTGGCGCATGCTGAGGAGTGTGTGAGATGGCCCTGATGGTCAGCCTGTTGCTGGCACTCGCCGCCATGGTACTGGTGGGCGGGCAATGGCTCGAACATCGCCGTCGTGATCGCCGGGTCGTTGAGCGCTTGCAAGGGCGCAGCGCCAGCGATGACAAACTTGGCACGTTCATGCGCCAACTGGGCGCAAGCACGCTGGCCCAGCGCTCAGTCAGCCTGGATAACGAGACCCAGGTCCTGCTCAACCGGGTCGGTTGGCGCAAGGCCAGCCAGCGCTCGCTGTTTGCCGCCTTCCAGATCGGCGTGCCTGTCGCGGCGATGGGCCTGACCCTGCTCGGCCAGCAACTACTTTTCCCTCACGCCAGTCCCGCCTGGATTGCCCCGGCGGTCGCCCTGGGCATCGGCTACCTGTTGCCAAAACGCGTGCTCGCCGCTGCCGCCAAATTCCGCCAGCAGCGCATCGCCAAGGAAATCTCAACCTTCATTCCGCTGCTGCGCATCCTGTTCGAGTCGGGCATGGCGATTGAACAATCCCTGCGCGTGATGGCCAACGAAGCCCAGCGCTTGCTTCCAGACCTGACCCACGAATTGCGCCTGATCCTGGCACGCGTCGACTCCGGCCTGGAACTGAGCGAAGAACTGGGCAAGACCGCGCGCATATTGGAGGTGGATGAGTTCACCGACACCTGCATCATCCTCCAGCAATTGATCCAGCAGGGGGGTGGCGCGATGAAATCCCTGCTGACGCTCAAGCAATTGCTCGACGACCGGCGCCTGACCCGCATGCAGGAATACATCTCGAAAATGTCGGCCAAAATGTCGGTGGTGATGATGGTGTTCCTGTTTCCCGCCTTGCTGATCGTGCTCGGCGGCCCCGCCTTTATCGGCATCGCCCGCGCCTTGAGCCAATTCTGAGGACCACCTTGATGAAACCACTGATTGCCGGCCTGACCCTGCTGATGCTCGGCGGATGCGCCACCAACGGCCACACCCCATGGGCCGCGTTGACCGCGCCGGGCAGTTGCGCCAAACCCAGTGCGGAGCAGGAACTGACGCTGAACCTGTCCGATGACCTGGCCAACGAGGGCAAGCTGCACGCCAGCCTGGCCAACCTGCAGAACCTGCCCGACAGCTTGCCCCAGGTGCGCCAGCGCCAGGCCCGTAACTTTCGCTTGCTGGGCCGCAGTGAGGCCGAACCCTTGTATCGCAGCCTGCTGGGTACTTGCATGACCGCCGAAGGCGAACATGGGCTGGGGCAACTGGCAGCGGCCAAGGGCGACCACCCACAGGCGATGGCTCACCTGCAAAGGGCCGCGCGCCTGGCGCCCACCGATGAAAAAATCCGCAATGACCTGGGCGTGGTGTACCTCAACCAATTGCGCCTGGAAGACGCGCGCTTTGAGTTCATGACGGCTATCGAGCTCAAACAGGGCGACACGCTGGCTGCGGTCAACCTGGTGACCTTGCTGATTTATCAGGATGACTGGGGGCAAGCGGCCAGAGTGGTCAGCCAGCTGGGCTTGAACCCCGGCCAGGTCACCGAGGCACAGGCCCGCGCGGCCCGGCTCAAGCACTCAGCCAGGACCGCGCGCAACGTCGCGACGGCCGCCGATACCCTGCCGGTGAGTATCAAGTAAGGAGTCGATGATGAAAGCCCATTACGTTGTGTGTCTGGCGCTGTTGCCATTGAGCGCCTCGGCTATTCCACCGGGGCCTTCGTCCCCGCAGCAGGCCGAAACGGAAAACTGGATGGCGTTGCAGGTCGATGGGCGGGCAGCCTCGCCGACACCGCAGAGCACCACCCCGGCAGAAAAGGAGCAGGCATTGCAGCGTTGGCTGGACAGTCACAAGCACCCGATTCCGGAGTTCTTTGAAACCAAGTCGGAGGCGGGCGGCAAGAGCCAGTGAACCCCGTGCGTCAGTGCGCACTCACCTGCTGGCGCATCGGCGAGTGGCTTGGCGACAACGCCAGCGCCAACTGGGTGCGGTTGTGCATATGGGTCAGGCGCAACACCTGGGACACATACAGTTTGACGGTGTTTTCGGTGATGCCCAATTCGCAGGCGATCTGGTAATTGGTCTGGCCCTTGCCTACCAGCCACGCCACCTCCATCTGACGGGGTGACAGCTGGTTGAAGATGGATGGAACCTGCGCCGCTCCGGCGTCTTGCCGCCCCTCGCCGTCAGCCACCTGCAGCGGGCCGCGCCGTACCTTGTCGAGGTCCTGGTACAAGTCATTGATGGATTCGGAAAGGTACTGCAGTTTCTGGTTCAAGTGCCCCAGTTGCAGCTCCTTTTGCCGCTCTTCCAGCGCCGCTTCCTGGCGCTGCAGGCCCTCGAGCAACTCATCTAGGTTGATCGGCTTCTGGTAGTAATCCGAAATGCCCGCGCGCAGGGCCTTGATCACGTCCTGTTTGTCAGCACGCCCGGTGAGCATGATGGCCTCGAACGCACGCTGCTTGCCGGCGATCTTCTGCATCGACTGCACCAGCTCGATCCCATCCATGTCCGGCATGTGCAGGTCGCACAGCACCAGGCCGACCTCGGCGTCCTCGCTGAAACGCTGCAAGGCCTGGCGGCTGGATTCGCACGGGACGCAGTGGTAGCCACTGCTTTCGAGGAACTCGCAAAGCTCCTCAACGATAATCGGTTGGTCATCGACCACCAGCACTTTTACAGCCGATTTCAGCTTGTTCACACGCGACTCCATGCCTGGCAAGCCAAAAGACTGACCTATCCGTTTGGACGAAGAATCCTATACATCCGTTCCATAAACGTAGACCTACTTTCCGACTCTGTACATAGCAATAGAGGCATTGTGCGACTAAAGGGTCCATACCCCATACAGCACAAAACCCGCGAATAAAAACGCGGCGAAAGGCTGCTTGGCAGGCGGGCCTTGCACCCGATCAGCAGCGCGCGGACCGAGCTGTTGACGAACGACCAACCAGCCGACCAGGGTGATGGCGGCACCGATCAGCGACCACAACACATGATCCACCGTGGTGGCCAGGCCCAGCGCCGCGAGCAGCTTCACGTCGCCCGCACCGAAGCGGTCCAGCGCATAGCCCGGCAGGGTCAACAGCAGCGCCAGGGCAAACGCCAAGAGACCGGCGCTCGCCGGCGCGCCCAGCCAGGTGACACCTGTGCACAACAGGTATAACAGCGCCAGCAACGCCACGCCCAGGGTCAAGCCATTGGCGATCTGTCGCCGGCGAATATCCTGCACCGCACAGACTCCCAGCCAGATCACTATCACTACGCCATGAATCACGTAAAAAACGTTCCTTTTCGCTGAATGATTCTATGCTGATATCGAGTCGTAGACGTCAGGGTAGACGCAGTCATGAAAACAGGCCTGCCGGCAAAGCAAAAAGGGGCTGCGGCGATCGAGTTCGCCTTGGTCTTCGGGATCTTTTTTGCGGTGTTCTATGGCTTGATCAGCTTCAGCCTGCCGCTGCTGTTGATGCAGTCGTTCAACCAGGCGGCGGCCGAGGCCGTGCGCCAGGCCATGGCGGTAGACCCGGTAGCGGCAGGATCGGCCTACCCCACCCTTGTCACCCAGCGGGCGAAAGATGCGGTAGCGGCGCAATTGAGCTGGATCCCCGCCAACTTCCAGTTCCAGCCGTCCTTCATCAGCGCCACCTACACCGGCACCACGCTGACTGTCACGATCAAATACCCCTCCTCCAACCTCTACTCCGTATTCCCGGCGCTGGTGGTGCCAGGCATTGGCACTGTACCGAACCTGCCGACCAACCTTTCGGCCAGCTCGAGTCTTCAGTTTTGACTGCGGGGAATAATTTCTTCGAGCGCCTGCGGGGCCGTGTCGGCACCCAGGCCTTCGAGGCGCCCACTGTCCCTGCGGCAGGGCTGCGCGTGTTATTGGATCATCAAGGCCATGTGGTGGACATCAGCGGCACACTGCGTTCGCAACTCGCCATGCCCGTCGCGGGTGAAGCACGGCCGCTGCTGCGGGAGTTGCTGTGCGCAAGCAGTGCCTTGAGTATCGAAGGCAGCCCTGCCGACTGGCAACGCCATACCCTGGACCTGGACTTCCAGGGCTCTGCCGGCCAGGTCCTGCCCACCCGTGGCTGGGTCGAGCCGGAGGGCGACCGCTGGGTGCTGCACCTGCTGGACATCGGCGACTTGCTCGCCGGCCGCCACCTGGCTGAACAGCGCGAGCAGAACCACCAACTCGCCTGCAGGATGAGCGAACAGTTGCGAGTGTGCAGCCTGAGTCGCCTGCCCGAGACGTTCAACGAGCAACTGCGCAGCCTGGCCCAACGTTGGCGTATCCCCTGTGTGGCCCTGGCATTGCTCGATGAAGCCAACCAGGGTTGGCGGATCTACAGCCAATACACCGCTCACGACGCCCCGGGCTTGTGGCAAACCGGCCAACATCTGGGGGCCAGCCTGGACAGTGTCAACGGCAACGCGCTCCTGAGCCTGGCCCACGGGCGCATTGACAACCCCCGCCTGCAGAGCATTTTCGGCGATATCGACGGTTTGCTGGTGCCCTACCGTGACAGCCAGGGCGTGGCAGCCTGGTTGCTCTGCGGTTTCTACGGCGGCGAACCGCACACCCGCGAACGTGACTGGCTGGACCTCACCGCCGCACTCGCCGCCCCGCTGCTGAGCCGCCTGCGCGAACAACGCAGCCATCAGCAACTGGAGCGCATGGAGGCCCTGCAAGAACTGCTCGGCACCGGCTGGTGGGAACTGCTGCCCGCCACCCAGGAGATCCAGCTCGCCCCCCAGTTGCTGCATAGCCTGGGCCAGGAACACGGCGCCACGCGCCAGGCACTGGCCCTCTGGCTGGAGCTGATCCACCCCGCTGATCGCCAGGAACTGCTCAGCCACCTGCAAGACCTGCAGGCACTGGACAAACCCCTGCTGACCAGCGTGCGCCTGCCAGGCAGTGACGCGGACCACACGCCCATCTGGTATCGCGTGCAGGGCCAGGTACTGGGCGTGGGCGACAACCGGCGCTGGGTCGGTTTCATGCTCAACATCAGCGACATCAAGAACCAGCAACTGCAAGCCGCCGCCGCCCATGCACGCCTGGATAACCTGATCGCCAGTTCACCGGCGGTGATCTACGTGCAGCGCTATGTCGGCGGCGCGCTGCACCCGGCGTTTTTCAGCGACAGCCTGTTGCCGCTGCTGGGCTGGAGCCTGGCCGATTGCAGCCACGACGGCCTGGCCTCGTTGATCCATCCCGAAGACCGTGAGTTGTACTTCCAACGCACCCGTCAATTACTACGCGAAGGGAATGTACGCAGCCGCTACCGGGTGCGCGACACCCGCGGCGACTACCATTGGCTGCTCGACGAGGCCAAGCTGCTGCGCGATGACCTGGGCCTGCCGGTGGAGGCCGTGGGGCTATGGCTCGATGTGACCGACGCGACCCTGGCCGCCGAACAGGTCAGGCAGAGCGAAGAGCGCTACCGCATCCTGGTGGAAGACTCGCCGGCAATGATCTGCCGTTATCGCCCGGACCTGACCCTGACGTTTGGCAACACGCCGCTGGCCAACTACCTGGAGTGCTTGCCCGCGCAACTGCCGGGGCGGCAATTGGACGCGTGGCTGTCGGATGAACAGCGCCAGGCATTTATCCAACGCATCCGCCGACTGACCCCCGAGTTTCCGGTGAGCACCGCCGAAATCAGCCTGCAGCTGCCCGGGCGCGAACATGCCTGGTGGGTATGGTCCGACCGTGGTGTGTTTGATGAACTAGGTCAACTGGTGGAGGTGCAGGCCGTGGGCCGCGACAACACCGAAGTGCGTCGCTCCCAGCAGCAACTGACCCAGAGCGCCAAGATGGCGACCCTCGGCGAAATGGCCACGGGCCTGGCCCATGAGATCAACCAGCCGCTGAACGTGATGCGCATGGCGATCGTCAATGTGCTCAAGCGCCTGGCCAACGGCGACGCGCAGATCGACTACCTCACCGAAAAACTCAAGCGCATCGACACCCAAGTGCAACGCGCGGCGAGGGTGGTGGACCATATGCGCGTGTTTGGCCGCCGTTCGGAAATCGAACAGCAACCGTTCGACCCAGCGCAAGCCGTGGAAGGGACCATATCGCTGCTGAGTGAGGGCCTGCGCGGCAAAGGCGTGGACCTGCGCATCACACCTGCAGACTTCAGGGTGCAGGTCAAAGGTCATGTCGACCAGCTTGAGCAGGTGTTGATCAACCTGATGGTCAACGCCCGCGATGCGCTATTGAGCCAGCGCGAAACAGCCGCGCAATTGCGCCCCTGGATTGCACTGCACTGCGAGCACGACAGCCGGCATGTGCGCATCTGGGTCGAGGACAACGGTGGCGGCATCGACCCACGATTATTGGAGAGGATTTTCGAGCCGTTTTTTACCACCAAGCCGATTGGGGTGGGGACCGGCCTGGGGCTGTCGGTAAGCTACGGGATCGTGGAAAACATGGGTGGGCGCTTGAGCGTGATCAATGGCGAGGAAGGCGCACGGTTTTGTGTGGAACTGCCGGTGGTTCAGATCACCAGGTAGGCGCGGCCCATCTGACACGTCAGGTTGGCGCCGACTTCGGCGTTGCCCAGGTTGATGCCCAGGGCCGGGAGCAGCGTGTTGACAATGGGGTCGAGCAGCGGTGACAGGACGTCCTGGACAAGGGTGACCACCGCGCTGGTGATGGTAGCCAGGGCCGTCGTAACAGTGCCGTTCGCCGCACCGGGTGTGCTGCCGCTGGGCGGTACGTAGGTAACCTGCAGGCCGCTCAGGGTTGCTCCCAGGCTATTGACGATATTGGCGGTGCCGGTTGGACTTTTGTAGGTCGGCGCGGCATTCATATCGGCGACCGGTAAAAACAGCAACGAGCTGGTCTGCGCTGCCACGGTAGACAACGCCTTCACATTCAAACCACCGCCTACACCCGCTGTACGCGTGCCGCATATCAGCGACAGCACAATGCAGTAGCGCTGGCCAAAATCGATCAGCCTGACCGGCTGCACGGTGACTGGCGCCGATGATGAAAACGCGGTGGCAGGGTCGACATAGCCCACGCCCAAGGTAGCCATGGCGGTGGTGGCCTGCACCGTTAGCGACTTTGTGGCCGGCGTGGCACAGCTGTAGTCCGTCACTTGGCTCTGCGCACTGGCCGCTTCGATGTAGATGGACAGTGATTGCGTGATATCCACGTCGGTGACGTTACACGCCACCAGGCACAACACGCCGCCCACCACTGCCGGGATGTTCAGGTTCAACAGGCCGCCGACCACCTTCGACACCGGTGTCGCCAACCCGGTCAGGATTGATGAAACCCCCGACACCAGCTTGATGATCGGCGCATCCACCGTAACCAATGTGCGCACTTGCGCGGTTCGGACAACAATCTGATCCGTCTGCGGGTTATTCAGAAGCCCCGCCTTGGCCTTCGCCGGATTACCGATCGCCGACAATTGCGGCGGCTCGATGACTTTGGTCTGGATCGAGACATTGCCCACCAGGGGAATATTCACCTGAGCGGCCGCACTCACCGCACTCTTGCTATTGGACAGCTGTGCAACGGCCTCCAGCAATTGAAACAACTGCACATTGGTATTCAACGCCGCGGCCGGTGTTCCGCTGGCAACCTTCAGCAGGTCTGCGACTTTCAGCAGCTGGGTATTGGGCGCGATGGCTTTCAATGAAATCACATCGTTGATGACCGCCGTCGCCACCGCGCCGTTTTTTTGCAGCACCTTTACCGCGGCATCGATCAACTGGTTGGCGGATACGGCGGTGTTGAGCAGCGCATCGTAGTCACCCGCCGTCACGTTCAGCTCAATCGCCAACTGATCCAGGTAGCCGAGCAGGTTGACGTTCGTCGCCAGCAAGCCATTCCAGCCCGCCGCCGTCAGCGACAGGCTGCCGCCCAACAGGTTGCCAATGACCATGTTCAATAGCGGGGACTTCGCCGAATCCACCGTCGCCAGGTTGCTGCGAATCGTCAGTTGCGCCACTGGCGGCGCGTACGCGGCCACGGCGGTGGCACCCAGGGTCATCTGGGTGGACGCCGGCGTACCGCTGAACATATTCCAGATACCGGTGGCGACGCTGGTTACTACGCTGCGCGTCGCCACTACCCGAATGGCCTCGTTTTTGCTGGCGTCGGCGCTGAATACGCGGATGTTGCCGGCATTGGTCGTCAATGTGCCGCAGGTCACGGCCAGGCCACGACTGCTGTCGCCGGCAACCACGGTGAAGCCGTTGCGCGCGGCGTTCTGCACGGCATAGTCGTTGGCGCTGGTGGTCGGGCTGCACAGGCCACCACGCCCGGCGGCCTCCAGGGCGGCGGTGTCGGCAATGGACTGCAGCTTGCGCTTTTCCAGGTAGAGGCGGCCGCTGTCCACCGCCAGCAGCAGGAACACCAGCGCTAACGCCAGGGTGCCCGCTGCCATCAAGCCAATCGCACCACGCTGCCTGCAACCGAGTCGGGGAGACATCAGGCACTCCTTAGCGCTTACTCTCCGTGTTGCCGTGGAGTGTAGACAAGGCTTGGCAGGTGCGCCGGCCGGTCGCTGCAAACGGTCAGTGCGGTGGGTAGCTGGAGAGGATGCGGGTCACCGTCGTGCGAATCGCGTTATTACGATCCTGCGGGTTGGGCGTGCTGCTCATCATCTGTTCATCACTGCCGCGCCACACCAGCTTGCCGTCCTTGCCGTCGAGCAGGTCGATCTGGATGGTCGCCACCTTGTAGGTGATGTTGCGTGTTTCGTTGTACATCGGCGCGCCCCAATAGCCGTTCCACGGGCCACCCCAGGCGCCGCCATAGTTGGTGGTGACTTGTTGCTGGCGGTCTTCGACGATCAGGTAGGCCTGCACGTTCAGGTCAGCCCGGGTGCCTGCGGCTGCCGGGCGCAGGCCGCGCTGGTCAAGCTGTTCACCCACGGCCTGGCGGATGCGTTGTTCGGTGAGGTCGCTCTTGATCCGCGGATCATCGGGGCGGTATTGCAGCGCCGGGTCTTTCCAGGCCCAGTTGCGGTAGGCGCCGAAGTCGCGGCTGGCATCAAAATCGTGGTTGACCTGGCTGGTCTGGCAACCGCCCAGCAGCACAACAAAAGCTAGCGTAGCGATACGACGAAACATGGTTGATCTCCAAAGAGCGACCCGGGCTTTAGATGAGAATAGCTGTTAACTCGGAGGATACGCCGTCATCGCCTTTTGCACGGCCTGGCGCAACGCATCCGCACGCTCGCTGAGGCTGCCCTGGCTGCCGGTTTCCGCACTGGCACTCCACACCGGCTGGCCGCTGCGGGCGTCGAACAGATTGACGCGCACCACCACCACTTGAACCTCATAGGTGCGCACAATCGGCACCGAGTTGTACATGCCGTAGCCCGGGCCGTAGCGGTTATAGCCGCCGTATCCGTAGCCGTAATCGTCCCGGACCTGCTTGAGACGCTTCTCCAGGCGCACATCGGCGCTCACCAGCAGGTCCGCCGGGCGGTTGTCGTGCAAGGGCCGCAGGCCGCGCTGGTCGAGGGCACCGCTGACCGCTTCGGCGACCTGCGCCGAGTCCGCCCAGGCCGTGCCGGCCGGGAGCTGGCCGTTGCGCCAGGCCCAATTGCGGTAGGCGCCGTAGTCGCGCACCGGCGCCGGGTAGGCGCTGGCATCGAAGGTCGTGGCCGCCTGCGCGGGCGCCGGTGGCATGGGCGCAGAAGCCGCCACATAAGGGTTAGGGCTGGAGCAGGCGCCCAGCCCGAGGGATAACAGGATCAAACAGAGACGACGCATTTCGACCTCCGCAGACTGGGCCGTTTATACCGGACGGCAGATCCAGTGCAAATAACGCCCAAGTCCGGCAAAGCTTGGGTGACGACGGTGAGCGAGCTCCATCTCTACAAGGTCCTTCAAGTCGGCGCGGGCCTGGAATTCCACCGGCATATAGTCGTGGAATACCCGCACGCCACTTTGGCTTTCGACCTGCCAAAGCCCTTCGAGTTGCGCCGCCAATTCCCGCGGGTCGAGGGGCTGTTGTGGGGTCAGGCTCTGCTTTTCGCCGGCCATGTCGTTCTTGCGCATCTTGCGGAAATGGCCTTTGAGCAGGTTGCGATAAATCAGTGCATCGCGGTTGTAGAAAGCCAGCGACAACCAGCCGCCGGGCAGCGTCAGCTGGTGCAGCACCGGCAGGATACCGTGGGGTTCGGCCAGCCATTCCAGCACGGCATGGCACAGCACCAGGTCGTAGGGCTCGGTGAGCTGGCCGAGCAGATCTTGCCAGGGCGCATGAATGAAGGTGGCGCTCTGTCCGGCTTCGGCGAAGCGCTGGCGCGCGCCTTCGAGCATCGGCTCGGCGGGTTCGGCCAGGGTCACCTGATGGCCGCGCTCGGCCAGCCACAGCGACATATGCCCCAGGCCCGCGCCGATATCCAGCACGCGCAACGGACGCTCCGGCAGGGCCTCAGCCAGGTCGGCCTGGAGCACAGCCAGGCGAATCGCGCCTTTTGCGCCACCGTAGATTTTCTCGGCGAAGCGCGTGGCCAATTGGTCGAAATGCCGGTCACTCATGGGCAAACCGCCGCTCGCTGTCGGCCAGTTTGGCGCGCACCACCTCGTTCATGTCCAGGCCCAGCTCGCTGCACAGCAACAGCAGGTACAGCACGATATCGCCCACTTCCTGGCCGGCGTGGGCAAGTTTGTCGGCGGGTAACTGGCGGGACTGGTCTTCGGTGAGCCACTGGAAGATTTCCACCAGTTCGGCCATTTCCACGCTGGCGGCCATGGCCAGGTTCTTCGGGCTGTGGAATGGCTTCCAGTCGTTGGTATCGCGGATGCGGTGCAGACGTTCGGTGAGGTGTTCGAGGTTCATGGGGGGCTCCTGAATGGGTATAGCTTCAGGGGGATGGAGAGTGAAGGCAAGTGAATAGCGGCGGTGCGACGATTCGACTTGCCCCTGATGAGGCCCTAATCCACCACGCTGAATTCGAGCCGGGCGGTCTGGCCGGCTGCGTCGAGGACGCTGAGTTGGTAGCGGCCCAAGCGCTCGAAACTGGCATTGATGCTGTCCTGGTTGGCGCTGTCGCCCAGGGGGGCGCCGTTGAGGAACCACCAGCGCCGGCCGCTGCCGCCCAGGGCGGAAAGCTTGAGGCGCAGGGTTTGCTGACTGGCGGCGGGCAGGCGCAGTTGGTCGCCTTCGCGCACGCCGACAATCGACAGCGGCGAAGACGCCGCCAGCGCCGGTGGCGGGCAGTCGGGGTCGGCGGCGGGAATCCGCGCCTCACGGCGCTCGATCCTGGGCAACCATGGCTCCAGGGGCGCGGGCCACAAGGCGATATTTTTAGACACAGCGCCAGGGCAATGGGCATCCACCCTCAAGCCCTTGGCGTTGACCCAGACGCTTTCCATCAAACCGACGCTCAACGGCTGATCCAGCGCCTGCAAGGTCGGCGGCGTGGTGTTGTCCAGGGTCCAGGCAAAGCGCTGGCGGCGGCAATTCGGATCGCTGCGGTTCATGGGCTGGCCCAGCGGCCAACAGATCGCCGCCACGCCGACATTGGTCGGCACCGCCACCACCTGCGCGCTGATGCCGCGCTGGCTGTCGCGATTGGTCAGCACGTCATGCACCTGCAACATCAGCGGCGCCGCCGAGGCCAAACCGAACTGCCCCGGCACCGGCGTGCCGTCCGGGCGACCGATCCACACACCGATCAAATAGCGCGGCCCCACGCCAATCGCCCAGGCATCGCGAAAACCGTAGCTGGTCCCGGTTTTCCAGGCCAGGACCGGGCGCTGCACCAGCTCGGCACGCGGGTCGCGATCAGGCCGCGCCTGGCCACTGAGGATGCGCCGAATAATCCAGGCGGACCCTGGCGACAGCAAGGGCCGCTCTCTCAGCGTATCGTCCGGCTGTAATCGAAGGGTGGCGCTCCTGCCGTCGCGGGCAAAGGCGCTGTAGCCGCTGACCAGATCCTCCAGGCGGCTGCCCGCGCCGCCGAGGATCAGCGCCAGGTTGGGCTCGGCCAACGCCGGCAGGGCCAATGGCACGCCGCCGATGCGCATCTGCGCGGCAAACCGCTTGGGCCCGTAGGCTTCCAGCAACTGCACCGCCGGCAGGTTCAGCGAACTGGACAGCGCCGTGCTCGCCGGCACTGCGCCGGTAAAGCCCATGGAAAAGTTGCCCGGCCGATAATCGCCATAACGCCGGGGCACGTCCTGCAACAGCGATTCGGAGTGAATCAGGCCCTCGTCCAGGGCCATGCCATACAGGAACGGCTTCAAGGTAGAGCCCGGCGAACGCAGCGCGCTGATCATGTCCACGTGGCCAAAGCGCTTGGCGTCGTTGATGTCCACTGACCCCAGGTAAGCGCGCACGGCCATGTTTTCTTCTTCCACCACCAGGATCGCGGCCGAGGTGTATTCCGGCAACCGCGCACGCCAGCCCAACAACAGGTCTTCAAGACGGCGTTGCAGGGTGGCATCCAGCGTGGTGCGAATCAGCGGCGGGCTGTCCGGACGGTTAAGGCGGCGGGCAAGCAGCGGCGCCAGGCTCGGCTCCAGGCGCGGGGCGAGCAGCAACGGCTCCTCCAGCGCTTCGTCGACGGCCGCTTGTGGCCACACCTGGAACTCGGCGAGGCGGCGCAGTACTTTGTCGCGGGCCTCCTGGGCGCGCTGCGGGTGGCGATCCGGGCGCAGGCGGCTCGGCGCCTGGGGCAATACCGCGAGCAAAGCGGCTTCGGCGTGGGTCAGTTGCGCCGGGGACTTGCCCAGGTACGCCCAGCTGGCGGCCGCCACGCCCTGCAACGTGCCGCCGAACGGTGCGCGGTTCAGGTACAGGTTGAGAATCTGTTCCTTGGACAGGTGCCACTCCAACTGCGCCGTGCGCCACAGTTGGCGCAACTTGCCGTGGAAGGTCCGCGAGTGAGGATCCAGCAGACGCGCCACCTGCATCGACAACGTACTGCCACCCGACACCACCCGCGCGCCCGTCAGGTTCTGCCACGTCGCCCGCACCAGCGCCAACGGGTTAACACCGGGATGCTGATAGAACCAGCGGTCTTCGTAGGTGAGCAGTGCATCGAGGTAATACGGCGACACTTCGCTGGTTTGCACCGGGTAACGCCACACACCGTTGGCATCGGCAAACCGCCACAACGGCGTGCCATCCTCGGCCAGCACTACCCGCGCCAGGTCGTCCCTGGGCAACGGCAACGGCCAGATACGATCGGCCAGCCACAGCAGGGCAATCATCAAGACCAGGATCGCCAGGGTCCAGCGGACAAGTAAACGCAAATTCAAGCGGGCAAACCTCTATGCTTGTAGGGAACTAGCCTGTTGCAATAACAACCAAAGGCACAGATACGCCCACCTTCTTATCAGGACACACATATGCAGGTAGAAAGCTTTTTCGAATGGTTGGGCCAGGCGCTCGGTTCCGTCATCCGCTTTATCGTCGACGGGCTCAGCGGATTGTTCGGAGCCTTGACCCACGCCGGCGGCAACTTTGTCGAAGGCCTGTCACGCACATTGGGCATGGACACCTCGATCATCAGCATCCTCACCCTGATCGTCGGCCTGCTGTTTCTGTACTCAGCCGTACGCGCCTTCATGCGCGCTTCGATCATCTTTGGGGTGATCTGGCTGATACTTGGCCTGTGGCTGCTCAGCTGGGTCGTCCACTGAACCCAAAAACACCCAGCCACTGTAGGAGCGAGCTTGCTCGCGAAGGACGTCAACGATAACGCTGACATCCGGAATAAACGCGGTGCCCTTGCGTTCTTCGCGGGCAAGCCCGCTCCTACAGTGATCAACCGTCAAATTTCAGCGTCCCTTGATCACCAGATCCGCCGGCGTCTCCCCCACCGCCTGCCAGTTCGGCCGATACATCGACTCCACCTGCGGCGGTGGCACGCGGTAAGTACCCGGTGTCACGGCACGGGCCAGGTACAGCAAGTGCGTGGTGCCATCGCCGTCAAGGTTGATGGCCGCCACGTAACGGTCATCACGAAACTCCTGATGCTTGAGCGCCGCGTTCTGCATCGACTCACGCCACTCCTTCACCTGGCTGCTGGCGTTTTCCAGGCTGGCGGCACTTTGTGCCAGGTTCTGGTTTTCCAGCTCCAAGCCCGCAGGCAACAGATCGACCACCAAGGCATCCGGCACGCGCTGCCTGGCGCTCACGGCCAGGTGCACCAGCACCAGGTCGCCGCTATTGAGGTTGCGCAGGTTCAGCGGTTGGCCATTCATGCCCAGGTATTCCCGGCGGATGCTCAGGTTGTCGCCACCCGGTGCCGGTGGCACCTGGGGATAACCCGAGATCGTCAATTGCTGGTAGACCGGCACATCGCCCTGATTGGTCAGGTTCAGATCGCCAGAAAGCAGCTTGCCTTCCAGGTCCAGCGTCGACTGTTGATTGTTCAGCTCATGTTCCCCACCGCTGCCATTGAGCAGGACCTTCCAGGCAGACTCGGGCTGGGCGAACCCCAGGCGCCCGGCCAGGAACAGCGAATTGCGCTCTTGGGTCGACAGGTACGGGCTGGCCGCCAACTGATCGGACAGGCTAAACAAGCGCTCCTCACGCTTGCCCTTGGCCAAGTCGTTTTCTTCCAGCAATGCCAGGATCATCGCCTGATCGCGCAGCGGGCTGCCGTAGTCGGCCAGCCATTCCTTGGCGCTGCGTTGCGCCGCCAGGCCGGCCAGCAAGGCTTGATCCGCACGGGGCTGGTCACCCATCTTCTGTAATGCGATGGACAACTGCACCAACGGCAACCCGGAACGCGCGTCGCTGCGCCGCTCGAAAATACTGCGCAGCGCCCCCAACGGCGCCTGCTGACTGCGCGCCAGTACCATGCCGGCGTAGGCCTGCACGGCAAAGCGCGTGTGGTCAGCGTTGTCGCTGTAGTCGACTTCGATCAGGTTGCGCTCCTGCACATAGCGCAGCAGGCGCTCGCTGGCTTTTTTCAGCGCTTCGGGTGGTACAGCGAAGCCCTGGTCACGGGCACGCAACAGGAAGTCGGTGACATAAGCCGTCAGCCAATATTCCTCTTCGCCATCGGCGCCCCACAAACCGAAGCTGCCGTTGTAGCGCTGCATGCCCAGCAGGCGTTCGATGCCCAGCTCGATCTTGCGTTTGCGCTCGGCATCCGGCTCGCCCTTGATGCTCAAACGCTTGAGCAGCGCGTCGTCGGCGTACAGCGACGGGTACAGACCACTGGCGGTCTGCTCCAGGCACCCATACGGGTAGGCCTTGAGCGCCGATATCTGCGCACCCAGGTTCAGCGGCGGCCGGCTCGACAGGCTCAGCAGCGCCTCACGCCCAGAGGCATCGAATTGATCCAATGCGCCGGCGGGCAAGCTCCACGGCTCGCCCTTGAGCACCGCGCGGTAATGCTTGAGCAACGCCGGGTAGGCCGGGCGCACGCCCAGGGTCCATTCGCGGCTGAACGGCGGCAGGTTCTCACCGGGCAGGTCCAGGCCATTGACCGTGACCTTCACCTTGCCTTGACCCAAGCCACCCCAGGCTTTCACCGGGATACGCAGGGTGGTGCGCTGGCCTTGCTTGAGCTCGACGCTTTGCGCGCCGCTGTTGACCAGCTCCAATTGCCCTTCGGCACTCAGTTGCAGATCGAGTTTCTGCGCCTTGCCCGACAGGTTGGACAGGTCCAGGGCCAACGTCGTCTGGTCACCGCCGGCGAGGAAGCGCGGTGCCGACAGCTCGGCCACCAGCGGCGCGGCGATCAAGGTCTTGCCTTCGGCCATGCCGTAGCGGTCATCGCTCCAGGCCTGGGCCATCAGGCGCAATTCGCCGTTGAAGTCGGGGATGTTGACGCTGACTTCACCCTCGCCCTGCTCATTCAAGGTCACCGGTGCGCTTTGCAGGGCGACGATGGTCACACTGGTGTCCGGACGCTTGCCGCCCTTGGCCAGCGCGGCGTCGCCCCCAAAGGCCAGGCTGGCCAGGCGGCCCTGCCCGGCTTCGATCAACTGGCCGTAGATATCGAACTGGTCCACGCCATAGGCCTTGCGGCCGAACAGGCTGGAGTACGGGTCCGGCGTCGGATATTCGGTGATATTGAGGATGCCCACGTCCACCGCCGCCACCAGCACGTGCACCTGTTTCGGCACGCTGCCATCGGCGTTTTTGGCGGCGACCTTCACCGTCAGCGGTTGTTTGGGGCGCATTTTTTCCGGCGCGGCCAGGGTCACGCCAAGCTTGCGCTGGGTGCGATCCAGCGGCAGATGCAGCAGGCCTACCGCGCGCTTGGGGGTGATATTGGCTTTGCGCTCGCCGGGACGAACCACCAGGGCGCTGACGTACAGGTCATGGCGCGACCATTTCGGATCAAGCTTCACGGCAAAGCTTTTACCTTCGGCCGGCACGTCGATTTCCTGCCACCACAGCGGCCCTTCGGCGGATTCCACCAGCAGGTAGCCTTTACCGGCAGCCGGCGGCGTGACCGTGACGTTGGCGGTGTCGCCGTCGCCATAGGCGGGTTTATCCAGCGCCAGCTTGACCTGATCGGGCCGCACGGCGCCGCCTTCGGTGTTGTCCTGGGCCTGGTAGCCGGCCCAGAAGCGCAGGCTGCTGACCAGGCCGGTCTGCGGGTCTTCGACCTCGACGCGGTACGGGCCCCACTCCACCTGGAAGCTGACCTTGGCAGTATCGCCGGCCTTGATGCTCAGGGTCTGTTCATCGAGGTTTAGGAATTTCTCGTTGTAGTGATAGCTCCAGCCATCGCTGTCGGAGTAGTTCCAGTAGTAGTCACGGCGCTCGCGTACCAGGCGGACCTTGAGGTTTTGCGCGGCGAGTTTCTGCCCGTCCTGGTTGGCCAGCAGCACTTCGAATTCCGCCGGGCCGTCGCCATTGGTTTCCTTGCCGTCAAACAGGCCACGCAGGCCCGGCAGTTGCTCGGCCGGCCAGATCGGCTGTACCAGGCGCCGGGTGATCGGCCGTCCGCCCGACTCGTGCAGGCTGGCTTGCACGATCAGTTGCAGGGGAGATTTGGCCTCCGCCCATTTGCTTTCCAGGGTCAGTTCTTCCTGGCCCTTGGCGTCGAGCACGCTTTCGTCGAGCTCGAAGTCCTGGCTCAGTTCTTCTTCGGTGACGGAGCCGAATTGATAGCCCGGCAGCGACTTGACCGCTTCGCGCAGGGGGCGCACATAGACTTGCCCGCTGACGCGGTTGCCCGACGCCGGCGCACCGTAGAGGTAGCGACCGTTGACCTTGATCACCGGGTTATCCGCCGGGCTCAATGCCGTGTCGCTGCCCTTGAGTTCCAGCGCCAGGCGCTCGGGCAGGAAGTCTTCGACGAGGAACTCATACAGCTGCGGCTTGCCATCGCCCAGGTCGAACACCAACTGCCAGCGGCCGGTCGGTGCTTCGCCGGCCAGTTGCAGTTGATATTGGTAGAGGCCCGAGGCATCGGCATCCCAGACAAACTTGCGGCTCACCTGTTCGTCCGGGCGACGCACTTCGACGCTCACCGGTTGCGGCTTGACCGCGTTGCCGTCCTTGTCCCGCAGCAGGGCGTTGAGCAGCACGGTTTCGCCGGGGCGATACAGGTCGCGCGGGCCGAACACAAAGAATTGCAACGGATGGGAAGGTTGGCCGCCGATATCGAACTCGGCCAGATCCAGCGCGGCACTGTCCAGGCGCAGCAGACTGGTCTGCTCACCCTGTTTGGCCAGCAGCACCTGGGCCTTTTTCGGCAACGGCAACTCAGCGTGGCCGCCCTTCTCGGTCTTGCCCTGGCCCAGCACACGGCCGTCGGCATCGAGCACTTCAAGGTCGACGCCATCCAACGCCTTGCCACCTTCCAGCGCCTGGGTAAACACATCCAGGCGATTGGCGTAGCGGTGCACCGACAGGCCGATATCGCTCAAGGTAAACAGCGTGGCCGGTTGCGAATAGTTGTAGGTGCCCGAAGCGCGCATCACCGCCAGGTACACGCCCGGTTGCTGCAATTGCTTGAGGCCGGCGATCGGCAGCAGCAGGGTTTCACGGGTATTGCGCGCCGGGTTCAGGTCGAAACGGCCGCCGTAGACCAGGTCGGCCAGCGGCAGCAGTTCGCGGGATTCATAACTTTGCAGGCTGGTATTGCGCCCCCACTGTGCCAGGAACGACGGCAGGGATTCGGGCTTGATCCGGAAGAATTCAACGTCGATCTTGTCGACGTTCAGCGCGATCACCGGCAGGCCTTCGGCCAGGCGCGTCGGCAACAATGTGCCACGGCTGGCGAAGCCGACGGTGGCTTGCAGGTCACGGGTTTCCAGGCGCGCGATGTACTCGGCGGCGAGCGTGTTGGCGTTGACCGCCTTCACCCCGGCATCCACCGTCAGCACCAGTTTGCGCTGGGGCTCCAGGTGGCGCAGGCGCAGTTCCATCAGGTTATCGGACAGCTCCCAGGCGCCATCGACCTTGCCGGACTTGCTGTCGACCAGATGGAGTTTGTCGGCAAACTTCTGCTCCGGATCCAACGGAATGGAAAAACTCACCGACAAGGTGCTGGCCCCGTCCAACTGCACCTCGGACACGTCCACCACACTCAACTCACGCCCGGCATAGCGCTGCTTCAGCGCCGCCACATCCACCGCCGCCTTGGCCGGTTTCGGCGCCGTCGCTACGGTGGGCGCAGGCGGTGCTGCCGGTTTATCGGAAGAATCGCAGGCGCTCAGCAGGGCCAGCGCGCAGGCCAGGAACAATCCTTTGTTAAGCATGGGGCACTCGTAGTCAGAGGGAACCGAGGGGTGAACTATATATCAGCGCCGGCCAAGCCGATGTGGCGCTGGTCACATTGACCGACGGAGGGTGAGTTGGTTCTCAACGGTCTCAAGTCCCAGCCAAATCCCACGGACATTGGGCCCCATGCCACATTGACCCTGTTGCGTTGCCAATGGCCGGTTACAATGCCGCTCCCCCAAGGAGCCTGCATGTCCACCTTACTCACCGACTGGCGCGACCGCCCTACCCATCGCCGCGTATGGGCTTTGGCTGCGCCGATGATCCTGTCGAACATTTCGGTGCCGCTGGTGGCGTTGGTCGACAGCATGGTCATCGGCCACCTGCCCCACGCCCACCAACTGGGCGCCGTGGCCGTCGGTGCCAGCTTGTATACCTTCCTCGCCTGGGCCATGGGTTTTCTGCGCATGGGTTCCACCGGTTTCGCCGCCCAGGCCGCCGGGCGCAAGGACGGTGCGGCACTGCGGCAAATCCTGCTGCAAGGCTTGCTGCTGGCGCTGGGGTTGGCGATGGTGCTGGGGACCGTCGGCATTCCGCTGAGCCATCTGGCCCTGGAATGGATGCAGCCTTCCCCCGAACTCAATCAACTGACCCGCGAGTTCTTCCATACCCGTCTGTTCGGCCTCCCCGCCGCCCTGGCCAGCTACGCGCTGGTGGGCTGGTTCCTCGGCACGCAAAACGCCCGGGCGCCATTGGCAATCCTGTTGACCACCAACCTGGTCAACATCGCCCTGAACCTGTGGTTTGTACTGGGCCTGGACTGGGGCGTGGTCGGCTCGGCCCGCGCATCGGTGATCGCCGAATGGACCGGCGCCCTCCTCGGCCTTGCCCTCACGCAAAAAGCCCTGCGCGCCTACCCCGGGCATATCGCCTGGGCCGCGTTGAAACGGTGGCAAAGCTGGCGCCCGTTGCTGGCGGTGAACCGCGACATCTTTATCCGCAGCCTGGCGCTGCAGTCGGTGTTTTTCATGATCACCGTGCAAGGCGCGCGATTGGGGGATGCGACCGTGGCCGCCAACGCCCTGCTGCTCAACGGCCTGCTGCTGACGGCCCATGCACTGGACGGTCTGGCCCACGCAGTCGAGGCCCTGTGCGGCCACGCCATCGGCGCCCGCGACCGCCACTCACTGCGCCGTTCATTGGTAGTTGCAGGTGGGTGGTCGCTGATCGCCAGCGTCGGTTTCGCGCTGTTATTCACGGTTGCCGGGCACCTGTTTATCGCCATGCAGACCGACATCCCCAGCGTGCGCGACACCGCCGATATCTACCTGCCGTATCTGGCGCTGCTGCCGTTGATTGCGGTGGGGAGTTACCTGCTGGACGGCCTGTTTATCGGTGCCACCCGTGCGCGTGAAATGCGCAATGGGATGCTGCTGACGTTATTGCTAACACTGCCGTTTGCCTGGGCGTTGCAAGGCTTGGGCAATCACGGACTGTGGATCACTTTCCTGCTGTTCATGACGTTGCGCAGCCTGACCTTGGGCGTCATCGCCTGGCGGCTCAAACGCCAGGACCAATGGTTCAACTGACCCTACCTGTTAGTTCTGACAGGTTACAAACCGACATTCCAAGCGTTGAATGGTCAGGGATCTACCCTTTCATATATGCATGGAGAGTCGGATATGAACATCACAAAAACCCTGTGGGCTACCATCGCGTGCGCGCTAGTGACCATCGCCGGATGCACCAGCGGGCAAGGGCCAACCAACACTGCAGGCATATTGCAGGTCAAAAACGAGAGCCAGTTCAATATGATGGTTAACCAAGGCACAGAGCTGCACCCTCTTGCCCCAGGAGCATCGATTGAACTGCCGATCAATAGCAGGGGCGTCAACGTTTCCCGTAGAAACAGCAACGTTGACAGGATTGACCAAGTCAAACTTGAGTTCAACCCAGGCCAATGCGCGTTCTACTTGTGCCTGATTGTGCGCTGACCTGTCAGCAGGAACCTTGCATATGCTCAATGAGCCTGCGCCACATCGGCTTATCGGCTAGGCACAGATGCAATAAACCCCGTCGCCCGATCCAGCACCGGCGCCAGCCAGCGCAACGGCTTGGCGATGGACGCGACCAATGTCACGTGGCTGGTTCGGGTGAAATAAAACACCTCGACCGGCCCCCCCGCTTCCCGCAGTTTTTTCGCCAACCCACCCGTGTTGCGGGTGGGGTTGACGAGCGTGTCATCGGTCGAGGCAATCAACAGGCTTGGCGGTGCATCATGGCTGACATGGTTGATCGGCTGCGACTCCGGCGGTGAGTCGGGGAAGAAGAACACCGGGCGCACGTCCTGGTTTTCAATCGGCAAGAAGTCATAAGGCCCGGCCAGGCCGATCCAGCCTTTGAAGATCGACGGCGCCAAGCCCACTGCCTTGAGCCAACGCCCATCCAGCGCCAACATCGCGGCGTTATAGGCGCCAGAGCTATGGCCCATCACGTAAAGCTGCTTGGGATCTGCACCGTATTCAGCGCTGTGGTTGACCGCCCACGCAACGGCCTGGGCGCCATCCTGGAGAAACGCGGGGTAACGCACCTGCGGGTACAGCCGGTAATCGGCGATCACCGCCACAAAACCTCAGCAATAGCAGTGTTCCAAATGTGGGGTGGGCATGCCCCCGATGGCCATAGGTATCTACACAACTCTTAAAGGCTGACACATAACTCTGTGGTGAGCGGGCACGTCGAATCGTCGCACCGCCCCTTCCACAGTTGGATGTGTTTCAGCTCAGCTTACGAGGACAAGTACGACGACCGCGTCAACCCAAGGCGCAAGGCATCAAGGAACTGGGTACGTTCCGACGCGGAGATCTTCGCGCTCGCACACTTGTCACGGTAGTGCGTCATCAACTCCTCCGGCGACAAGTGCACGTAGCGCAGCATGTCTTCGATGGTGTCGTGGGTCTCGATCCCGGCGCTGTACACCGAACCGTCTTCGCGCTGGTAGATGTTCACCGAGTCGGTGTCACCGAACAGGTTGTGCATGTCGCCAAGGATTTCCTGGTAGGCGCCGACCAGGAAGATGCCCAGCAGGTAGTCTTCGCCTTCGTTCAAGGCGTGCACCGGCAGGCTGGTCTCGATGCTCTGCTCGTCGACGTATTGCTTGATCTTGCCGTCGGAGTCGCAGGTCAGGTCTTGCAGCACGGCGCGGCGCAGCGGCTCTTCGTCGAGGCGGTGCAGCGGCAGGATCGGCAATACCTGGCCGATGGCCCAGGTGTCCGGCAGGCTCTGGAACACCGAGAAGTTGCAGATGTACTTGTCGGCCAGCTTGTCGTTGAGTTCGTCCAGCACCTGGCGGTGCGAGCGCTGGCGGGCTTTCAGCGAGTTGTGCAGGCGGCGGCACACGGCGAAGTAGCACTGTTCGGCCAGGGCTTTTTCGGCCAGGGTCAGTTTGCCGTCGGCGTACTGGGTGGCCACGTCGCTCATGTAGTGGGTGGCGCGCCAGTAGGTTTCGGTGACCATCTCGATGTCGGTCGGGCCCAGCAGGTCTACCAGCCACTGCACGGTTTCCGGCAGGCTTTCCTTGTTTTCGATGGTCGGGATTTCGTCGTTGTGTTTCTCGACGTCGGTCACCTGCACCACCAGCATGGCGTGGTGCGCGGTCAGGGAGCGGCCGCTTTCAGAGAAGATATTCGGGTGCGGCAGGCTCTGCGCGTCGCAGAATTCCTTGAGCATGCCCACGACCACACCGGCGTAGTCGTCCATGTCGTAGTTGATCGAGCTGGCGTTACGCGAGTGAGTACCGTCGTAGTCCACGCCCAGGCCACCGCCGACGTCGATGTGATCCACCGGCAGGCCGAGGTTGCGCAGTTCGCCGTAGTAACGAATGGCTTCCTTGAACCCGTGCTGGTAGTCGGCCAAGTTGGCGATCTGCGAACCCATGTGGAAGTGCAGCAGGCGGATGCCCTGGTCCAGGCCCGCCGCGCGGAAGCGCTCGACCACCGACAGCAGTTGCGCCGCCGACAACCCGAACTTGGACTTCTCGCCACCGGTGTCCGCCCACTTGCTCGACGCCAGGGAAGACAGGCGCACGCGCAGGCCCACCTGTGGCTTGACCTTGAGGCTGGCGGCCTCTTCGATCACCAGTTCAACCTCGGATTCTTTCTCGATCACGATAAATACGTTGTGGCCGAGCTTCTGGCCCATCAGCGCCAGGCGGATGAACTCGCGGTCCTTGTAACCGTTGCAGACGATGGTGCCGCCCTTCGGCGCCAGGGCCAGCACGGCCAGCAGCTCAGGCTTGGAGCCGGCTTCGAGGCCGATGGAAACATTCTGGGTGGCGATGATGTTCTCGATCACCGCTTCCTGCTGGTTCACCTTGATCGGGTACAGTGCGGTGTACTTGCTCTGGTACTCCAGGCGCTCGATGTTGGCATCGAAAGCGCCGGTCAGCTGGCGTACACGGTCTTGCAGGATGTCGGGAAAACGCACCAGCAGCGGCAGGGAAAGGCCGCTCTTGCGCAGCTCGTCCACTTGCTCGTAGAGGTCGACGGGTGTGCTGTTCGGGCCGTTCGGACGGACTTCAACGCGACCGGCATCATTGATCGCGAAATACCCGGCCCCCCAATGGCGAATCCCGTAAACACTGCGGCTGTCCGCAACTGTCCATTGGCTGCCATCGTCTTTGCGTGTGCGTCGTACGGACATCGAAGTCCCCTATAAATGAAGGCGAAGGCGCCACCTCTCGTTCGAGGCTGGCGCAGTCTAAAGAATGAAAATGACGATTTGCCTGTAAGCAAGGTAGACCCCACTCGCAGGACAGAGTTTAGACACAGGTTGGGAAGAGGCTTTCAGCCGCCGGACTTCTTGGCCTTGTAACCAAGCCTGATCAGCTCGGCCAACAGCAGTTCGACGTGATCGCCCTGGATCTCGATGACACCGTCTTTCAACGCGCCACCGGTGCCACAGCGCTTTTTCAGCGTGGTGGCCAGTGCCTTGAGCGGCTCTTCGGCCAACGGCACGCCGGTGATGGTGGTCACCGTCTTGCCGCCACGGCCTTTGCTTTCGCGGCGCACGCGGGCAATACCGTCGCCTTCGGGGATCAGGGTCTGTTTGCAGGTACACGAATCCACGGGCTGACGACAGTCCGGGCAGTGTCGACCTGCGTCGGTGGAAAATACCAGGCCGCCGAGGGCGGCGAAGGATGCGGCTTTTTTGGCCACCGGCAATCCTCTCGGGAGGACAAAGACTGATCGGCCTCCGCTAAGGGACGACCGACCGCGAAGCCCCACTCAGGCAGGGGCAGCGCTACCGAGCCGCCAAGGCTAACCCCCACCTGTAGGAGCGAGCTTGCTCGCGAAAATCGTCAACGATGAAGCGTGCATTCCGAATGCACGCGGCGTTCTTGAGTTTTTCGCGAGCAAGCTCGCTCCTACAGTGATCCCAGGGTGAAACAATGGCGGTTCGGGTGAAAAGTCGCGCAGTGTAACGGCAAAAAGCCCACTTGCTAAGAGCCAAATGGCGCCAATTTATGCAGCTTTAGCGACGCGAGGCCAGATAGCGCCGCAAGCCCTCCTGGGCGTCCGGGCAGTAAGGCTTGTGCTCGGCTTCCTGCAGGACCGTTTCTACGGGCAAAAAGCGCGCCTCCATGACTTCTTCAGGCTGCAGGCGCAATGGCCCATCCCAGATCGCCGAGTAGGATTTGCACCAGAGCCGACTCTCGCCATCCTCAAAGTAGAAATGGTCATGCTCGGTCAGTTCCACCCCGCCAACACCCAGTTCCTCTTCCAGCTCGCGGGCGGCAGATAACGCGTAGGACTCTCCCGCCGCGACCATCCCGCCCGCCGCCGTATCCCAGAACCCCGGGTACAGGGCCTTGCTCAGGGTGCGCCGATGCACGCACAGCTCACCCTTGGAATTGAACAGGAAGATAAAGGTGCAACGGCCGATCAGGCCGCGCTGGCGCAAATCGGACCTGACGAGGTGGCCGAGCAGGTTGTCCCGCTCGTCGACCCAGCAGATCAGTTCGGCATCAGAGGCCGCACGGTGCGCGGCCTCGTTTTGAGCTGCGTCCATCATCAACCCTGGTTGAGCAGTTGACGCAAATCGATCACCGCCGCGTTGGCCCGGGAAATGTAATTGGCCATGACCAGCGAATGGTTAGCCAGCACGCCGAAACCGCTGCCGTTGAGGATCATCGGGCTCCAGACCGGCTCTTGCGAAGCCTCCAGCTCACGAATGATCTGCCGCACGCTGACGGTGGCGTTCTTCTTGGCCAGCACGTCGGCAAAGTCGACTTCGATGGCACGCAACAGGTGGGACAGCGCCCAGGCCTGGCCACGGGCCTCGTAGAACACGTTATCGATCTGCATCCAAGGGGTTTCCACCACTTCTTCGTCGACCTGCGGCACTTCACCCGGCGCCAGGGCTTCGGTTTTCAGTGCGGTGTTCAATTTGACCCGGCCCACGCTGGCCGACAGGCGTTGCGACAGCGAGCCCAGGCGGGTGGCCACATCGCCCAGCCAGTTGTTCAGGTTGTCGGCGCGGGCATAGAACAAGGCGCCACGCTGATTCGGGTCGGACAGGCGTGCTTCATAGCGGTTCAGGGAGTTGATGCCCTCCTGGTACTCCGACTCACTGGACGGCAGCACCCAGCTCTTGTTGTCGAAGTTGAAGCGCGGCTCGGCCTTGGCCAGATCGGCGTCTTCGGCCGACTGCGACTGGGAGCGGGCGAAGTCTTTACGCAAGGCGCGGGTCAGGTCGCGCACCTGCACCAGCACGCCGTATTCCCAGCTGGGCATGTTGTCCATCCACAGGCCCGGCGGGAAACGGTCGTTGGAAATATAGCCACCGGGCTTGTTCAGCAACGTGCCGACCACGGTCTTGAGGGTTTCGACGGTGGTATAGCCCACCACCATCTGCTTGCCTTCCTTCTCGGCGGCAAGTTGCGCATTCTGCTGGACCGGGAACAGCGCCGGCTCTTCGCTCCAGTACCAGCCCAGGGCGCCGGTGACCAACAGATACAGGCCGAGCACGCTGAGCACGGCTCGGCTCATCAGCAGGGTACGAAAATAGCTGCGGTTGGCCGACTTGGGCTCAGGGGCAGGGCCTTTGGCACTGCCCGCACGGTTTTTCCAGTCCAGCATGGCGATATCCTTTCAATCACTTGAGTTCATGCACTTGAATTGAGGGCGTGCGTTCAAACACTCCGACCACAACCCTACCCCATCGTGCCCGCCCATGCGGGGCTTTTCACCAAACGTGCATACGGCAAGCATTCGACTATAAAGGATGCACGCTTTTTAAGCTGCGCGACCGTCAGGTCACCAACTGAATATCAGGGACACGCAGTTAATTGACATATGACACTCATCCCATTGGAAAGAGGTGCTAGCATAGAGCCATCAGTTCGACCTCAGCATGCACCCTCACTAGTAGTCAGGATATGACCGAGCCAGAAGACCCCAGCCGTGAGCGTCTCAAGCAGCAT
Source organism: Pseudomonas sp. Yb2C2 (assembly GCF_052112325.1). Taxonomy (NCBI): domain Bacteria; kingdom Pseudomonadati; phylum Pseudomonadota; class Gammaproteobacteria; order Pseudomonadales; family Pseudomonadaceae; genus Pseudomonas; species Pseudomonas sp. Yb2C2. The sequence continues at coordinate 101,737 of NZ_JAVAJK010000017.1, read as the reverse complement.
TTTGCCCAGCGGGTAATTCATCAGGCACGTCAAATTCTTGAGATCTGGCAGCGCCTGCAACGCAGCGAATGGTCAGGCGCCGACCTCTCCGAACTCAGCGAGGCCAACCTGCGCCTGCAACGCTTCGCCGAGCGCTTCGAACAACCCGAACACGGCCAACTGGCCCGGCACATCGGCGAATCGCTCAAGGCCGTCGACGAAAACCGCGGACGCCTGAGCAGCCACCTGATCACCGAACTCAACCGCTTGATGCAGCGCCTGTCCCGCACCGGCCTGCGCCAGGGCGACCAGCTGGAACAAACCTTCCTGCCGCCGATGCGCAAGCCGATCTACGTGATGCTGGCCGATCACGACCGCGCCGAGCGCCTGGCCAAGCAGCTGGAATTCTTTGGCATGAGCGCCCAATCCCTGGACAGCGTCGCGGCGTTTCGCGCGTCCCTGGCCGAGCGCCTGCCGTCGGCGATCGTGATGGACGTGGATTTCTGCGGCGCCGGCCTGGGGCTCAAGCTCGCCGCCGAAGCCCAGGAAGGCCTGGAGCATAAACTGCCGCTGTTGTTTTTCAGCCTGCACGAAACCGACACCCCTACTCGCCTCGCCGCCGTGCGCGCCGGCGGCCAGGAATTCCTCACCGGCACGCTGGAAGCCTCCAGCCTGCTGGAAAAGATCGAAGTACTGACCTGCGTCGCCCAGTACGAACCGTACAAAGTGCTGATCATCGATGACTCGCGGGCCCAGGCGCTGCACACCGAGCGCTTGCTCAACAGTGCCGGCATCGTCACCCGCACCTTGATCGAGCCGATCCAGGCCATGGCCGAGCTGGCAGACTTCCAGCCCGACCTGATCATCCTCGACATGTACATGCCGGCCTGTACCGGCACCGAACTGGCCAAGGTCATTCGCCACAATGACCGTTACGTCAGTGTGCCGATCATCTACCTGTCGGCCGAAGACGATCTGGACAAGCAGCTGGACGCCATGAGCGAAGGCGGCGACGACTTCCTCACCAAACCGATCAAGCCGCGCCACCTGATCACCACGGTGCGCAACCGCGCCGCCCGTGCGCGCAACCTCAAGGCGCGGATGGTGCGCGACAGCCTGACCGGGTTGTACAACCACACCCATATCCTGCAATTGCTTGAAGACTGCAGTTTCCGCGCGCGCCGCGAGAACAAGCCGTTGAGCTTTGCCATGCTCGACATCGATCACTTCAAGCGGGTCAATGACAGCCACGGCCACCCCATGGGCGACCGCGTGATCAAGAGCCTGGCGCTGTTTCTCAAGCAACGCCTGCGCAAGACCGACTACATCGGCCGCTACGGCGGTGAAGAATTCGCCATCGTGATGCCCGACACCGACCTGGAATCGGCCTGCAAGGTACTGGATGAAATTCGTGGGCGCTTTGCCGAGATTCACTACCCGGCGCAGCCGCAGGATTTGTGGTGCACCTTCAGCGCCGGGGTGGTGGAGCTGTGTGACGGCTCCGACAGCCTGATGATGGCCGCCCAGGCCGACGAGGCGCTGTACCGCGCCAAGGATGCCGGGCGTAACCGCGTGCAAGCGGCGCGCACGTCAAAGCAAAGTGCCACCTTTTCACCAGAATCCACTGATTCCGTCATAACCCTGTAATGAAAACGCAATAACTTCAGGCACTTACCTTTTGCTGTCGGTTGATACCCCGCATGCGCCTGAAGCTGCTGACCAATCTCAATACCCTCCTGCTGGTGGCCGTGTGCCTGGCACTTGGAGCGACGCTGTGGTGGTCGCAACGGGCGCTGGAACGGCCTTATTTGCTGATGGAACGCTACCTCGGCCTGTCACAGACCTTCCAGAACCAGGCCGCACGCAATATCGACGACTATCTGGGCAGCGGTGATGCATTGCGCTTGAGCAGCGCCAGCCAGAGCCTGGAAAGCCTGTTGCAGCACCTGGATGAACTGCCCGCCGACCTCGCGCAGAACCTGCGCCCCAGCCTTGCGGACCTGGATGCCTTCAGCAAGACCGACCTGCTGGCGGCCGGTAAGTTGGCAGGTGACCCACAAGCCCTGTTGCTGCAGGCCGAGCGGGAGCTGGGCGCCAACCTGGAGCAGTTGAGCCAGTACGCCAAGGGCGTCAACAGCGCCGAGGCCGCGCGCTACCTGCCGCCGCTGCTGGCGGCCTCACAGCACCTGGGCAAGCTGTCCCTGGCTCGCGACAAACTGGTGAGCAGCGGCCGCGCGGAACTGGCGGACGATGTGGAACGCGAAGTCAGCAATATGCGCAGCCAGGCCGACCTGCTGGAGCAACTGCCATTACTCGGGGTAAAGGCCAGCGCAGAATCCAACACCGATGACTTTTCGGCCTTGATGGGCCTGGAAAACAGCGCAAAAACCGAAGCCCAGGACACCGGCGTCGACCTCAAGCGCGAACTCAACGGCCTGCTGGCCCGCTACCCCGCCGAACTCCAGCGCACCCGCACGCAGATCCAGCAGCGTGCCGACCTGGCCGCCGCCACCCACTTGAAAATCGCGGCCGTTCAGCAGGCCATCGCCGGCCTCGAGCCGGCGGTGCGCGCGCAACACGGTAAGATCCAGGGCGAAGTGCGCCTGATGCAAGGGGTGATGATCGGCCTGATTCTGCTGATCGCCCTGTTGATCGACACCCTGCAGCGGCGCCTGGCGCGGGTGCTGACCAACCTGGCCCCCGCCTTGTCGACCTGGGGCGAGGGCAACTTCAGCCAACCGATCACCTTGGGCAAGACCAACCGCGAACTGCGCGACATCGAAGCGTCCCTCAACCGTTTACGCGCCTATCTGGTGGATCTGGTGGGTACCATCCGTGGCAATGCCGAAGAAGTGGCCGGCAGCAGCCGCGCCCTGGCCGAACTGAGCAGTGGCCTGCACGACGGCGCCGAGCGCCAGGCCGGGGATACTGCGCAGATTCGTGACTCCCTGGGCGAACTGGAAGCCACCATCCAGCAAGTCGCCGGTGATGCCAGCCAGGCGGCCGGCGCCAGTCGCAGCGCGGGCCAGGCGGTCGAGCAAGGCCAGCGCGTGATCGGCCTGAGCCTGACCGGCCTGCACGCGCTGGTGGGTGAAGTGCAGCAAAATGCGCAGATGATCGAAAAACTTGCCGAGGAGTCCGCCACCATTGGCGGCGTATTGACCGTGATTCGCTCGATTGCCGACCAGACCAACCTGCTGGCGCTCAACGCCGCCATCGAAGCCGCACGCGCCGGTGAGGCCGGGCGCGGCTTTGCCGTAGTCGCTGACGAAGTGCGCACCCTGGCCCAACGCACCGCTGGCGCCACCGCCGAAATCCAGGGCTTGATCACCGGCCTGCAAACCGCTGCGCACCAATCGGTGCAGGGCATGCGCGCCCAGGTTGAACACGCCGAGGCTACCGCCCAGCAAGCCCAGGCTGCGGATGGCGCGCTGGATGAAATCGTCGGCGCGATCCAGACCATTTCCGACACCGCCGTGCGGATTGCCGATGTAACGGCGCAGCAAAGTGGCGCCGTGAGTGAGATTCGCGACAACAGCGAGCGGATTCATCAGCTCGGCGAGGATAATTTGCTGCGCATCGGCCAGGGCCGCAGCCAGGGTGAGCATTTGCTGGTGCTGGGTGGGCAGCTCAATACGGCTGTGCAGGCGTTCCGTGTCTGACCGGCCCCATGAAGATCCAAAATCAAATGAAGATCAAAATGTGGGGGGCTTGCCCCCGATAGCGGTGGATCAGTTACAGATGCGAGACTGACACACTGCAATCGGGAGCAAGTCGAATCGTCGCACCGCCCCTCCCACATTTGATCTCCACGGGATTCAAGGGCGTATTACCCATGACCGGATCCCGACCCCCAGTCACAAATTTTGCGCAATCCTCGCTAATCGTGTCGCCTACTGCATAGAACTGGACAGTCACAAAGGCTTTGCGGCATAGTCGCCGGGTTCTGCCTTGCCCACATCAATAACAAGGAACAGCCGATGGCGACCTTACTGGTTCTTCACGGACCCAACCTGAACCTGCTCGGCACCCGTGAACCGGGCGTCTACGGGGCAGTGACCCTGGATCAGATCAACCTTGACCTGGAACGACGGGCACGTGAAGCCGGCCACCATCTGCTCTACCTGCAAAGCAATGCCGAGTATGAATTGATTGATCGCATCCATGCCGCCCGTGGCGAAGGCGTGGACTTTATCCTGATCAATCCCGCCGCTTTTACGCACACAAGCGTTGCATTACGTGACGCGCTGCTGGCGGTGAGCATCCCATTCATCGAAGTGCATTTATCGAACGTGCACAAACGCGAACCTTTCCGCCATCACTCCTACTTCTCCGACGTTGCGGTAGGAGTGATCTGCGGCCTTGGCGCCAGCGGTTACCGACTGGCCCTGGAGGCCGCCCTGGAACAGCTTGAAGAACAGGCCAAGCGCCCCTGACCGACCCTTGGGAGTTGATGATTCATGGATATCCGTAAAGTTAAGAAACTGATCGAACTGCTGGAAGAATCCGGTATCGACGAGCTGGAAATCAAGGAAGGCGAAGAGTCCGTACGGATCAGCCGCCACAGCAAGACCCCGGCCCAACAGTTCTACGCACCACAGATGCAAGCACCGGCACCGGCTGCTGCTCCGGCCGCCGCGCCTGCTGCCGCCACCGCACCTGCCGCACCGGCAGCCCCTGCGCTGAACGGTTTCGTGGTCAAGTCGCCAATGGTCGGTACGTTCTACCGCACCCCGGCACCGACCTCGCCAGCCTTCGTTGAAGTAGGCAAGACCGTGAAAGTGGGCGACACCATCTGCATCGTTGAAGCGATGAAGATGATGAACCACATCACGGCCGAAAAAGCCGGCGTCATCGAATCCATCCTGGTAGAAAACGGTCAGCCGGTTGAGTACGACCAGCCGCTGTTCACCATCGTTTGAACCGCGGAGCGCCTTCGATGTTGAAACCTGCGAAGAAACTGCAAAAAGTCCTGATCGCCAACCGCGGCGAGATCGCGCTGCGTATCCTGCGCGCCTGTAAGGAAGAGGGCATCAAGACCGTCGCTGTTTACTCGACGGCCGATACCGAATTGATGCACGTGAAACTGGCGGACGAGAGCATCTGCATCGGCCCGCCACTGGCCACGAACTCGTACCTGAAAGTCTCGAACATCATCGCCGCCGCTGAAGTGACCGGCGCTGATGGCATCCACCCGGGCTACGGCTTCCTCGCGGAAAACGCCGATTTCGCCGAACAGGTGGAAAAATCCGGGTTTGCCTTCATCGGCCCGAAAGCCGAAACCATTCGCCTGATGGGCGACAAGGTCTCGGCCAAGGACGCCATGATCGCCGCCGGCGTGCCAACCGTTCCTGGCTCCGACGGCCCACTGCCTGAAGACGAGGAAACCGCACTGCGCATTGGTCGCGAAGTCGGCTACCCGGTGATCATCAAGGCCGCCGGTGGCGGTGGTGGTCGCGGCATGCGCGTGGTGCATAAGGAAGAAGAGCTGATCGAAGCGGCCAAGCAGACTCGCTCCGAAGCGGCTGCCTGGTTCGGCAACCCGATGGTCTACCTGGAGAAGTACCTGACCAACCCACGTCACGTGGAAGTGCAGGTACTGTCCGACGGCCAGGGCCACGCCATCCACCTGGGCGATCGCGATTGCTCGCTGCAACGTCGTCACCAGAAGGTGTTGGAAGAAGCCCCGGCACCGGGCCTGGATGAAAAAGCGCGTCAGGAAGTCCTGGCCCGCTGCGTCAAGGCGTGCATCGACATCAACTACCGTGGCGCCGGTACCTTCGAGTTCCTCTACGAGAACGGCCGTTTCTACTTCATCGAGATGAACACTCGTGTGCAGGTAGAGCACCCGGTGTCGGAGATGGTCACCGGTATCGACATCGTCAAGGAGATGCTCAGCATCGCCGCCGGCAACGTGCTGTCCTTCACCCAGGACGACGTGAAGATCCACGGCCACTCCCTGGAGTGCCGGATCAACGCCGAAGACCCGAAGACCTTTATCCCAAGCCCTGGCCTGGTCAAGCATTTCCACGCGCCCGGCGGCAACGGCGTACGTGTGGATTCGCACCTGTACAGCGGCTACAAGGTTCCGTCCAACTACGACTCGCTGATCGGCAAGCTGATCACCTGGGGCGCGACCCGCGACGAGGCCATGGCCCGTATGCGCAATGCCCTGGACGAAATCGTGGTCGACGGCATCAAGACCAACATCCCGCTGCACCGGGACCTGGTTCGTGATGAAGGCTTCTGCGAAGGTGGTGTGAACATTCACTACCTGGAACACAAGCTGGCCAACCAGTAAGTGTTCCACCCAACAAAGCCGCCTTCGGGCGGCTTTGTTGTTTCTGCACACCTGTTTTCCAGGATGCACACCGCCCCTCCCACATTTGGTCCGCATTCACTCAGTAATGTCGTCTTATGCTGTTCGCTCGCGTAAACTTGCGCGCTTTCGCAGCCTACCCCGCTGCACACTCATTTTTTTCAAAGGTGCCCGCCATGCCTTGGCTGCAAGTCCGTCTCGCCATCAGCCCAGAACAAGCCGAAACCTACGAAGACGCGTTCCTCGAAGTGGGCGCCGTCTCGGTGACCTTCATGGACGCCGAAGACCAGCCGATCTTCGAACCCGAGCTGAATACCACCCCGCTGTGGTCCCACACCCATCTGCTGGCCCTGTTCGAAGACGGCACCGATGCCGCCGCCGTACTGGCCCATATGGAATTGCTCACCGGCAGCCCGTTGCCCGAGCATCACAGCGAAATCATCGAAGACCAGGACTGGGAACGCAGCTGGATGGACAACTTCCAGCCGATGCGCTTCGGCCAACGCCTGTGGATCGTGCCGAGCTGGCATGCCGCCCCGGAGCCGAACGCGGTCAACCTGCTGCTGGATCCGGGCCTCGCATTCGGCACTGGCACCCACCCCACCACCGCGCTGTGCCTGGAGTGGCTGGACGGCCAGGACCTGACGGACAGCCACGTGCTGGATTTCGGCTGCGGCTCGGGGATCCTGGCGATTGCCGCCCTGTTGCTGGGCGCCAAGGAAGCCGTGGGCACCGACATCGACGTGCAGGCCCTGGAAGCGTCCCGCGATAACGCCGGGCGCAACAACATTCCTGAAGGCAAATTCCCGCTCTACCTGCCGCAGGATTTGCCCCAGGTGCAGGCCGACGTGCTGGTCGCCAATATCCTCGCCGGCCCGCTGGTGTCCCTGGCGCCACAACTGTCGAGCCTGGTCAAGCCGGGCGGGCGCCTGGCGCTGTCGGGCATCCTCGCCGAGCAGGGCGAAGATGTCGCCGCCGCCTACGCCAAGGATTTCGAGCTGGATCCGATCGCTAACCGTGATGGCTGGGTACGCATCAGCGGGCGTCGGCGCTAGAATGAGCGCTTGCCTGAATCGGATGGCCGCATGACCGACAGTTTCGTCACCCAGTGCCCGCATTGCCAAACCCGCTTTCGCGTCAACCACGCCCAATTGAGCGTGGCTCGCGGCGTGGTTCGCTGCGGCTCGTGCCTGCAAGTCTTCAACGCTGCCCGCCAGCTGCTGGAGCAGCGCGCCCAGGCGCCTGCGCCGGAGCAGCCGGCCACGATCGAGCCCGTGCGCGAAGCCGCGCCTGAGCCACAGCGGGCAATCAGCCAGAAGCAGTGGAGTGCCGAAGAGCTGGACCTGGACAACCTGGACCTGGACCAGGAACTGGCCAAGCTTGAACGCCGCGAGATTCAGCACACACTGCCCGTGGGCGCAGAACGCCGCCAGCCCGGCGCCGACCGCCGGCAGAAAGAAGACGCTCTCAGCGCCAGCCGCGAAACCGTCAAGGCCGAAGAAGAAAAATGGGCCGCCAGCCTGTTCAGCGAACCGCCTGGAGAACGCGCCAACGCTTCCGAAGACGAACCTGAACCGGCCAAAGCCCCTGCGACCAGGCAGCGCACCGAGCCCTCCATGTCGTTGCACCTCGACGATGAGCCTGCGCTGCGCTCAACCCCGGAAGATGAACACTCCGACCCGCCGTTCACGCCCCTGACAGCGGCAGCGGATGAAGCGGAGCCCGAAGAGCGTGTGCAATCCCATCGCAAGCGCCCACGCCCCGAGGCCGGCGTCCATGACGACCTGCTCCAGGACCTGGAAGACGACCCTCTGCACCTGTACGCGCAAAAACGCCCGCAGGGCCTGGGCCGTCGCCTGATCTGGATACTGCTGGTACTGATCGCCGCCGCCGGCCTGGCTGCGCAGTACATTGCCTATCAGTTCGACGATCTGGCCCGCCAGGACGCTTACCGCCCATGGTTCCAGCAACTGTGCCCCACACTGGGCTGCACGGTGCCGTCGCGGGTCGATATCGCCCATATCAAGAGCAGTAACCTGGTGGTACGCAGCCACCCGGAGTTCGCCGGGGCGCTGGTGGTGGATGCGATCATCTATAACCGCGCGACGTTCTCCCAGCCCTTTCCGCTGCTGGAACTGCGTTTCGCCGACCTCAACGGCAACCTGATTGCCAGTCGTCGCTTCAAGCCCGCCGAATACCTGAGCGGCGAGTTGGCCGGGGTGAGCGAAATGCCATCACAAACCCCGATCCATATCTCCCTGGATATCCTCGATCCGGGCAATAAAGCCGTGAATTACAGCCTGAGCTTCCACTCGCCCGAGTGAATCGGCCTACGCACCGTCGCTTGACGGTGGAGTATTGACTGGGCCCCGCCCATCCAAACCGGCGGCGATAAAGAAATAACTGTTCAGATTTTATCCAATTCAGCCTTTATCCAGTCATCGAGAGCGGGTATCATGCCAACCCTTTTTCGAACTCTAATGATCCGGCCCCACAACAGGGAAGTCCTATGTCGGCGGTACGCATCGGCCCATATACATTGCAGAATGGCTTGATTCTCGCCCCGATGGCGGGCGTCACCGACCAGCCCTTTCGTCAGCTGTGCAAGCGTTTGGGCGCGGGTCTAGTAGTCTCGGAAATGGTCACCAGCGACATGAGCTTGTGGAACACCCGCAAATCGCGGATGCGCATGATCCACGAAGGTGATCCCGAGCCCCGCTCGGTCCAGATCGCCGGGGGTGATGCGCAGATGCTGGCGGATGCGGCCCGGGCCAACGTGGAGTTGGGCGCACAGATCATCGATATCAACATGGGCTGCCCGGCCAAGAAGGTCTGCAACAAGGCCGCCGGTTCCGCGCTGTTGAAAGATGAGCAGTTGGTTGCCGAGATCCTGCAGGCCGTTGTTGCCGCAGTGGATGTGCCGGTGACCCTGAAGATTCGTACCGGTTGGGACCGGGACAACAAGAACGGCCTGACGGTGGCGAAGATCGCCGAACAGGCAGGCATTACAGCGCTGGCGGTGCATGGTCGCACCCGCGCTGACCTTTACACCGGTGAAGCCGAGTACGACACCATCGCCGCGATCAAGCAGGCGGTGTCGATGCCGGTATTTGCCAATGGCGACATCGACTCGGCCGAAAAAGCCCGGCGCGTGCTGCACGCCACCGGTGCCGATGGTGTGTTGATTGGCCGGGCCGCCCAGGGGCGGCCGTGGATTTTTCGTGAGGTCGAGCATTTCCTGCGTACGGGTGAAGTCCTGCCGGCGCCGGAACTGGTCGAGGTGGAACGTATTCTGCTAGAGCATCTGGCTGCACTTCACACCTTCTATGGAGAGGTGATGGGCGTGCGTATTGCTCGCAAGCATGTGGGTTGGTATCTCGCAACCCTGCCAGGCGCCAGGGAGTTTCGCGCCGGGTTCAATCGTTTGGATGAAACGCAAGCACAGGTCACCGCCGTTCGTGAGTTTTTTACCGAACGAGACAAGAGCCTGAGAGCAGGGGACGGAGAATGGGTGGCCGCATGACGATGATGACCGAGACTTTAGTGAGTGGAACAACACCCGTGAGCGACAACGTCAATTTGAAACAGCACCTCAACACGCCGAGCGAAGAAGGCCAGACCCTTCGCGGGAGTGTCGAGAAGGCGCTGCATAATTATTTCGCCCACCTTGAGGGCGCTTCCGTCACGGACGTGTACAACCTGGTGCTCTCCGAAGTCGAGGCGCCCCTGCTCGAAAGCGTGATGAACTACGTCAAGGGCAACCAGACCAAAGCCAGTGAGCTGCTGGGCCTCAACCGTGGCACCTTGCGCAAAAAGCTCAAGCAATACGATTTGCTGTAAGCATTCAATCAAACCAGAAAGGCGCCCGCGTAAAACCGGTCGCCTTTTTTGCTGACTCCTTTGCTTTTGATGGAAATTGAAATGACCGACCAGACTACCCGCCTGCCGATCCGCCGCGCCTTGATCAGCGTCTCCGACAAGACCGGGATCCTCGAATTTGCCCGGGAGCTGGAAGCCCTGGGCGTGGAAATCCTCTCCACGGGCGGGACCTTCAAGCTGCTGCAGGACAACGGCGTGGCCGCAGTGGAAGTGGCGGACTACACCGGTTTCGCAGAAATGATGGACGGTCGCGTCAAGACCCTGCACCCGAAAATCCACGGCGGCATCCTCGGCCGTCGCGGCATCGACGACGCCATCATGACCGAGCACGGCATCAAGCCGATCGACCTGGTGGCCGTCAACCTCTACCCGTTCGAAGCCACCATCAACAAGCCAGGCTGCGACCTGCCGACCGCCATCGAAAACATCGATATCGGCGGCCCGACCATGGTTCGCTCGGCGGCCAAGAACCACAAAGACGTGGCCATCGTGGTCAACGCCAGCGACTACGCCCACGTGCTGGAAAGCCTGAAAGCCGGCGGCCTGAGCTACGCCCAGCGTTTCGACCTGATGCTCAAGGCGTTCGAACACACCGCCGCCTATGACGGCATGATCGCCAACTACATGGGCACCGTGAACCAGGCCGCCGAAACCCTGAGCACAGAAGGCCGCAGCCAGTTCCCGCGCACCTTCAACAGCCAGTTCATCAAGGCCCAGGAAATGCGCTACGGCGAGAACCCGCACCAGAGCGCGGCGTTCTACGTGGAAGCCAAGCCTGCCGAAGTGGGCATCGCCACTGCGACCCAACTGCAAGGCAAAGAACTGTCCTACAACAACGTGGCCGACACCGACGCCGCGCTGGAATGCGTGAAGAGCTTCGTCAAGCCGGCCTGCGTGATCGTCAAGCACGCCAACCCGTGCGGCGTGGCCGTGAGCCCGGACGCTGAAGGCGGCATTCGCCAGGCGTACGAACTGGCCTACGCCACCGACACCGAATCGGCCTTCGGCGGCATCATCGCCTTCAACCGTGAACTGGATGCAGAGACGGCCAAGGCCATCGTCGAGCGTCAGTTCGTCGAAGTGATCATCGCCCCTTCCGTGAGCGAAGAAGCCCGCGCCATCGTGGCCGCCAAAGCCAACGTGCGCCTGCTGGCCTGCGGCGAGTGGTCGGCTGAACGTGCCGCTGCCTGGGACTACAAGCGCGTCAACGGCGGCCTGCTGGTACAGAGCCGCGACATCGGCATGATCGGCAGCGCAGACCTCAAGGTAGTGACCAAGCGCGCCCCGACCGAGCAAGAGATCAACGACCTGATCTTCGCCTGGAAAGTGGCCAAGTACGTTAAATCCAACGCCATCGTCTACGCCAAGAACCGCCAGACCATCGGTGTCGGCGCTGGCCAGATGAGCCGCGTGAATTCGGCGCGTATCGCCGCGATCAAGGCCGAGCATGCCGGTTTGCAGGTGGCCGGCTCGGTGATGGCGTCGGATGCATTCTTCCCGTTCCGTGATGGCCTGGACAACGCCGCGAAAGCCGGCGTGACTGCCGTGATCCAACCGGGTGGCTCGATGCGTGATGCCGAGGTGATCGCCGCTGCTGATGAAGCCGGCATTGCCATGGTCTTCACCGGCATGCGCCACTTCCGTCACTGATCCAAATGTGGGAGGGGCTTTTTGTGGTGAGCGGGCTTGCCCCGCGCTGAGCTGCGCAGCAGCCCCACTGGATCTCCAGTGAACACAGCGGGGGGCAAGCCCCCTCACCACAAAAGCCCTCCCACATTTTAAAGCGCTCCAGCGGCGCCTACAGAATTTGAGGTTTTTGAAATGAATGTTTTGATCATTGGCAGCGGTGGCCGTGAACACGCCCTGGCCTGGAAAGTTGCCCAGGACCCACGGGTCCAGAAAGTCTTCGTCGCCCCCGGCAATGCCGGTACCGCCATCGAAGCCAAGTGCGAAAACGTCGCCATCGACGTACTGGCCCTTGAGCAACTGGCCGACTTCGCCGAGAAAAACGTCTCCCTGACCATCGTCGGTCCGGAAGTGCCATTGGTTGCCGGTGTCGTAGACCTGTTCCGCAGCCGCGGCCTGGATTGCTTCGGCCCAACCGCCGGCGCCGCCCAGCTGGAAGGCTCGAAAGCCTTCACCAAGGATTTCCTGGCGCGCCACAAGATCCCGACGGCCGACTACCAGAACTTCACCGAGATCGAGCCCGCCCTGGCCTACCTGCGTGAAAAAGGTGCGCCGATCGTGATCAAGGCCGACGGCCTGGCCGCCGGTAAAGGCGTGATCGTCGCCATGACCCTGCAGGAAGCCGAAGACGCCGTGCGTGACATGCTCGCCGGTAACGCCTTTGGTGACGCGGGTTCGCGCGTCGTCATCGAGGAATTCCTCGACGGCGAAGAAGCCAGCTTTATCGTGATGGTCGACGGCAAGAACGTGCTGCCGATGGCCACCAGCCAGGACCACAAACGCGTCGGCGACGCCGACACTGGCCCGAACACGGGCGGCATGGGTGCCTACTCCCCTGCCCCGGTGGTGACCGCCGACGTGCACCAGCGCGTGATGGACCTGGTGATCTGGCCGACCGTGCGCGGCATGGCCGATGAAGGCAATGTGTACACCGGCTTCCTCTACGCCGGACTGATGATCGACAAAGCCGGTAACCCGAAAGTCATCGAGTTCAACTGCCGCTTCGGCGACCCGGAAACCCAGCCGGTGATGCTGCGCCTGCAATCGAGCCTGGTGCTGCTGGTGGAAGCCGCGCTGGCCCAGGCCCTGGACAAGGTTGAAGCGCAGTGGGATCCACGTCCGAGCGTCGGCATTGTGCTGGCCGCCGGTGGCTACCCGGCCGACTACGCCAAGGGCGATGTGATTGAAGGCCTGGACGCGGCGGCCACCTTGGAAGGCAAGGTGTTCCATGCGGGCACCGCGCTCAAGGACGGCAAGGTCGTGACCGCCGGAGGCCGTGTGCTGTGCGCCACCGCCATGGGTGCCAGCGTCGACGCCGCACAGCAACAGGCGTACAAGCTGGCCGCAAAAATCGACTGGCAAGGCTGCTTCTACCGCACGGACATCGGCTACCGCGCCATTGCCCGTGAACGTGGCGAAAGCCAGTAACGCTAGCTATCCGTTCGGTTAGGCAAGGGCTTCTGGCCCTTGCCGTATACAGGCCTCCCCGCGCATAGTTAACCGTGCATCAACCTACGAAGGGATTTCGCCGTGCGCTGGCTCAGGATCGCCATAGGTTTTACTGTCAGTCTGCTGACGCTGCTCTGCCTGTTCCCGGCCCAGGCCGCCGCGCAAGGCAGTGGCTGGGCAGTATTGCTTGATGAACAGGCCGACCTGCAGCTGAGCGACATCCGTTCCTCGCGCTACACCAATCAATTCAGCCCCATCGAACTGGACCGCATTACCGCCGCGGAACCGGACGGTGCGTTGTGGGTACGTTTCAAGCTGCAACCCGGCAAGCACGAGCAGGTGCTGCGGGTATTCGCCCCGGACCTGGCGCACCTGAGCCTCTATGTGCTGGACGGCGACACCCTGATCGAGCAACAAAGCAGCGGTAACCGCCAGCCCCAGGCGGAACGCCCGCTGCCCAGCAACGACTTCATGCTGCCGATGCCCCAGAGCCAACAGACCCTCGACGTCTACCTGCGCCTGGTTTCCGAGCACGAACTGCGCCCCTATATCACCCTGGAACCGGCCGTGCTGGCCGCCGCCGACCAGACCCAGACATTGATCTACGGCCTGCTGTTCGGCTGCCTGCTGATGCTGATCCTGCACAACCTCACGCGCTTCGCTTACCACCGCTCGCGCAGCAGCCTGTGGCTGGCGGCCTGCGAACTGCTGCTGATGCTCAGCCTGGCGCTGCTGCTCAACCTGGTAGGCCCATGGCTGCCGAACTGGCACGCGGTCCAGACCCCGGGCGCCTACCTGGCCCTGCTGCTGACAGCGCCCTGCGGGCTGATGTTTGCCTATCGCTTCTTCATGCCCCTGGGTCCGCACCCGCTGAACAAGCTGTTGATGGCCGACATCCTGTTTATCGTGCTGTGCGGCCTGCTGCTGTTGTTCGTCAGTACCCTGCCGCTGAACATCATCACCTACGCGCTGGTGGCCCTGGCGGGCCTGAGCATGCTGTTTGTCTCGGCGTATCACTGGCAGAAAGGCTATCGCCCGGCGCGCTTGTTCGTGGCGGGCATGGTGGTGTTCAACATCGGCACGCTGATCATTCTCCCGGCGTTGCTGGGGCTGACGATGGTGTCGCCCCAGGGGTTGATCGTCACATTGCTGGCCTTCATCTGCCTGAGCGGCCTGTTGATAAGCCTGGCCCTGGGCGAGCGCCAGCGCGCGATTGTCGAGGCCCGCTTCAGCCTCAGCCGCGACCTGGCCGCCAGCAATGCCGAGATCGCCGCCAAGGCCGAATTCCTGGCCAAGATCAGCCACGAAATCCGCACCCCCATGAACGGCGTGCTGGGCATGACCGAACTGCTGCTGGGCACGCCACTGTCGGTGAAACAGCGTGACTACGTGCAAACCATCCACAGCGCCGGTAACGAGCTGCTGACATTGATCAACGAGATCCTCGACATCTCCAAGCTCGAATCCGGGCAGATCGAGCTGGATGACGTGCAATTCGACCTCAATGCGCTGATCGAAGACTGCCTGAGCATCTTCCGCGCCAAGGCCGAGCAGCAGAACGTCGAGTTGATCAGCTTCATCCAGCCACAGGTGCCCCGCGTCATCAGCGGCGATCCGACCCGCCTGCGCCAGGCGCTGTTGAGCCTGCTGGAAAACGCCCTGCACAAAACCGACGAAGGCGAAGTGCTGATCGTCGTCGCCCTGGATGACCGCAGCACCAAGCCGCGCCTGCGCATTGCCGTGCAGGACAGCGGCCTGCCAATGGAAGCCGCTGAACGCGAGGCCCTGCTGCACAGCGAACTGCACAGCAAGAACTTCCTCTCGGCCACCCGCTTGAGCGGCCACCTGGGCCTGGTGATCGCGCGCCAGCTGATCCTGTTGATGAACGGTGAGTTCGGCATCAAGAGCGGCAGCCATCAGGGCAGCACGTTATGGCTGACCCTGCCGCTGGACCCGGAACGCCTGGAACACCCCACCTCCGACCTCGACGGCCCGCTCAAAGGCGCGCGCGTGCTGGTGGTGGACGACAACGATACGTGCCGCAAAGTGTTGGTGCAGCAATGCTCGGCCTGGGGCCTGAATGTCAGCGCCGTGCCGTCGGGTAAAGAGGCCTTGGCCTTGCTGCGCACCAAGGCGCACCTGCGCGATTACTTCGATGTGGTGCTGCTGGACCAGAACATGCCCGGCATGACCGGCATGCAACTGGCGGCGAAGATCAAGGAAGACCCGAGCCTGAACCACGACATCCTGCTGATCATGCTCACCGGCATCAGCAATGCGCCGAGCAAGATCATCGCGCGTAACTGCGGGATCAAGCGCATCCTCGCCAAGCCGGTTGCCGGTTACACCCTCAAGACCACCCTGGCCGACGAGTTGACCCAACGCAGCAAAGGTGGTGTGCAGCCCCGTCCGCCCCTCAGCGTCCCGGCGGCGGTGACCGTGCCCAGCGACTTCAGGATCCTGGTGGCCGAAGACAACAGCATCTCCACCAAAGTGATTCGCGGCATGCTCGGCAAGCTCAACCTCGACCCGGATACCGCCAGCAACGGTGAGGAAGCCCTCGAGGCGATGAAGGCCCAGCGTTATGACCTGGTGTTGATGGACTGTGAGATGCCGGTTCTCGATGGTTTCTCGGCTACCCAGCAACTGCGGGCGTGGGAAGTCAGCCACCAGCGCATTCGCACACCCGTGGTAGCGCTCACGGCGCATATCCTCTCGGAGCACAAAGAACGCGCACGCCAGGCGGGGATGGACGGGCACATGGCCAAGCCGGTGGAGTTATCACAATTGCGTGAGCTGGTGGAGTTCTGGGTGGCGCAGCGTCAACAACGGCCTGAACACGCCCCGTCCTGACTTTAAATGCAATTCCAATGTGGGTGGGGGCTTGCTTCAGTCAAGAGCGAACACTGTAACTGACTGGCATTAGGGCGAGCCCCCTCCCACATTTGATCTCTGGCGCCTGATAGACTCTCCACACTTTCCCCGCCTGCGAGCCCCCCCATGCTCCACGTGTTATTCAGCGTTTACCTGAAGATGCTGGTGCTCTACAGCCCGTTCTTCGTGCTGTCCTGCTTTATCAGCCTGACCCGTGGTTATTCGAGCAAAGAGCGGCGGCGCCTGGCCTGGAAAGTAGCGCTGGCAACCCTGGTGTCGAGCGTGTTGCTCTACCTGTTCGGCCGGGTGATCTTCAGCGTGTTCGGCATCACCGTGGATGCCTTTCGCATCGGCGCCGGCAGTGTGCTGTTTATCTCCGCCCTGGGCATGGCCCAGGGCAAGTCGGCCGTGCAGACCGACAATGTGCAGCAGGACGTGACCATCGTGCCGCTGACCATTCCCCTCACGGTCGGCCCCGGCACCATCGGTGCGCTGTTGGTCATGGGCGTCAGCCAACCGCACTGGGATGACAAGATCACGGCCATCCTCAGCATCGCCCTGGCCAGCCTCACGGTCGGTGTGGTGCTGTACCTGTCCAACCGTATCGAACGGATTCTCGGTGACCAGGGCCTGCAGATTGTCAGTCGGTTGATGGGATTGTTCGTGTGTGCCCTCGCCGCGCAAATCATCTTTACCGGGGTGCGCGGCTACCTGGTGCCTTAGATCCGGTATTTGGCAATCGCCGACTGCACCTTGTCGCCCGCGCTCTCGCGCATCAGTTGGAGGGTTTTTTCGTTGACCATCGAGGTATTCAGCACCAGGCAGGTCTGCCCGCTGAAGGCCTCGAACGAGGAACTGTCCCACTCCAGAAACGGCAGCCCAACCTGTTTGTTCACGCCTTGGGTGCTGTACGTCACCAGCACCATCATCAATTCGCCGTCGGTTTCGGCGCAGGATGCCAGGCCGAAATCACCGCCCTGGTGCACCGTACTGTTGCGCTTGAACAGTTCGAAAGAACTCGGTTGCTGCTTCAGTGCCTCCAGCGCATCGGCCGCCAGTTTCGGCAGCGCCGTAACCAGCGGTCCCGAAACCGACACCCCCGCCAGTATCGCGGTGATGATATTCAACGCCGCCAGTTGCACGGTCAGGCCCTTGCCCGACTGTGAGACCCGCTCGAAACTGCTGCGCACCGGTAGCCAGCCCAGGCTGATCATCACCTTGATAAATTCGTCGTACCAGGCCTCGGTACCTCGCTGGATTTTCAATACATCGCTGACGTAGCCGCTGGCCAGCAGATAGCTTTTGCGGATGTATTCCCGGTTCAACCCGGACAGCCCCTCGGCAAACGAAATCACGCTGTTGTTGACTACCGCCGCGTTGCAGTCGTCCTCCGTGTCGAGCGGCAATGAGGGCTGCGCACCTCGCGCCCTCGGCAATGTGTAGCGCGCAATCAACTTGCGCCGTTTTGTGTTGTTGATCCTTCTGTGATGTCGCTCCATTTCAGTTCTCCACAAACACCCCGGCTCGGGGCTTGTGTCCACACTAGTCCAGTCAGCGGCGGCTCTTCCATGCCACAAACATCGCTTGCCGGCACGCGGCAAAAAACGCTGCCCAGCAATGACAGGGCGCCCCTCGGGGCCTTCCGGCTTTCGTCACTCAAAAAAGAAAAAGCCCCGAGCAACAGCAGGTGATCACCCATTGTCATTCGGAGCTTTCGTGCAGCCACCCAAGCGTTTTCAGGAGGCAGGCTTTGCACCGTACCAGCGCGGCGTGTACACCCATTCACCGCCATCGGCGCGAGGGAATGTGCAGGTAGTGGATGAGCCGACCAGCACCATGGTGCGCATGTCCACCTGGTCTGGCGTGAGTTGCCCGAGGGTGGTGACGCGCAGGGTCTGGCCGGGGCGACCGATATCGCGACCCAGCACCACCGGGGTCTCAGGCGTGCGGTGTTGCGCGACTATTTCCAGGGCGCGCCCCAGCTGCCAAGGCCGCGAACGCGAAATCGGGTTGTAGAACGCCAGGGCCAGGTCGGCCTGGGACGCGAGGTCCAGGCGCTTTTCGATGATCGACCAGGGCTTGAGGTTGTCCGACAGCGACATCACGCAAAAGTCGTGGCCCAACGGCGCGCCGGCCTGGGCCGCGGTGGCCAGGGAGGCCGAAACCCCCGGCAGGATTTCCAGGTCGACCTGATGCCACGCCGGATCGCCGGACTCGTGCAACGCCTCGATCACCGCCGCCGCCATGGCGAAGACGCCCGGGTCGCCGGACGACACCACCACCACCGAACGCCCCTGGGCGGCCAGCTCGAAGGCGTGGCGGGCGCGCTGCATCTCTTCGCGGTTATCGGTGCAATGCTGTACCTGATCGTCACGGAACGGCCCGGCCATGCGCACATAGGTTTCATAGCCCAGCACATCGGTGCAGCGCGCCAGTTCGGCCTTGACCGCCGGCACCATCAGCTCGGCGGCGCCAGGGCCCAGGCCAATCACGGCAAGGCGGCCACGGCGGCGGCCGACCTGGGCCAGGTCCAGCGGTTGGTCAGCCACCTCGATGACAATATCGGCAGCCTGGGTAACGCCGCCAAAGCGCAGCGGCACGCCCAACGCCGACGCGGCTTCGTGCAACGACGGGTCAGCCATCTGCGTATCGCTGGCCAACAGGCACGCCAGGGATTGCACGGCAATGCCCGCCTCGTGCAAGGCCGCGCGCACACGCTCGGCCAACTGCGCAGCCGGCTTGCAGGTCACGCACACCGTCTTCGGATAGATCAGCAACTCGTTGGCGGAAGGCACACGCTCGGCACTGCCCACGTGAATGGCTAGATGCGCTTGCTGGTCCTGGGGCAAATTCGCCTGGTCCAACCACGGCGCCGCGCCTTCGATGCGCACGCTTTCGCCGGCCAGCAGGTCGGACACGAAGCGCTTGCCCAGCTCCAGGTCCGCCAGCTCATAACCCGCAGGCGGGTTGAGCAGGCAGGTGCCGAAACGCAACTCGCCACTGGTGGTGATCGCCGCAGTGACACCCAGCGCCGCCGCGATGTCCCGTGCCATGACGTTCACCCCGCCAAGACCACCGAGCAACGGCACCACGGCGCTGCCATCTTCCGCCACGGCCAGCACGGCGGGTTCTTCGCCTTTCTCCAGCAGCAGCGGCGCCAGGGTGCGGATCACGATGCCGGCGGCACACAGGGCGATCAGCGGCGTGCCCTGCTGGTAGAGCTGACGCAGGGTCGCGCCGAATTCGCCGTAAGGCTGGTCCGCCCCCTCAACCCGCCCGGCCAGGCCGTGGATCAGTGCCCCAGGGTAAACCTGCTGGATCCTGCGCGCGGTGGCCAGGCTGCCCTGGCCCAGAATGACAATCGCCGGGTTCATCAACCTTGCCACCTTTCACCCGGCACGATGATCAGCGAGAAGTACGGCGAAGACATCGGCTCCACCTGGTCCAGCGCCACGATTTTCTGGTTGGCCATGGTCGCGCGCTCCACATACAGCGCGCGCTCGGCCAGGCCAAGTTCTTCGAGTACCTGGCGCACCTTGGGGAAGTTGCGCCCCAGCTTCATGATCACCGCCGCGTCAGCATCCGCCAGGCGGCGCTTGAGGTCTTCGTGGGGCAATACGCCCGACAGCACCGACAGGCTCTGGTTGCGATACACCAACGGCGCGCCCAGCACCGAGGCGCCGCCAAGCATCGAGCACACACCGGGGATAACCTGGGCTTCGTAGCGCTCGGCCAAGCGGTCATGCAAATACATATAGGAGCCGTAGAAGAACGGATCGCCTTCACAGATCACCGCCACGTCGCGACCGGCGTCCAGGTGCACAGCCACCTCGACACTGGCGGTGTCGTAGAAGTCGCTGATCACTTGTTCATAGGACAACGGCGCCGGCAGCGCTTCGGTGGTTACCGGGTACACCAGCGGCATCAGGGTTTGTTGCGGCACCAGGTGGTCTTCGATGATGCCGAAGGCGTTACCCTTCTTGCCCTTGGCCACGAAATAGGCCACCACCGGCGATTCGCGCAGCAGGCGCAGGGCCTTGAGGGTAATCAGTTCCGGGTCGCCGGGGCCGACGCCCAGGCCGATCAAACGTCCGCGTGCCGGCATTATTCGACCTCCGTGGCGAGCGCATTCACCGCCGCCGCGGCCATGGCACTGCCGCCCAGGCGGCCCTGCATGATCACGAACGGTACGCCACGGCTGTCCGCCGCCAGCATCGCCTTGGATTCGGCAGCGCCGACAAAGCCGACCGGGAAGCCGAGGATCAACGCCGGTTTCGGTGCCCCCGCGTCAAGCATTTCCAGCAGGTAGAACAACGCGGTCGGCGCGTTGCCGATTACCACCACGCTACCTTCCAGGTGCGGACGCCACAGCTCCAGGGCCGCAGCGGAGCGGGTATTGCCCAGCTCCCGCGCCAACTCCGGCACGCTGTCGTCGCGCAGGGTGCAGATCACCGGGTTGTTGGCGGGCAGGCGCGCACGGGTCACGCCTTCGGAGACCATCCGCGCATCACACAGAATCGGCGCGCCAGCGGCCAGCGCATCGCGCCCGGCCTTACCCGCACCTTCGGAGAACTGCAGGCCGTCGATGGCCTCGACCATGCCGCAGGCATGGATCACCCGCACCGCGAGTTTCTCCAGGTCGGCCGGGATACGCTCCAACTTGGCTTCCGCGCGAATAATGGCGAAGGAGTTGCGATAGATCTCCTGACCGTCGCGGATGTAATCAATCATCGGTGTTGCTCCGTGGGTGAGCGCGCAGCAAGGCGCCCGCCGCTTCAATGGAAAGGGTGCGTGCGCGCAGCCGGCCGAAACCGGGGTGGGCTGCATCGCGAAAATACAGGTCGTAGTGGCCGGGGCTCACCGCCAGCAAGGTGACCGGCGCGATATGTGCGGCGGCGCAGGAACGTGGGCAGCCGGACAGGTGCACGTCATGGCCGGGATGCAGCGCGGCCAAGTGCACGGCGTCGGCCTTGGTGTCGGCGAGGGCTTTGGCGCAGCCGCTGGAACCGGTGCAGGCGATCACGCGGGCCAAGGGTTGGTCGACGGTGCAGAGGAAGCCCAGTTGCGCCAGCCGTTGGGTCACGGCGTGAGGTTTTTCGACGTTGGGCAGTAACACACCTTGCCAGGGGGTGAAGCGCAAGGTGCCGTCGCCATATTCGCTGGCGAGCTGCGCCACGCCTGTGAGCATCGTCGAATCCAGGCGCCCCAAGGGTGCGATGACCGCGACGTAGAATTGATTGCTTTGAGCCTGTGGATAACTCCCGAGGTGCAGCAAAGCGCCGCTGGGCGGGCGTTTGAAGCCATCGGCCGGCAGCAGCGGCAGGCTGAGGCGGCTCAACAACTTATCCACAGCCAGGTGGCGCATGCGGGTTTGTTCCGGGG
Organism: Pseudomonas sp. Yb2C2; assembly: GCF_052112325.1. NCBI lineage: Bacteria > Pseudomonadati > Pseudomonadota > Gammaproteobacteria > Pseudomonadales > Pseudomonadaceae > Pseudomonas > Pseudomonas sp. Yb2C2. The sequence goes on along the minus strand of NZ_JAVAJK010000017.1, from coordinate 80,169 downwards.
TGGCGAGGTCAAGAAACGCCTCCAGCACTGCCACCACCAACCCATGACCCTGTGCCAACGGCACGGCGGCCAACGGTGCATCCAATCCTGGACAACCTGCCAGGCCGAACGCGAGGAGTGTCTCGCCATTGCGTACGAACGCCGACAGCCACAGATCATGATGATGCTCGAGCATCGCCAGGGCCTCACCGCCATCCAGTTGCACGGCGAACTTGGCCGACAGCTCATGGAAACGCGGACGGTTTTGCAGGGTGGCGAGGATCTGCTCGGCCAGCGGCCGGGTGTCGAACAGCATCTGCGGGTCGATACCGGCGCTGGGGCTGAGCATCAGGTTGCGCACGTCATCGCCAGCGGCGTTACTCGGGCCCAGATCGGCGGCCAGCAGCATGGCGATCAAGGCGTCTTGCTCGGCACCGATCCCACGTATCTGCAGGTTGGCGCGGTTGGTCGCCTCGATCACCCCGCCCGCATAGGCCTGGGCCGCGTCCGCCACGGCACGGGCCTGGGCGGCGCTGATCGAGCCACCGGCCAGTTTGATCCGGCAGATGCCGCCATCCAACGCCTGGACGATACGCAGCAACCCCGGACAAGCCGAGGGGCGCAAGGTATTCACAGCGGGCGTTGGGTTCACGGGGCTACCGGTTGACGGGTAAAGGCGCGGTATTATGCCTGCTTTGTCCGGCGGCATGAAAAGCCTGCCCGTCGGATGTCGCTCAAGGAATTGATATGTCGCCCTGGCTGACGGTTGTAGGCATCGGTGAAGACGGCTTCAAGGGGCTGGGCAGGAATGCCCGGCATGCCCTGTTGCGCGCTTCGCGGATTATAGGTGGCCAGCGCCAGTTGGACCTGTTGCCGGTGTGTATTCGCGGTGAGCGCCAGGTGTGGCCGAGCCCGTTCTCCCTGGAACCGGTACTGGCGCGGCGTGACGAGCCTGTGTGCGTGCTGGCCAGTGGTGACCCGATGTTTTATGGCGTGGGGGCCAGCCTGGCGCGACAGGTGGCGGTTGAAGAACTGCTGGTTTTACCGGCGCCGTCGTCGGTGTCGTTGGCGGCGGCGCGGCTGGGCTGGCCGTTGCAGGAGGTGGTGACGCTGTCCGTAGTGGCACGGCCAGTGGCGGCGATCAATGCGCATCTGGCCACAGGTGTGCGTTTATTGGTACTGAGTAATGACGGCGGCAGTCCCGCGTTGATTGCTTCGTTGTTGGCTGAATCCGGGTTCGGGCCCAGCCGATTGACAGTATTTGAACACCTGGGCAGCGCGAATGAGCGGCGCATCGACGGTTTGGCTACGGATTGGCAGCACGCCTGTGTCGCCGATTTGAACCTGGTCGCCATCGACTGCCTGGCCTCCAGCGACACACCACGTCTGTCGCGCCTCGCTGGCTTGCCCGATTCCGCCTTCCAGCACGACGGCCAACTGACCAAACGCGATGTGCGCGCCATGACCCTCGCCCGCCTCGCCCCGATGCCCGGCGAACTGCTGTGGGACGTGGGTGCGGGCAGCGGCTCCATCGGTATCGAATGGATGCGCGCCCATCCGAGCTGCCGCGCATTGGCAATTGAAGCAGACGAAGGCCGCCAGGGCCTTATTGAGCACAACCGCGACGCCCTCGGCGTGCCCGGTTTGCAGTTGATTCGTGGCAAAGCCCCGGAAGCGTTGCACGGCCTTACAGCTCCCGACGCCATCTTCATCGGCGGCGGCGTCACCCGCGACGGTGTGCTCGACACCTGTTGGCAACACCTGCGCCCCGGCGGTCGGTTGGTGGCCAATGCCGTCACCCTGCAAAGTGAAATGACCTTGATGAACTGGCGCGCGGCGCATGGCGGCGAACTGACGCGCATCCACGTCGCTCAGGCCCAGCCGCTGGGTGAATTCGATACGTGGCGGCAGGCGCTTCCAATCACCCTGCTGGAAGTGGTCAAGCCGCGATGAAACGCATCCTGCTGCTGGGCGGTGTGACCGAAGCGCTGGCTATCGCGCGCACCTTGGGGCCGGAGCATATCTACAGCCTGGCGGGTGTGGGGCGTGTGCCTACCGATCTCACCTGCCAAGTGCGTGTCGGCGGTTATGGCGGCGCCGAAGGGTTGGCGCAGTTTGTTCGCGACGAACAGATCAACCTGATCCTCGACGCGACCCATCCGTATGCGGCGCAGATCAGCCGCAATGCCGCCGAGGCTGCACGGTTGGGCGGTGTGCCGTGTTGGGCATTGCGCCGACCGGCGTGGCAGCCGCAGGCCGGCGATGACTGGCGGGAGGTCAGTGACTGGGCTGAGTTGATCGACGCCTTGAAACCCTTCAAGCGTCCGCTGTTCACCTTGGGTCGCGAGCCATTGCAGCATCTCGACGAAATCCCCGCCGAGCAGTTCTGGACGTTGCGCGCGCTGGATGTGTATCCGGGCAATGAGCGGTGTGAAGTGATCGGCGCGCGCGGGCCGTTTCTGATCGAAGACGAACGCGCGCTGTTTGAACGGCGGGGGATTGATGTGCTGATCAGCAAGAACAGTGGCAGCACCGCCACTGAGCCGAAGCTGGAAGTGGCGCGGGAACGGGGCGTGCCGGTGTTGGTGTTGAAGCGGCCGGTGTTGGCGGCGGTGGATCGGGAGTTCGCCACAGTGGCGGCGGTCTTACAGGCAATCCAATCTCCCTGAACAACGCAGTTCAAATGTGGGAGGGGGCTTGCTCCCGATGGCAGTGTGTCAGTCACTGATTTATTGGCTGAACTACTGCAATCGGGAGCAAGCCCCCTCCCACATTTTGAACTGCGTTGTTAGCTGCTCGCGGCGGACACCTGCCCAACGCCGCCGTGTACCCGATCAGCCAACAACTGCGCCAGTTCGATCAACTGAGCAACGCCAAGCAATTCCTCGCGTTTCGGACCTTCCAGGTCAAACGCCAGATCGCAACTCAGCGCGTTGGCCGAGGCAAGTGTTTCGCTGAGGTTGACCAGCAGGTCTTCGGTGCTGATGCCATCGGCCACGGTGAAGAGCCGAACGGGGGGATTTGGGGTGGGTTTGATCATTGTGAAGCTCCTTAGAAAGGTGGAGCTGCCACTGATTCGCCGCGACGCGATAGGGTGGCAGCTGTACGCAGGTTCGCGGACCGGTCTAAGGCATCCCGGCATACCCGAAGGTATCCCGCGCACAGCCACCATTTAGCCGCACAGTAGACGATAAAAAAGCATCAACTGAAAGCAGGCGATAGCGCTTTTGCTCTTAGAAAACCCGGGCCGCGACGCCCGTCCGCCGCGTTGGCAGCGGTGCACGGAGACTAGAGATCAAGCGTCCTAGGGACAACCTCAAAGGCTTGTCGGAAATTTCTTTTTAGACGAATAGCCAACCGGACATCCATCTATCAGGCTTGACCGTCGAAAGGCGAATGCCCCTACAAATACTTCCGAACAAGCTGGCTGGCTCAGCCAAAAGCCCCCGCCCTAACCTCCCCCCTCGCGGTTTCGCGTCAGCCATCCGCGAGGGGGACGCCTGCTTTTTGCAGCGCGTCGAAACTTGCCAACATGTATCCCAAGGAATACGATCCGAGATGATTCACTTCAAGAGACTGATGAGTTTCAGGAATGGCTTTATTCGCTACGCAGTAAACCCGTCCATGGACGTGTGCTTACAAGATTGGACAACGCAAGAATGGGCAATTTTGGAGACTGCGAAAACGTCGGAAATGGCGTATCCGAAATGCGCATCCACTATGGTCCTGGATACCGGGTGTACTTCAAGCGTATAGGTGAGGTGGTTTATCTACTGTTGATAGGTGGCGATAAATCAACGCAAAAACGCGACATCGAGCGAGCTAAAGAAATTGCCGAAGAATTTGAGAAAAAGGAGTGACCCATGACTCAATTTAAAGATTTCGACATAGCCGAGCATCTGACGACTCCTGAGGACATGGCGGAGTATCTCGAAGCTTCTTTCGAAGAGGATTCTGGTGACGGATTGCTGATTCGTTCAGCGCTCAACAACATCGCCCGCGCCCAAGGCATGACCCAAATTGCTCGCGACGCCGGCCTCGGAAGAGAAAGTCTATACAAAGCCCTCTCCAGCAATGGCAATCCCGAGTTCGCGACTATCATGAAAGTCATGAAGGCGTTGGGCCTCAAGCTTCACGCTACAGCGATCTGATAGCACTGCGACACCAAACCACACCACCACTTTTTACTTATCCCCCCCGATCAGGCTAAATACCCGCCTGATCGTTTAACCCTACGGATTGTCCGCCATGGCCCGTCAACGCGTTGCAATTGCCTGGATCGCCTGCCTTGCAGTGCTGTTCAACGCCTTTGCCATGCCAATGGCCAGCGCGATACAGCAGTCCAAGGACCCCGTGCAGCAATTACTGTGGGGCAGTTTCTGTTCGTCCAATGGCGCCAGCCTGAAGACCATTGCCCTGGGCAAGCTGGAGATTCCGGCGCCGCAGCCGGACGATCATTCCACCATGCAGCATTGCTGGTGTTGCTCGGGCTCGGCGCCGTTGGTGGCGTTGCCGGGGCATGTGCCGCAGTTGTATCTCACGCGATTCGAGACGGTACAGCGTCAACCACACACCCCATTGCAAACCCCAACCCCGCGCCAGCAATGGCCGAGCCTTAACCCCCGCGCCTCTCCAACGGTCTGATCTTCTTCGCAAGTGAACTGCGTTTAGAACCGTTCTGGAGAACTGCCATGCTTAAATCTTCCCTGCTTCTGGCTGCGTTGCTGCTGCCGGTGTTCAGTGCTGCCAATGCCGAAGACTACAAGGCCGGCGACCTGCTGGTCAGCGATCCCTGGTCCCAGGAATTGCCGCCCAACGCGCCCACCGTCGCCGCGTATTTCGTGATTCATAACACCGGTGCGACACCGGATCGCCTGCTCAGTGTCGACACGCCAGTGGCCGATAAGGCCGAGCTGCATGAGCATGTGATGCAGGGCGACTTGATGAAGATGCAGCAAGTCCCCAGCGTTGCCGTACCGGCCAAGGGTGACTTGACCTTCGCGCCCATGGCGTATCACGTCATGTTGCTGGGCCTCAAGGACCGCAGCCTGCTGGCCGATGGCAAGCAATTCCCGCTGACCCTGACCTTTGAAAAAGCCGGCAAGGTCGAGGTGGAAGTCTCGGTACAGAAAGTACCGCCGATGGTCGGCCACGAGCACAAGCACCCTCAATAGACTGACTCCAGATGGGCGCCCCTCGCGCCAGGCTATCCCCACACCGCCGCGTGAAGCGCGGCAGTTGGATCAGCCTGTTCGCCATGCTGATGATCTTTATCGGTCCGCTGATTTCCCAAGCGATGCCGATGGATCATCACGCCGGTATGTCGATGAACATGTCCATGGACATGCCCGGCGACCACGGCGACGCCCATCACAAGAAAGCCCCTGACGAACACCACGCGCTCTGGTCCAAGTGCGGCTATTGCGACTTGCTCTACAGTTGCCCGGCCCTGCCCGGCAGCGTGTCATTCACGGCCATCGGTACCCCGCCGCCGGCCAATGCCCTTACCCCCGCACCGCGCCTGGGCCATGCCCGGCAGAGCATCTTCCCCGGCGCCCGCAGCCGCGCCCCGCCCATCGCCTCGTAAGCCCCTGCCACCGTTACTTCACCCCGGCCGACTTTAGACAGACAGCCGCAGGCTGCTGGCCGTGTTGTTTACGATTGATTGATGGAATTTGTCATGTCCAGGTTTACTGCTGACTCCCGTTTGGGAAGCACCTCTGTGCTCGCTGCCCTATGCGGCGCCCTGCTCGTTCCCTACGCCCAGGCCGATGAACACGCCGAGCATGAGCTGACGCCCACCGTGATCACCGCCATTGCGCCCAGCTCGCCGCTGACCGTGGTCACCAACCCCAAGGACCCTCGCCAACCGGTGCCCGCCAGCGACGGCGGCGACTACCTCAAGACCATCCCCGGCTTTGCCCTGGTACGCAACGGCGGCACCAATGGCGACCCGGTGCTGCGCGGCATGTTCGGCTCGCGCCTGAACATTCTCACCAACGGCAGCATGATGCTCGGCGCCTGCCCCGGCAGGATGGATGCGCCGACCTCGTACATTTCGCCGGAAACCTACGACAAGCTCACCGTGATCAAGGGCCCGCAAACCGTACTCTGGGGCCCCGGTGCTTCAGCCGGCACCATCCTGTTCGAGCGCGAACCGGAACACTTCGGTGAACTCGGCACGCGGCTCAACGCGAGTGTGCTGGCAGGCTCCAACGGGCGCTTCGACCAGGTCATCGATGCCGCCGCCGGTGGGCCGCTGGGCTATGTTCGGGTGATCGGCAACCAGGCCCATGCCGATGACTACAAGGACGGCAACAACGACACCGTCGCCTCGCGCTACGACAAATGGAATGGCGACGTCGCCGTCGGCTTCACCCCGGATGCCGACACCCTGCTGGAGCTCACCGCCGGCCGTGGCGACGGCGAAGCGCGTTACGCCGGGCGCGGCATGGACGGTTCGCAGTTCCTGCGCGAAAGCCTGGGCCTGCGCTTCGAGAAATCGAATATCGGCGAAGTGCTGGATAAGGTCGAAGCCCAGGTCTACTACAACTATGCCGACCACGTGATGGACAACTACAGCCTGCGCACGCCCTCGGGCACCGGGATGATGGCCGGGCCCATGGCCTCCAACGTCGACCGCCGCACCCTCGGCGCGCGCATCAAGGCCACCTGGCGCTGGGCCGATGTGCAACTGATCAGCGGCCTGGATGCGCAGACCAACGAACACCGCCAACGCAGCAGCATGGGCATCGACACCTACAAGGATTTGCCCAAGGTCAAGGACGCCAACTTCCACAACTACGGCGTATTCGGCGAGCTGACCTGGTACGCCGCCGACCATGACCGCCTGATCACCGGTGCGCGCCTGGACCGCGCCTCGGCCAAGGACTTCCGGCAAACCACCGGCTCCGGGATGAGTGCACGCGCCAACCCGACCGCCGACGACACCCGCGCCGACACCCTGCCCTCGGGCTTTATGCGCTACGAGCACGACCTGGCCGACAGCCCGACCACGCTCTATGCCGGCCTGGGCCACTCGGAACGCTTCCCGGATTACTGGGAGCTGTTCTCGCCCAACACCGGCGCAGTCGGTTCGGTCAACGCCTTCGATGGCGTGAAACCGGAGAAAACCACCCAACTCGACTTCGGCGCGCAATACAAAGCCGACGACCTGGAAGCCTGGGCGTCGGGCTACGTCGGCCAGGTGCGTGATTTCATCCTGTTCGATTACCGGGCGGGGATGATGGGCACCACCTCCCAGGCGCGCAATGTGGACGCACGCATCATGGGCGGTGAAGTGGGCGCGGCCTACAAGCTAACCCCCAATTGGAAAGCCGACGCCACCCTCGCCTACGCCTGGGGCAAGAACAGCAGCGACGGCAAGGCCCTGCCGCAAATGCCGCCGTTGGACGCACGCTTCGGCCTGACCTACAGCGAAGACGACTGGAGTGCCGGCGCGTTGTGGCGGGTAGTGGCGGCGCAGAACCGCATCGACCAGAACAAGGGCAATGTGGTCGGCAAGGACTACGACAAGAACGGCGGCTTTGGCGTGTTCTCGGTCAATGGCGCGTATCGCATCAACAAGAATTTCAAGGTCAGCACCGGCGTCGACAACCTGTTCGGCAAGGCCTACGCCGAACACCTGAACCTGGCCGGCAACGCCGGATTCGGCTACCCGGCCAACGATCCGCAGGCCATCAAGGAGCCGGGGCGGACCCTTTGGACCAAGGTCGACATGAGCTTCTAAAAGCATCGGGGGCGCCCCCCTTCCCACATAGGAACGCACTCCAAATGTGGGAGGGGCGGTGCGACGATTCGACTTGCCCCCGATAGCGGCCTGATCAACGACAAAAAATTCAAGCTTTGCGGAGCATCCCCGATGACCACTCAAAAAGTTTCCTTCTACAACCTGGCCTGGCGCTGGCACTTCTACGCCGGCCTCTTCGTCGCCCCCTTCATGGTGCTGCTGGCCCTGACCGGCATCATCTACCTGTTCAAACCCCAGCTCGATCCGCTGATGTACGGCGACCTGCTCAAGGTGCAAAGCGCCGAGCACGCCTTGAGCGCCGACGAGCAATTGCAACGCGCCCAGGCGGCCTTTCCCCAGGGCAAGATCAGCAAATACCTGCCACCCGCCGACGCCACCAGCAGCGCGCAGTTCGTGATGCACGACGGCGGGCGCGAAGTGACGGTGTTCGTCGACCCCTATCGCGGCACCGTACTCGGTGAGCAGGATGCGAAAAACAACCTGCAAGCCATCGCCCGCGCCCTGCACGGCGAGCTGATGATCGGCACCGTCGGCGATCGCCTGATTGAACTCGCCGCCGGCTGGGGCGTGATGCTGGTGGTGTCCGGCCTGTACCTGTGGTGGCCGCGCGGCAAAACGTCGGCCGGCGTGTTGTGGCCGCGCTTCACAACCCGTGGCCGCGTGTTCTGGCGTGACCTGCATGCCGTCGCCGGCTTCTGGGGCGCGGCGTTTCTGCTGGTGATGCTGCTCAGCGGCATGACCTGGACCGGCTTCTGGGGCAAGCAATACGCCGACCTCTGGAACACTTTCCCGGCGGCGATGTGGAACAACGTGCCGCAGTCCGATCAGCAGGCGCGAGTACTCAATACCGCAACGCAACAGACAGTGCCCTGGGCGATGGAAAACACGCCGATACCGATGTCCGGCGACCATGCCGAACACATGAACCACGGCGCCATGCACGCTGCTCCCGCCGCGCCCACGGTGCGCCTGCAACAGGTGGTGGACCTGGCCACGGCACGCAAGGTCGAGCCCGGCTACAGCATCACTTTCCCCACCACCGCCGAAGGCGTGTTCACCGTCGCGGTGTTCGCCGACGACCCGCGCAACGACGCCACCCTGCATGTGGACCAGTACACCGGCAAGGTCCTCGCCGATGTGCGCTGGGCGCACTACAACACCGTGGCACGGGCCACCGAGACCGGCGTGATGCTGCACGAAGGCAAGATGTTCGGCTGGGTGAACCAGCTGATCGTGCTGCTGATCTGCCTGATGATCCTGCTCAGCGCGGTGAGTGGCATGGTGATCTGGTGGAAGCGCCGGCCCCAGGGCGGCCTGGGTGTTCCGCCGTTGCGTCATGACCTGCCGAAGTGGAAAACCGCGATGGTGATCATGCTCGCGCTGGCGCTCCTGTTCCCGCTGGTGGGCGCCTCATTGATCGCGGTCTGGGCGCTGGATCGCCTGGTGTTGTCACGGTTGTTCAGCCAACGTGAATCCACCTCAGGTTCGCTATGAAGTAGGCGAGATGCCCTACATAGAGGCGTTAGGTAGTCTTACGCGGGCTTTCGCCAAAGACGCAGGAAGTGTTAACTTATAACACTTGCTGCATACCTCAGCTCGCCGCGCCCAGCGGCGAGCACCGCCTCGAAGAAGCGATTTTCCGCCCAATGAACAAGTACCTAGTGTCCGGCCTGTGCCTGCTCGCCCTGCATGACAGCGCCCAGGCCCTGACCCTGCCCGCCAGCCCGGTGACCGCAGCGGCCGTGGATGACCAACACGTCGACCTGAACACGCCGACCACCGCAGGCTCGCGCCTGAATCTCAGCGCGCTGCAAACCCCGGGCAGTGTCGAAAGCCAGACCGGTACGCAGATCCGCGAGCGTGGCGACGCCAGCGTGCAGGACGCCATTTCCCGTGCCACCGGCATCAGCCGCACCGGCACACCGGGCGATGGCGGCACCTCGCTGTCGGCCCGTGGTTTTACCGGCCAGGGCTCGGTGATGCAACTGTACGACGGCACCCGCATGTACATGGGCATGGGCACCTCGACCTTCCCGGTGGACACCTGGGCGGTGGAACGCGTAGACGTTTTGCGCGGCCCGGCCTCGGTGCTGTACGGCGAAGGCGCCACCGGTGCGGTGATCAATACCGTGCCGAAAAAAACCTTCGAAGGCGAGATCGAAAACCACCTCCGCCTCGGCTACGGCGCCTACGATCGCCAGCAACAAGCTCTGGACAGCGGCGGCTCGCTGACCGACACCCTGAGCTATCGCCTGAACCTCAACCGCCTGCGCAGCCACGGCTTTATCGACCATGGCGACTCCAGCAGCGACTTCGTCAGCGGCGCCCTGCGCTGGCAGGCGGCGGACAACCTGAGCTTCACCCTGGCCAGCGACTATGGCGACCAGCGCCCGCAGAACTACTTCGGCACGCCGCTGATCAATGGCCAGTTGCACAAGGGCCTGCGCCACAAGAACTACAACGTCAGCAACGACACCCAGCACTACAACGACCAGTGGACGCGCCTGACCAGCGAGTGGCAGATCAATGACAACGTCAGTGCCACCAATGAACTGTTCTACCTGAAGAACCAGCGCCGCTGGCAGAACGCCGAGAACTACAACGTCACCAACGGGCAACTGACCCGCAGCGGCAACTTCGGCATCAAGCACAACCAGGAACAGGTCGGCGATCGCCAGACCTTCACCTTCAAGCACAGCCTGTTCGGCCTCGACAGCCAGACCGTGACGGGCGTGGAATACAACCGCATCCGTTTCCGCCTGGCCAGCAACTCACCGTTCAACGACGTGCTGCCCGGCGGCCAGCCGGTGGATATCAACGATCCGGCGCCCGCTCGGTTCGACAGCCAGAACCCGTTCAAACCGCTGTTCGCCACCACCACCAAAACCGTTGCCGGTTTCGCCGAAAACCGCCTGCAACTCACCGACCAACTGGCGCTGGTCACCGGCATCCGCCGCGACTACGCCCACGTCGAGCGCGATGATTTACGTGACGCCAGCCAAAGCGACAAGACCCTCACCGGCAATAACTGGAAGGCTGGCCTGGTCTACGCAATCACCCCCGACACCTCGGTCTACAGCCAGTACGCCACCAGCACCGACGGGGTCGGCGGCCTGATTTCCCTGAGCCCTGGCCAGCAGCAGTTCGACCTCTCCACCGCCAGGCAAACCGAGATCGGCCTCAAGCAGGCCTTCTGGGATCAACGCGGCGAATGGACAGTGGCGGCCTACCATATCGTCAAGAAGAAACTGCTCACCGACGTCCCTGGCAACCCGGACCTCAAGCAGCAAGTCGGCCAGCAATCCTCCAGCGGCCTGGAAGCCAGCCTCGACCTGCAACTGCCGCACGCCTGGGCGCTGCAAGCCAACGCAGCCATCGTGCGGGCGCAGTACGACGACTTCAAACAGGCTGTCGACGGCGTACAAGTGTCCCGCGACGGCAACCGCCCGGTGGACGTGCCACGCCGCACCGCCAACCTGTGGCTGAGCAAGGCCCTGAGCGACGACATCCGCGCCGGTGCCGGAGTGCGCTATGTCGATGCACGGTATGCCGACATGGCCAACCAGAACGAGCTGCCGAGCTACACCGTGGTCGATGCCACGCTGTCGTGGAAGGCGATGCGCAACACCACCCTGGGCCTGCAACTGAACAACCTGTTCGACCGCACCTACGCGGTCAGCCAGTACAACGACGGCCAGCAATGGATCCTCGGTGAACCGCGCTCGTTTTTCGTCACGGCGGACTACACCTTCTAACTGACCAAAACACCGTTAGATCCCTGCAGGCCTTGAGAGACTTGATGACTTCACTCACCCTCACCCGCATCAACTGGGCCCCGGCGAACCACAGCCAACACCCGTTCCAACTGCGTGACGCCGGCCTTCACGTCGCTGCGGGGGAGTTCGTCGGGCTGATCGGCCCCAACGGCAGCGGCAAGACCAGCCTGTTGCGCTGCGCCTATCGGTTCACCCAGCCGGAACGCGGCGACGTATTGCTCGCCCATCGGAACCTGTGGAAGCAAGGCGCCAAGTGGTGTGCGCAACGTATCGCCGTGGTGTTGCAGGAGTTCCCGGATGCCTTTGGCCTGCGAGTCGATGAAGTGGTCGCCATGGGCCGCACGCCCCACAAGGGCCTGTTCGACAGCGACACCCTGGAGGATCGGCAGCTGGTGCAACAGGCGCTGGTATCGGTGGGCATGCAGGGCTTTGAAGCGCATGCCTTCGCCACCCTCTCGGGCGGTGAAAAACAGCGCGTCATCCTCGCCCGCGCCCTGGCCCAGCAACCGCAATTGCTGATCCTCGACGAGCCGACCAACCACCTCGATCCACGCTACCAGCTTGAGCTGTTGAGGCTGGTCAAGCGCCTGGGTATCGGCACCCTGGCCAGCATCCACGACCTCAACCTGGCCGCCGCTTTTTGTGATCGGCTCTACGTGATCGACCACGGGCGCATCGTCGCCAGCGGCACGCCTCACCAGGTGCTGACCACTGAACTGCTGCGCGATGTGTTCGGCGTCGAGGCGCTGATCGACACTCATCCCCTGGCCGACTATCCCCGCATCACCTGGATAACCCAACCATGATCCTGCGCGCCTTCGCCCTTGTGGCCCTGCTGTTCGGTGCTTCACCAGCCTTCGCTGAAGCCACCCATTACCCGGTCACCGTCAAAAGCTGCAACCGCGACGTGACCTTCCAGGAGGCGCCGAAGCATGCGGTGAGCCATGACATCAATATGACCCAGATGATGCTCGCCCTGGGCCTCAAACCGCGGATGGCCGGCTATAGCGGCATCACCGGCTGGAAGTCGGTCACCCCGGACATGGCCCGGACCCTCGATGGCCTGCCGGAGCTGGCGAGCAAGTACCCGTCGGTGGAAACCCTGCTCAATGCCAATGTGGATTTCTTCTTTGCCGGCTGGGACTACGGCATGCGCGTGGGCGGCGACCTGACGCCGAACACCCTGCAGCCGCTGGGGATCAACGTCTACGAGCTGACCGAGTCGTGCGCCTTCGTGATGAAGCGCCCGGCCGCGACCCTGGACGACACCTATAACGACCTGCGCAACCTGGGCAGGATCTTCGACGTGCAGGACCGCGCCAATGCCTTGATCGCACAGATGCAGGCACAGGTCGCCGAGGTGCAGACAGACCTGCCCGCCGACAAGCCGCGCGTGTTCCTCTACGACAGCGGTGAAGACCGCGCCATGACCTCCGGCCGCCTCGGTATGCCCCAGGCGCTGATCGACGCAGCCGGCGGGCGCAACATCCTCGATGACGTCGACGCCAGTTGGACCCGCGTCAACTGGGAGACCGTGGTCGAGCGCAATCCACAGGTGATCGTGATCGTCGACTACAGCGAAGTCACCGCCGATCAAAAACAGCAGTTCCTGCTCAACAACCCGGCGCTGCAAGGGGTGGACGCGATCAGGAACCAGCGCTTTATCGTGATCCCGTATGTACAAGCCACGCCGGGCATCGATAACGTGCTGGCGGTGGAAACCCTGGCCAAGGGGCTCCACGGCGAATGATCACCCGTCGTTACCCCCTGCTGCTTGCCGCCCTGGGCGCATTGCTGCTGGTGTCCTGCGTGATATCCCTGGGCTTCGGCCCGGCGCGGGTACCAGCGGACGTGGTGTGGCGCATCCTGCTGTACAAGGTCTTCGGCATCGGCGAAGTGAGTTGGTCGGCCGGGCAGGTACCTATCGTCTGGCTGATCCGCGTGCCGCGCATGCTGCTGGGGGCGTTGGTGGGGGCCGGGCTGGCGTTGATCGGTGCGGTGTTGCAGGCGGTCACGCGTAATCCGCTGGCCGATCCGCACCTGCTGGGTGTCACTTCCGGCGCGACCCTGGGCGCGGTGATCGTGGTGCTGCATGTAGGTGAAATCATCGGCTTGCTGACCTTGCCCATCGCCGCCTTTATCGGCGCCCTGTCGAGCATGATCGTGGTGCTCGCGGTAGCCAGTCGCAATGGCCGGCTGGAGAGTGATCGCCTGTTGCTGTGCGGCGTGGCAGTGTCGTTCGTGATGATGGCGGCGGCCAATCTGCTGCTGTTCATGGGCGACCATCGCGCCGCCTCGGCGGTGATGTTCTGGATGCTCGGCGGCCTCGGCCTGGCACGCTGGGAACTGCTGGCGATTCCGGGCGCCAGCGTAGTGCTCGGGCTGCTGGTGCTGGTGGGCATGGCCCGCCCGTTGAACGCGCTGATGGCCGGCGAACAGACCGCCGTGACCCTTGGCCTGAACGCCCGCAATGTACGGCTGAAGGTGTTCCTGGTCGCCTCGTTGATGACCGGCGTGCTGGTGTCCATCAGCGGCTCCATCGGCTTTGTCGGGCTGATGGTGCCGCACATCGCCCGGCGCCTGGTGGGCGCCGAGCATCGTCGGTTGCTGCCAGTGTGTGCATTGCTGGGCAGCCTGTTCCTGGTCTGGGTCGATGTGGCGGCGCGCACCTTGATCGCCCCCGAAGACCTGCCGATCGGCGTGGCCACGGCGGCGATCGGCGGCCTGTTCTTCATCGGCCTGATGCGCAAGCGCTGACGCTTACAGCTCGTCGCGGTCGCGCAGGCTCAGCGGTTCGTCGACCTCGGGCACGGCGATTTCCAGGCCATTGGAGCGCTCCACTTGCTGTTCGGACAGTAGCCCCTCGTTCATCCAGAAGCCGTCCTTGTCCAGCACAAACAGCTTCCCGGTCCTGGCCACGCCCTTCAGGAACACGGTGGGATACACGTCGGGGCCGCCCACCAGGACCAGGCTTTCCTGCGCCGAATAACTGGGCAGGTACTTCAACAGCGCACCGGCCTGGCTCGACAGATAAAGACCCGGCGACGGCCGCGACAGCCCGCGCAACACCCTGATGAAATAACTCAGGAAGGTCGGCGCCACGAAATGACGCGTCAGGGCGATATCCTTCGGCGCCCGGCTGTCGGTGGCCGGCATGCTGTTGTAGAGCAGATGGACACCCGCAACCGCATATGGCTGCGGAAAGTCCGGCAGGGGCGCTGGCGGCACCACCGGTTGTACAGGGCCCAGCGGCCCGCTGTAGAACAGGCGCAGAATCAGCGATTGGTCGGCCCCGGCCGCTACCGGCAAGGTAGCCAGGAACGACGTGCCCGCTGCGTTGGCGAGTATCGCCGAAAGATACTGTTTGCCCCGATATGGCGAAAGCTGGCGCCGGAGATAGCGCGCGGCATCATCCCCATCGGAAAAAACCGGACCGCAGGCCGCACGCCAAGGCGGCACAAACACCTCATCGACACCGGGCTGCCAGAACGTATCGACACGATTGCGCGTGGTCCAGACCTCGCCTCGGACCAGCGTATCCAGGACCCCTTTGTCGAGCAGGCGATGGACGTAACTGAGCAGGGTCATCCGGCCCGCGCGCAACTGCTGCCGTGTTTCAAGCAGCGAGCCCCACGAATCCAGCTGCGCATCCGTGCCCAGGTATTGATACCTGAGCAGGGCACCGTCCGCGCATGACAGGTAAAACGTGAGTTGCTTGCCCCTGATGCCGTGAATCGAGAAGCGGATGCCGATGTCCATGTCCGTGGGCGAAAAAAATGCCTGGTGCAACGGATCCGTGGCCGGCGTGACGCTGTCGCTGCTGGCACACAGGTAGAAGCCTTCCAGCCCATAACCCTGGGGGAAAAGACCGTCGGGAAAGACTTGCGCAAAGTCACGATAGCTCTGGCGCACCAGCGGCATGCTGACCATGTAGTGCCCGTTTTTCTGCGATTTGAACACGTAGCCGAACTGCAGGTGTTCGCCATGCCGACGATGCTGATGGGCATACCGCACCGCGTCCTGCTCCTGGGTGAACAGCGGACTGAACGCCGGGTCTGCCAGTGCGTTCCGGATCGCCAATGGCGCGGGACGGTCGCTATTGACGATGAAGGCGCCAGTGATCCGGCGTGGCGTGCCCCACGTCGGGCTGCCCTCTACCACTCGCAAGATACCCGCATTGGCCAGGCGCGTGACAAATTCGCCAGGCGCCAGCACGGCATTGCGAATCTGACGCTCGAGCAGGTTTTCCAGGCGATCGAGTCGTGTCTCGTCGAGGGGCAAAAGCTGTTTTCTCAGCGCTTCTTCCAGCGCGGAGTGGCTGCGTGTGTAGCTCACCACACAGCCATCGGAACCCAGCAGGTACTCGCGGTTCAGGCGGGCGTCCTGGCCTGCGAGGGCCGATGAAATCACGCGGGTGGACAGCATGTTGCGATAGAGGCCGGCCTGCGCCAGTTCAAGTACGAAGGGCAACTCCCGCGCCGGGCTGGAACGGTAACGTGCAACCACCGTATGGGCCGCCGGGAAGCCACCGGTACTGACCACCTCATCCGGGAAAATCCACTTGGGGTCGAAGTCTTCCTGGGGCACCTTGAGCGGCTCGGTGGCGACAAACAGGCCATCGGGACGCTGCAGAATCAACCCGCCCAGCAGACCATTGCCCTGCAGCAGCGAACGGGCGTGCCGGGCCGCATCGTCCTGGGAATGAAAGGCCGGGCCCAGGCGACGGCGGATGAAGTTGGCGTAGGGTCGCCAGGCCACGCCACCCTGGCCCACCGCTCCCCGGCGGTCCCAGCACTGGCTGGTGTAGAGCACCCGCAGGTCCGCAGGCCGGGCGACCTGTGACACATAGCGCTGGACGTCCAGCGTCCCGTTGTGCAGGTTCATCCCGGCGATGATCACGCCCGTGCCGTCGGTGGCCTCCTTGAGCAGGGAGGATGCCGGAGGTTGGTAGCGCAACAAGGCGCCATCGTGTGTCGACACATACACCGGCAGTATCGCAGTGGCTGCCGGACGCGGCAGATGCCGGGCATCCTGTTCGGCGCGCAGCAGCACCTCGGGGGTGATGAAGAACCGCGCCAGCCAGGCCTCGGGGGTGGGCAATCCCGCCGGCACCCATTGCTGCGAAAACAGCAGGCCGGCCAGCTCGAACCCCTTGGCGAATTCGCCACCGGCCAGATAACCGACGCCCCTGGAGGAGTCACTCAACCAACGCCCGCCGGAGGTGATCGCCAGCAGTTCACTGACCACAAACTCATCGCGCTGCGGATGCTTAAGGATGTACGCCGTACAGCGTTGTGCATCCAGGTTCCTGCCGTACCAGCGCACATGGGCATTGAGTGCCGCGGCATCGAGACTGTCGAAGATCGCGCCGAACGCCGGTGCCTGCAGATCGACTTCGGCGTAGTCGAAGTTGGGCGTCCAGTCGCTGTAGACCCTGCCACGCGGCCCCCACAACGCGCTGCGCACCAGCACGCTCAGGGTGCCGGCATCGGCCAGCCGGGCGACGATGTCCACCGGTTTGAGCTGGCCGCTCTCCAGCCGTTCGAAATAGCCATGCTGGCCGGGCTCGCGCTGGGTATTGCTCAGTACCAGCAGCTCATTGGCAGAACCACTGGGGCGATAGCTGATCAGGTTATTCGGCGAACCGCTCAGATAGGCCGGCAGCCGCGATTCGATCACCGAACGGATCTCCACATCGGAGAACAGCGTGGCGTTGACTTCCAGGTCGGCCAGCGTCCAGCCAAGACGCCGTTGGCGTTCCAGGTCAGCCACGGATAACGCGGTATGCGAACTGTAGCGCGCATAGAGCTGATGGTCCGCAGGCGGCACCAGATAAGCACTGCCGTTGGCAGGGCGCAGCAGGTCGGAGGCGAAGCCGTCGTCGGAAATGGCCACGGGTTCGGTGAACACGAATCGCCCATCGTCTCGCTTGAGGACATACCCGGCATAGGCATTGCTGCGGCGAACGCCGATGCGTTCATGGGCATGCCGCGCAGCGTCGTCCGCGGTCAGGAACATCCCGCTCAAGGGCCGCTCGCCGAAGCCAAGCGGCAAGTGCTCGCTGTCATACAACGGCCCGAGGGTGTTCCACAGGCCACCTTGCTGGACCACCGACAACTCCCCCGCGCGCATCACGCGGCGCACGAAATCCCGCGGCGACAATGTGCCGTCGAGCAAGGCCGCTTCATTGCCGTTGTCGGTCACGGTTTGTCCGTCGACGACAAACAGCTCGTTGGCAGACGAGGCACTCGGCACCTGCCAGTGCAGCAAAGCGTTATCAGCGGTGCGCAGATACAGCTTGAGACCGAGCGCGGCGATCTGCATACCGGCGCTGGCGATCGACTGTCTCATGGCATCCACCAGCACCGCCGGCGTAGCGAAACGCTTATAGAGCCATGCGTCCATGGGTGGCAGCCTCTGCGGCGCCTGTGCTGATTGGGCGTGATAGAGACCCACCAGGCGATAATTCGGCACCAGCCTTGGCTCACCGCGGTCCCCCACGGGAAACAGACTGTCCAGGGTCGTCCCCAACGGCGCCGGCAGCGTAGCGATGTAATTCGAGGTGGTACGGTGTTTCAGCACCACGCCCACCGCCGCCTGCCCCAGCAAGTCGACGCTGCTCAGGGCGACCAGCACCGCACTGTGCCCCATCGACAGCAGCGGGGTAAAAAACGGCAGGTCCTGCACCGAGGTAACAGGGCTGCCCAGGGTCCAGCCGTGCAGCACACGCCCCCGCACCCCACCCCAGACCTTGCTGCCCACCACGACCCGCAAGTCCCCGGCCTGCGCCAGGTTCCACACCGCCCCCTCGAACCCGGTGAGAGGCTGCGCCGGCTCGATCCCCGTCAACTGCCGCAACAGGGATTGTTCGGCCTGGGAACCGCTGCTCGTGTACTTGAGCAATGTGCCGTCAGGACCGGACAGATAATGCACCGGGGTGAAATCACGGTGGGACAGGGCAAACACCTGATCGGCATTCGAGAAGAAGCTGCCGGTCAGCTCGACCTGGTCCGGGTTGAAGCCCGGGTTGTAGCGCTCCACCTCGCCAGGCTCGGCCGGGTAGGAACGGTAGAAGCCCTGGCATTCATAAGAGGGCGGAGCAATGAACTGGGCGCGATCATCCGTGGCCAGGAGGGTGAGGAAGTCGAACCGCGCGCCGGTGCTGACTTGCGGCTCGGTGGCAAAGAAGTGCCCGCCAGGCTTTTTCAGGATGACCCCACCGAACTCACGCTCGCGTCGCGTCCCGATACGCCGGTGAGCCCAGAGCGCCGCATCATCCGCGGACACAAACGCCGGGCTCAAGGCCGGCAGAGTGGCCACGGCGGTCGCGCCGCTCGGCAGGGACGGCTCAGCGGCAAACGCTCGCCAGTGCCGGTCAATCACGCCAGGCGGCCCCCATAGCGCATTGCCCAGGACCACCCGCAGGCGACTGACCCCAGCCAACTTGCGCACGCCTTCGGCAGGCGTATAGGTACCGTCCGCCAGGTCTCTGGCAATCAGGCTGCCGCCCGGCGCCGGCGCGAACAATCGCGTGAATGCGGCCTGGTCCGCCCCTTCCGGCTCCAGCACAAGCAGGCAGTCTGCCGCGCCAGAGAGGTAGCCCGGCACGCGCAGTTGATGAATCCTGTGGGCCTCGACATCAGTAAAGCCCTGGAAGTAGACGCTGGCATCGTCGCGGGTCCACTTCGTCTTGAAGTCGGCATCGAGGTTCCCCCATGACAACGCCATGTGCGAGCCGAACCAGGCGTGCAGTTGATAACCACCGGGCAACGCCAACTGTTTGCTGTAAGCGTCCCACGGATAGAACCCCTGGAACCCATAAGGGTTGGTGCCCGCCTGCAGCAATTGCGTCAGTACAAAGTGCTGGTCGGGGTGCTTCAGAATCAGCGCCACATAGGCGCGGTCACGGCGCTCGCCCACCTGCGCATGGGCAAACTGTGCGGCCTTGTCGGCCGACGAAAACGCCTGGCCGAGGGTGGCCTGCTTGAACGGGAAGCGTGCATAGGGCGTCCAGTTGTTCTCGACCACGCCTTCCACGTCCCACAGCGGGCTGGTCTGTTCGACGCTCAACTCACCGGCTTCGGCCACCTGCTTCACAAACTGGCGCGGGGTCAGGGTTCCCGCCGCGAGGGCCAGGTGAAGGCCGGGCTCATCGGTGGTGAACAATCGCGTTTCCGCCGGTGAGCCGCTGAACCGGTAGCGCAGCAAGGCATTGTCCTTGGTGCGCAGGTACAGCGAGATGCCCAGCACGGAGGGCGCCGTATGCATGTAGCGGCGGGCCGTGGCGATGTAGGCCGCCAGCTCCCGAGGGCTGAAGAACTGCTGGTACAGCCACGGTTCCACCGTCGGAAACTGCGCCGGTACCGGCCGCGACAGATAGAAGAAGCCCTGCAGGTGAAAGCCTTCCGGCAAGGGTGGCCCGCCCGCCAGCAAAGGCAGGTGGTTGTCGGTGGGCAACTGCTCGGCACTGCTGAGTACGAAGGGCTGGGTGGCGGCGAATTCATCGCGCAGCTCATGCTTGAGCAGCAGGGCCATCTGGCTGACATTCGGCATGCGCCGCATGCGCGCCTGCACGGCGTTGAGCGCCTGGGTGGCCTCGGGATACACCGCCCCACAGGCGATGGTGGGCTGGCCGCTGTTCAGTGGCAGATAGGGCCGCCAGCGCTGATCGATGACACCGGGCACCCCGCCCCAGTCATCGCTGGCGACCAGCAACGACAAGCGGCCTACCGACGCCACTTTCTTGATAAAGCCTTCGAGCGTGCCATCGTGACCATCGGCGGGCACGGCCGTGCTGACGTCGTCGATCCAGTCGACAAACTTGCGTTCGGCCTCGGAAAAACCCGGCTGGTACTTGAGCAATACACCCTGGGGGCCCGACAAGTAGGCGGTGCCGAACGCACGCCCTTCGTAGTGGTTGAAGACCACATCGCGGGTGGAAAAAAAGCTGTTGAAGATACGCACCTGGCGATCCCGATAATCGGGATTGAGGGCCTTGAGCTGGGCAAACTGGTCAGGGTGAGAATGCACCCCGCCCACCAGTTTGTAGCCCGCAGGATCGAGGAACTCGTTCTGCGCCCCGCGCTCCAGCAACAGCGAAAAGTCGAACGTCGCCGCCTTGCCGGGAATCGGCTCGGTGGCAAACACTTTGCTATCGGCCAGGCGCTGGAGAATGACACTGCCGTACTCGCGATCGCGCTTGTCGCCAATGCGCTCGTGCACATAGCGTGCAGCATCGTCGGCACTGATAAACCCAGGGCTGAGGGTGTATCGAAGGCCCCTCGCTGCCGCGCGCTCCTCTCTGGATAAATGCTCTTGCATGACACTCCCTTGATCATGTTCGTCGTCGGTGCCCATGGGCACCGGGCTCGCACAACGCTTGCCATGCAGAAGCGTCCTCGCTTGAACCGCCAGCAGGGCGCTGCATAGTTATCGAGGCCCCCAGGCACTCTTTAGGCGCATCCCCTGCACCGCCAACGCCTGCACGCTCCGCATTGGTGCGCCAACGCCAGGCACCGGGCTCCAGCCCCCGCAAAACCGGGTGTTTGGCCATCGGGCACAGCCCTTGCTAGTACCCCTTCAGCGTTCACATCGGCCTATCAAAAAAAACTAAACGTTTACGGAGACCGCACCATGAAGCGTCGCAGCTTGATCAAGGCTTTCACCCTGTCCGCCTCCATTGTCGCCATGGGCCTGACCTGGACCGTGCAGGCCGCCGAGACCATCAAGGTCGGCATCCTGCACTCGCTCTCCGGGACCATGGCCATCTCCGAAACGTCCCTCAAAGACATGGCGCTGATGACCATCGACGAGATCAACGCCAAGGGCGGGGTGAACGGCAAGATGCTTGAGCCGGTGGTGGTGGACCCGGCGTCGAACTGGCCGTTGTTCGCGGAAAAGGGCCGGCAGCTGCTGACCCAGGACAAGGTCGCCGTGGTGTTTGGCTGCTGGACCTCGGTGTCGCGCAAGTCGGTATTGCCGGTGTTCGAAGAGCTCAACGGCCTGCTGTTCTACCCGGTGCAATACGAGGGTGAAGAGATGTCGCCGAACGTGTTCTACACCGGTGCGGCGCCGAACCAGCAGGCGATCCCGGCGGTGGAATACCTGATGAGCGAAGAAGGCGGCAGCGCCAAGCGTTTCTTCCTGCTCGGCACCGACTATGTGTACCCGCGCACCACCAACAAGATCCTGCGCTCGTTCCTGCATTCCAAAGGCGTGGCGGACAAGGACATCGAAGAGGTCTACACCCCGTTCGGCCATGCCGATTACCAGACCATCGTCGCCAACATCAAGAAGTTCTCCGCCGGTGGCAAGACGGCGGTGATTTCCACCGTGAACGGCGACTCCAACGTGCCGTTCTACAAGGAGCTGGCCAACCAGGGTTTGAAGGCGACCGACGTACCGGTGGTGGCCTTCTCCGTGGGTGAAGAAGAACTGCGCGGCATCGACACCAAGCCGCTGGTGGGCAACCTCGCGGCCTGGAACTACTTCCAGTCAGTGGAGAACCCGGTGAACAAGAAGTTTGTCGCCGACTGGAAAGCCTACGCGAAGAAACACAACCTGCCGGGCGCGGACAAAGCGGTGACCAACGACCCGATGGAAGCCACCTACGTGGGCATCCACATGTGGGCGCAGGCAGCCGAGAAAGCCAAGTCCACCGACGTCGACAAAGTGCGCGAAGCCCTGGCCGGCCAGACCTTCGCCGCGCCGTCGGGCTTTACCCTGACCATGGACAAGACCAACCACCACTTGCACAAGCCGGTGATGATCGGCGAGATCCAGTCTGACGGGCAGTTCTCGGTGGTATGGCAGACCCAGGAGCCGATCCGGGCGCAGCCGTGGAGCCCGTACATTCCTGGCAATGACAAAAAGCCGGACTACGCGGTGAAGAGCAACTAAAGCCCGACCACAGGTCAACTGTGGGAGGGGGCTTGCCCCCGATAGCGGCGTGTCAGGCAATGCACTTGTCACTGACCCACTGCTATCGGGGGCAAGCCCCCTCCCACACTGTCCGCGCATGACTAGGACATTTGTTTATGCCCGCTGCCCTCAATCGCTATTTCCTGGCATTGCTGCTGTTACTGCCTTTGGCGGTACATGCCGGCGACGCCGAAGACTTCCTGGCCGCCAACCCGACGCAACAAGCCAAGCTCCTCCAGGACTGGGCCGCCCAGCCCGACCCGGCGCGCATCGAGTTGGTGGACGCCCTGCAACAAGGTCAGCTCACGCTCAACGGCGAGACCAAGACCGTGCGCCTGAACAACCGCCTGCGCGGCTTGATCGACAACGTGCAGGCCAGCCAGCAACTGCTCGCCGCCGACCCCAAGGTGCGCCTGGCCGCGGCACGCACCCTGCAAAAAAGCGCGCAACCTGCGCAACTCAAGTTTCTTGACCAGCAGGTCGCCGCCGAGACCAATGAGGACGTGCACACAGCCCTCAGCCTGGCCCTGGCCAACCTGCAACTGGTCGACACCGACCCGGCCGTGCGCCTCGCCGCCGTGCGTTTGCTCGGCAGTACCGGCGACCCGCTGGCCCGCACGCGCCTCGAAGCGCTGCTGGCGCCCGGGGTGGAAACCGACGCCGCCGTGCACACCGCCGCCGAGACCAGCCTGGCACAGGTCAAACGAAAACTGATGATGGGTGAGATCCTCGGCCAGGCCTTCAGCGGCATGTCCCTGGGCTCGATCCTGCTGCTGGCGGCCCTGGGCCTGGCGATCACCTTCGGCCTGCTCGGTGTGATCAACATGGCCCACGGCGAGATGCTGATGCTCGGCGCCTACTCCACCTATGTGGTGCAGCTGCTGATGCAGCGCTACGTGCCGGCGGCCATCGAGTTCTACCCGCTGATCGCGCTGCCGGTGGCGTTCTTCGTCACCGCCGCCATCGGCATGGCCCTGGAACGTACGGTGATTCGTCACCTGTACGGGCGCCCGCTGGAAACCCTGCTCGCCACCTGGGGCATCAGCCTGATGCTGATCCAACTGGTGCGCCTGGTGTTCGGCGCGCAGAACGTCGAGGTCTCCAACCCTGCGTGGTTGTCCGGCGGGATCCAGGTGCTGCCCAACCTGGTGCTGCCGTACAACCGCATCGTGATCATCGCCTTCGCACTGTTTGTGGTGGTGCTGACGTGGCTGCTGCTGAACAAGACCCGCCTGGGCCTCAACGTGCGCGCCGTCACCCAGAACCGCAACATGGCCGCCTGCTGCGGCGTGCCCACCGGGCGTGTGGACATGCTCGCCTTTGGCCTGGGCTCCGGCATCGCCGGGCTTGGCGGGGTGGCGCTGAGCCAGATCGGCAACGTCGGTCCGGACCTGGGCCAGAGCTATATCATCGACTCGTTCCTGGTGGTGGTGCTCGGCGGTGTGGGCCAGTTGGCCGGTAGCGTCATGGCGGCGTTTGGCTTGGGTATCGCCAACAAGATCCTGGAACCACAGATCGGTGCCGTGCTCGGCAAGATCCTGATCCTCGCGCTGATCATTCTGTTTATCCAGAAACGCCCGCAGGGACTCTTCGCACTGAAAGGACGGGTGATCGACTGATGAACCAGCCATTGATGCTTACGGCCACGCAAAAGGCCGGCACCCAGGTGACGATTGCAGTCGGCGCGGTGGTGCTGTTGCTGCTGCTGGCCCTGCCGTTGTGTTCGCTGCTGTCGCCGGAAAACCCGCTGCATGTATCGGCCTACACCCTGACACTGGTGGGCAAGATCCTCTGCTACGCCATTGTCGCCCTGGCCCTGGACCTGGTGTGGGGCTACGCGGGGATGTTGTCCCTGGGTCACGGCCTGTTCTTTGCCCTCGGTGGCTATGCCATGGGCATGTACCTGATGCGCCAGGCTTCCGGCGATGAGCTGCCGGCGTTCATGACGTTTTTGTCGTGGACCGAATTGCCCTGGTATTGGGTCGGCACCGAGCACTTCCTCTGGGCCCTGTGCCTGGTGGTGTTGGCGCCGGGCGTGCTGGCGCTGGTGTTCGGTTTTTTTGCCTTTCGCTCGCGGATCAAGGGCGTGTATTTCTCGATCATGACCCAGGCGCTGACCTTTGCCGGGATGCTGTTGTTCTTTCGCAACGAGACCGGGTTCGGCGGCAATAACGGCTTCACCAACTTCCGCAGCATCCTCGGTTTCGGCATCACCGAACCGGGCACGCGGGCGGTGCTGTTCGTGGCCACGGTGGTGCTGCTGGTGGCGAGCCTGTACATCGGCTGGCGCCTGGCCCGGAGCAAGTTCGGCCGGGTGCTGACCGCCCTGCGCGATGCCGAGAACCGCCTGATGTTCTGCGGCTACGACCCGCGCGGCTTCAAGCTGTTCGTGTGGGTGCTGAGCGCGGTGCTGTGCGGCCTGGCAGGCGCCTTGTACGTGCCGCAGGTGGGCATCATCAACCCGAGTGAAATGTCGCCGACCAACTCCATCGAAGCCGCCGTGTGGGTGGCCCTGGGCGGGCGTGGCACGCTGATCGGGCCGTTGCTTGGCGCCGGCGTGGTCAACGGCATGAAGAGCTGGTTCACCGTGGCCTTCCCGGAGTACTGGCTGTTCTTCCTCGGGGCGCTGTTCATCATCGTCACCCTGTACCTGCCCAAGGGCGTTATCGGGCTGTTGAAGAAATGAGGAACGTCATGCTCGAACCTATTTTCGATGCGGGCAGCGGCCGCGATGCCATCGGCATCGGCCAGGCCGCAGGCACCGGCCTGAACACCCGCCACGGCACCATCCTGACCCTGGAAGATATCAGCGTCAGCTTCGATGGGTTCAAGGCGCTCAACGACTTGAACCTGTACATCGGCGTCGGTGAATTGCGCTGCATCATCGGCCCCAACGGCGCGGGCAAGACCACCCTGATGGACGTGATCACCGGCAAGACCCGGCCCAGCCACGGCAAGGCCTGGTTTGGCGAAACCCTCGACTTGACCAGCATGAGCGAAGTGCAGATCGCCCAGGCCGGCATCGGCCGCAAGTTCCAGAAACCCACGGTGTTCGAAGCCCTGAGCGTGTTCGAAAACCTGGAGCTGGCGCAGAAGACCGACAAGTCGGTGTGGGCCAGCCTGCGTGCGCGCCTGAGCGGCGAGCAAAAGGATGGAATCGACGAAGTGCTCGACACCATCCGCCTCACCGCCTCCGTGCATCGGCCCGCCGGCTTGCTCTCCCACGGCCAGAAGCAGTTCCTGGAAATCGGCATGCTGCTGATGCAAGACCCGCAACTGCTGCTGCTGGACGAACCGGTGGCGGGCATGACCGACGCCGAGACCGAATTCACCGCCGAACTGTTCAAGCGCCTGGCGGGCAAGCATTCGTTGATGGTGGTGGAACACGACATGGGCTTTGTCGGCTCGATTGCCGACCACGTGACCGTGTTGCACCAGGGCAGCGTGCTGGCCGAAGGGTCGCTGGAACAGGTGCAGGAAAATGAGCGGGTGATCGAGGTGTACCTCGGTCGCTAAGGAGAACTGAACATGCTGCAAGTCGACAAGCTGCACCAATACTACGGCGGTAGCCACATCCTGCGCGGTCTGTCCTTTGACGTGAAGATCGGCGAAGTCACCTGCCTGCTCGGCCGTAACGGCGTGGGCAAGACCACCCTGCTCAAATGTCTGATGGGTTTGCTGCCGGCCAAGGAAGGCGCGGTGAACTGGGAGGGCAAGGCCATCACCGGCTTCAAGCCGCACCAGCGGGTGCACGCAGGGATCGCCTATGTGCCCCAGGGCCGGGAGATTTTCGGGCGGCTGACGGTGGAGGAAAACCTGTTGATGGGGCTGTCGCGTTTCCCCGGTGCCGAAGCCAAGGAAGTGCCGGCGTTTATCTATGAACTGTTCCCGGTTTTGCTGCAAATGAAGCACCGGCGCGGCGGCGACCTGTCCGGCGGTCAGCAGCAACAGTTGGCCATCGGCCGCGCCCTGGCCAGCCGCCCGCGCCTGTTGATCCTCGATGAGCCCACCGAAGGCATCCAGCCCTCGGTGATCAAGGAGATCGGCGCCGTGATCAAGAAGCTCGCGGCGCGCGGCGATATGGCGATCCTGTTGGTGGAGCAGTTCTACGACTTTGCCGCCGAGCTGGCCGACCAGTACCTGGTGATGTCGCGCGGTGAAATCGTGCAGCAGGGCCGTGGTGAAAATATGGAGAGTGAGGGTGTGCGCGGTTTGGTTACCATCTAACCTGTAGCGTCCTGACGATAAGCACAAGAAACCATGAACCTGCCCGTTTCCCCTGCCCTGTTCACCCCCAGCTGGCACGCCGAGCTGGACCTCGGCTACGCGCGTTTCGGCGACACCACGCGCCCGGTGATGCGCCGTCACCTTGGCCCGCTGCGGGTGCAAAAGCACCTGTATGCCGAAGGCCCCGAGGTGTGCCAGCACATCATCGTGCACCCGCCTGGCGGGATTGCCGGCGGTGACCGCCTGGACATCCGCGCCCATGTCGCCGAGGGTGCGTGGGCGCAATTGACCAGCCCCGGCGCGGCGAAGTGGTATCGCGCCAGCGGCCCGGCGTATCAGCAACTTGATCTCACCGTGGAGGCCGGCGCGACCCTGGAATGGCTGCCCCAGGAAACCATTGTGTTCAGCGCCGCCCAGGCCGAACTCAGCACCCGCATCGACCTGCACGGCGATGCCCGGCTGTTCTACTGGGACGTGATCGCCCTGGGGCGTCCGGCCAGTGGCGAGCGCTTCGACCTGGGCCACTTTCAATCGCACCTGGATATCCGCCGCGACGGCCAGTTGCTCTGGCACGAGCGCCAGCGCATTGTGGGCGCCGATGGCCTGCTCGACTCGCCCATCGGCCTGGACGGCCAACCGGTATTCGCCACCCTGCTGGTGACCGGCGATATCGAGCCCGAATTACTCGAACACTGCCGCGCCCTGCCCCACGCCGTGCGCGGCGACCTGACCCAACTGCCCGGCTTGCTGGTCGCCCGCTGCCTGGCCAGTGAAGCGCTGCTGGCGCGGGGGTGGTTGATTGATTTATGGAAACTGTTACGCCCGGCGGTGCTAGGACGGGAAGCAGTCTCACCACGAATATGGAGCACATGAAGATCAAAATGTGGGAGGGGGCTTGCTCCCGATGGCGGTGGGTCAGTGAAAGATGTATTGCCTGACACCCCCCATCGGGGGCAAGCCTCCTCCCACACTTGATCTCTGTTGTATTTAAGAAT
Source organism: Pseudomonas sp. Yb2C2 (assembly GCF_052112325.1). Taxonomy (NCBI): domain Bacteria; kingdom Pseudomonadati; phylum Pseudomonadota; class Gammaproteobacteria; order Pseudomonadales; family Pseudomonadaceae; genus Pseudomonas; species Pseudomonas sp. Yb2C2. Next base: position 52,501 of record NZ_JAVAJK010000017.1, on the reverse strand, counting down.
GCATTCTTTGAAGGACCTTGAACCATGGACCTGACCCCACGGGAAAAAGACAAACTGCTGATCTTCACCGCCGGCTTAGTCGCCGAACGGCGCCTGGCGCGCGGTGTGAAGCTCAACTACCCGGAAACCATCGCCTATATCTCCGCAGCCTTGATGGAAGGCGCCCGCGATGGCCGCACCGTGGCCGACCTGATGCACTACGGCACCACCCTGCTCAGCCGTGAACAGGTGATGGAAGGCATCCCGGAAATGATCCCGGACATCCAGGTGGAAGCCACCTTCCCCGATGGCACCAAGCTGGTGACCGTCCACCAACCCATCGCGTGAGGCACGGCCATGATTCGTGATGCAACCGAGCAAGACCTGCCGGCGATCCGCGACATCTACAACGACGCGGTACTCAACACCACGGCGATCTGGAACGAACAACTGGTGGATCTCGGCAACCGCCAGGCCTGGCTCAGTGCACGCCAGGCCCAGGGCTATCCGATTCTGGTGGCGACCGAAAATGAACAAGTGATCGGCTATGCCTCGTTTGGCGATTGGCGCGCGTTCGAAGGCTACCGCTACAGCGTCGAACACTCGGTGTATGTACGCAACGACCAGCGCGGCAAGGGCCTTGGCCCACGGCTGATGCAGGCCCTGATCGAACGCGCCAGAACCTGTGGCAAACACGTGATGGTCGCGGCCATCGAAAGCGGCAACCTGGCCTCGATCCGCCTGCATGAGCGCCTGGGTTTCGTCACCACCGGGCAAATGCCTCAGGTGGGCATCAAGTTCGGCCGCTGGCTGGACCTGACCTTTATGCAACTGACATTGAATCCGGGCGCGCAACCGCCCAAGGAGTGAGTTCGATGAACGCCGCGCAACTGCGTCGAGTCAATGCTGAAAGTTTTGCCCACTACCGTCGGGGCCTGATCGAGCTGTTGCTGGATGCGGTCAAGCACGGTGCGTCGGTGGGTTTCATGGCCGACTTCGATGAAGCCCAGGCCCGTGCCTATCTGGACGGGGTACAGGCGAGCATTGAAGACGCCAGCCTGTTGCTGTGGGTGGTGGTGCGCGATGAGCAGGTGATCGCCAGCGTGCAGTTGGCGCTGTGCCAGAAAGCCAACGGCCTGAACCGCGCCGAAGTGCAAAAGCTGCTGGTGCACAGCAACGCGCGGCGCCACGGCCTGGGCCAACAATTGATGAACACCCTGGAACTCGCCGCGCGCCAGCACAAGCGCGGCCTGCTGTACCTGGACACCGAAGCCGGCTCGCCTGCCGAAGCCTTCTACCAGTCGCTGCGCTACACCAAGATCGGTGAACTGCCCGACTACTGCCAAAGCCCGGACGGGCGCTATAGCCCGACCGCCATCTACTTCAAGACCCTGGGGCAACCTGCATGATTCCTGGCGAATATCAGATCCAGCCTGGCGAGATCGAACTCAACGTCGGCCGACGCACCGTCACCCTCAGTGTGGCCAACAGCGGCGACCGGCCGATCCAGGTGGGTTCGCACTACCATTTTTTCGAGACCAATGATGCGCTGACATTTGACCGCCCATTGAGCCGCGGCATGCGCCTGAATATTCCGGCGGGCACGGCGGTGCGGTTCGAGCCGGGGCAGAGCCGTGAGGTCGAGCTGGTGGATTTGAGCGGCGGGCGGCGGGTGTTCGGGTTTGCCGGGCGGATCATGGGCGACCTTTAGGGCCTCATCGGGGGCAAGCCCCCTCCCACAGGGGAACGCATTCCAAAGGTGGTAGGGGGCTTGCCCCCGATAGCGATTTCACATTCAACACAAATATTTCAGGGCACACACATGAAAATCAGCCGCCAAGCCTACGCCGACATGTACGGCCCCACCGTCGGTGACAAGGTCCGCCTGGCCGACACCGAGCTGTTCGTCGAAGTCGAGCAGGACTTCACCGTCTACGGCGAAGAAGTGAAATTCGGCGGCGGCAAAGTGATCCGCGACGGCCAGGGCCAGAGCCAATTGCTCGCCCATGAAGTCGTCGACACCCTGATCACCAACGCGCTGATCATCGACCACTGGGGCATCGTCAAGGCCGACGTCGGCTTGAAGAACGGCCGCATCCACGCGATCGGCAAGGCCGGTAACCCGGATATCCAGCCCGGCGTGACCATGGCCATCGGCGCCAGCACCGAAGTGATCGCCGGCGAAGGCATGATCCTCACCGCCGGCGGCATCGACTCCCATGTGCATTTCATCTGTCCGCAGCAGATCGAAGAGGCGCTGACCAGCGGTGTCACCACCATGATCGGCGGCGGTACCGGGCCGGCCACCGGCACCAACGCCACCACCTGCACCTCCGGGCCCTGGCACCTGGCGCGCATGCTGCAGGCCAGCGACTCGTTCCCGATGAACATCGGGTTTACCGGCAAGGGCAACGCCAGCTTGCCCGAGCCGTTGATCGAACAGGTCAAGGCCGGCGCCATCGGCTTGAAGCTGCACGAAGACTGGGGCACCACGCCCGCCAGCATCGACAACTGCCTGAGCGTCGCCGACCAGTACGACGTACAGGTGGCGATCCACAGCGACACCCTCAACGAATCCGGCTTTGTCGAAACCACCCTGGCCGCGCTCAAGGGCCGCACCATCCACACCTACCACACCGAAGGTGCCGGCGGCGGCCACGCGCCGGACATCATCAAGGCCTGCGGCTTTCCCAACGTGCTGCCCAGTTCCACCAACCCGACGCGGCCGTTCACGCGCAACACCATCGACGAGCACCTGGACATGCTGATGGTCTGCCATCACCTGGACCCGAGCATTGCCGAAGACGTGGCCTTCGCCGAAAGCCGCATCCGCCGCGAGACCATCGCCGCCGAAGACATCCTGCACGACCTCGGCGCGTTCTCGATGATCAGCTCCGACAGCCAGGCCATGGGCCGCGTCGGTGAAGTGATCACGCGCACCTGGCAGACCGCCGACAAGATGAAGAAACAGCGCGGCGCCCTGCCCGGTGACGGCCCGGGCAACGACAACTTCCGCGCCAAGCGCTACATCGCCAAGTACACCATCAACCCGGCGATTACCCATGGCATCAGCCATATCGTCGGCTCCATCGAAGTGGGCAAGTGGGCTGACCTGGTGCTGTGGCGCCCGGCGTTCTTCGGCATCAAGCCGACCCTGATCCTCAAGGGCGGTGCGATTGCGTCCAGCCTGATGGGCGATGCCAATGCGTCGATCCCCACCCCGCAGCCGGTGCACTACCGCCCGATGTTCGCCAGTTTCGGCAGCTCATTGCATGCCACCAGCCTGACGTTTATCAGCCAGGCGGCGCTGGACGCAGGCTTGCCGCAAGCCCTGGGTTTGAAGAAGCAGATTGGGGTGGTGAAGGGCTGTCGCGATGTGCAGAAAACCGACCTGATCCACAACGATTACCTGCCGGACATCGAGGTGGACCCACAGACCTATCAGGTCAAGGCCGACGGGGTGCTGCTGTGGTGTGAACCGGCGGATGTGTTGCCGATGGCGCAGCGGTATTTCCTGTTCTGACTTGAAACCTGTGGTGAGGGAGCTTGTGCCCTCACCACAAATCCCCTTAGAACTGCTCGCGCGGATTGAACGCGGCTTTTTTGGCCAGCTCCTGCCACAACGCTTTCACGTCGTCATCGCCTGCCGGTGGCATCACCGCCTTGAGCTGCACGTACAGGAAGCCGCGCTGCCCGGCCTTGTTCAGCAAACCATGGCCCTTGGCGCGCATGCGCTGGCCGTTCTGGCTGCCGGCCGGCACCTTGAGGTTGATCTTGCCGGTCAGGGTCGGCACGGCCACTTCCGCGCCCAACGCCAACTCCCACGGCGCCAGCGGCAGGTTGATGATCAGGTTTTCGCCATCCACTTCGAACTTGGGGTGCGGCGCAAACTTGACGATCAGGTACAGGTCACCGTTGGCCCCGCCGCCAACACCCGGTGCGCCCTGGCCTTTGAGGCGAATACGCTCACCGTCGGCGACACCGGCGGGGATCTTCACGTTCAGGCTCTTGGTGGTGTTGCTGACATGCCGGCCCGAGGCGTCGTATTGCGGCACCTGGAAGCTGATCTGCTTGGACTCGGTGGACAGTGTCTCTTCGAGGAACACCGACAGCTGCATCTCCACGTCCTGGCCTTTACGCCCGGTTGGACGACGCTGGCCGCCACCGAACGCGTCGCCACGCCCGCCAAAGATCGAGCTGAAGAAGTCGGAAAAATCCTCGGTGCCCTGGCCACCGCCAAACCCGCCACGGCTCTGCCAGCCTGGCGGGCCCTGGAACGGCTGGCCATGTTGGCCGTATTTGCGCAGTTCGTCGTATTCGGCGCGCTTGTCGGCGCTTTTAAGCGCTTCATAGGCTTCGGACGCGTCCTTGAACTTGGCTTCGGCGTCTTTTTCCTTGCTCACGTCCGGGTGATATTTGCGCGCGAGCTTGCGATAGGCAGCCTTGATTTCCTTGTCATCGGCGCTCGGCTCGACACCCAGAATCTTGTAGTAGTCTTTGAAATCCATCGGCGGTTCACCATCCTTAATCGAGATCGCACAGCCCGGGGCACAACGTGCGCTGGTTTGCACCTGTTGAGTCTTGTGGCCTGGGGGTGCGTCAAAGTGTTATCGGCGCTTGCCGTATGCACCAGATGTGGGGGCGAATGCCGAACTTTCAAGCACGATTTAACGGATGGTCGGCCTACGCATCCGCCCTCGACTGGCATACACTGCGCGGCCGTTTTTCAACCGGAACCCGATAGACATGAAAAACCCATCCCCAGCCCGTGCCTGCGGTATCGACTTCGGCACGTCCAACTCCACCGTCGGCTGGATCCGCCCCGGCATGGAAACGCTTATCGCGCTGGAGGACGACAAGATCACCCTGCCGTCGGTGGTGTTCTTCAACTTCGAGGAGCGCCGCCCGGTCTACGGTCGCCTGGCCCTGCACGAATACCTGGAGAACTACGAAGGCCGGCTGATGCGCTCGCTCAAGAGCCTGCTGGGTTCCAAGTTGATCAAGCACGACACCAGCGTCTTGGGCACGGCGATGCCGTTCACCGACCTGCTGGGGCTGTTTATCGGCCAACTCAAGAGCCGCGCCGAAGCCACCGCCGGCCGCGAGTTCGAAGAAGTGGTGCTGGGCCGCCCGGTGTTTTTCGTCGATGACGACCCGATGGCCGACCAGGAGGCCGAAAACACCCTGGTCGACGTAGCGCGCCAGATCGGTTTCAAGGACATTTCGTTCCAGTACGAACCGATTGCCGCCGCGTTCGACTACGAGTCCACCATCGAGAAGGAAGAACTGGTACTGATCGTCGACATCGGCGGTGGTACGTCCGACTTCTCGCTGGTGCGCCTGTCCCCGGAGCGCCGCCACAACGACAACCGCCAGGACGACATCCTCGCCACCGGCGGCGTGCACATCGGCGGTACCGACTTCGACAAGCAACTGTCCCTGGCCGGCATCATGCCGCTGTTCGGCTACGGCAGCCGCATGAAAAGCGGCGCCTACATGCCCACCAGCCACCACATGAACCTGGCGACCTGGCACACCATCAACTCGGTGTACTCGCAGAAATCCCAGCTGGCCCTGGGCAGCATGCGCTATGACATCGAAGACACCGGCGGCATCGACCGCCTGTTCAAGCTGATCGAACAGCGCGCCGGGCACTGGCTGGCCATGGAAGTGGAAGAGACCAAGATCCAGCTCACCCACGAAGACAACCGCCACGTGCTGCTGGACCGCGTTGAGCCGGGGTTGAGCGTGGACCTGAGCCGCGCACTGTTCGAGTCGGCCATCGATGGCTTGCTGGAGCGCGTGCGCAACAGCGTGACGCAGTTGCTCACCGATGCTTCGGTGGCGGTGGCCCAGGTGGACACGGTGTTCTTTACCGGCGGTTCCAGCGGCATCCCGGCGCTGCGCCACAGCATCTCGGCCATGCTGCCGAATGCGCGGCATGTGGAGGGGAATATCTTCGGCAGTATCGGCAGTGGTTTGGCAATTGAGGCGAGTAAGCGCTACGGCTGCTGAGTTTCACCTGAAATACCGTGGTGACTTCATCGGGGGCAAGCCCCCGATAGGCATAAGTATCTACACATCTTGAGCCGAACCCCCTGCGTAGCAGCTGTCGAGCCTAGGCGAGGCTGCGTCGGCGGTGTGTCAGACGCGCCGCAAACGCAGCCTCGCCTAGGCTCGACAGCTGCTACGCGTTATCCTACTGAAGTTGTGTAGATACTTATGCCCCGATAGGGCCCGCCCAGGCAAAACACGCCTTAAACCATCCCGCCGAGCTTCAGCTCACTCTTCAGATACGCATAGTAAATCGGCCCCGCCACCACCCCCGGCAAACCAAACGCCGCTTCAAACACCAGCATCGCCAGGAGCAATTCCCACGATTTTGCACTGATCTGCCCGCCGACGATGCGCGCGTTGAGGAAGTACTCGACCTTGTGGATCACGATCAGATACCCCAGCGCCGCCACCGCCACCCAGATCGACAGCGACAGCGCGACGATGGTGATCAGGGTGTTGGACATCAGGTTGCCGATCACCGGCAACAGGCCGAGCAGGAAGGTCAGCACGATCAGGGTCTTGGTCAGCGGCAGGTGAATGCCGCACAACGGCAGCACCACAGCCAGGAAGATTGCGGTAAAGACGGTGTTGAGCGCGGCGATCTTGATTTGCGCGAAGACGATGTTGCGAAAGGCTTGGACCAGCAGGTGCAGGCGGTCGAACAGTGCGGCGGCCAGGGGCTTGCGTTTGGTCAGGTCAGGCACCCGCTGCAGGGCGATGATCGCGCCGAGCACCATGCCGATCAGCAGGGTGACGAACATGTGGGCGGCGTCTTTGCCGACCAGTTGCAGTTCGCTCAGGTGCTTGCTCAGCCAGTCGCCGATAGCCACGCGAAACTCGGCCGCGCTGGCGGGCAGGTAGGCATCAAGGAACGGCGGCAGTTGACCACGCGCGCGGTCGACCACGCCCATGAATTTATCCAGGGAGGCGCCGGGGTTTTCCGCTTCGTGAAGCAGGAAGCTGATGGCGCCGGCGAAGATCAGGGCGAGCACGCTGACGATCAGGGTGCCGAGCAAGGCCACCGCCAACCAGCGCGCGCGGCGCCCTTCGATCAACCGTTGCAGTTGGGGGGTGAGCATGTTGACCAGTTCATAGACCAACAGGCCGGCCAGCAGGCTGGGCAGCAACTTCAGCGGCAATACCAGCAGCAACCCGCCGAAAATGATGATGTAGCTGGCCAGCAATAACACGTGACGCTGAGAAAACGTTGGCATACAGCCTCAAAACGAACGGCGTTAAAGGATGTGTAGGAGCGAGGGGGACGCCTAGTTCTTGCTCGCGAAGGTCGCCAACGATAACGCGTTTATTCTGAATAAACGCGGGGTAATTGCGTTCTTCGCGAGCAAGCTCGCTCCTACAGGGGGGCTGTGTACGAGTGTCGCAGCCTTCTATGGCCCGGGGCTATTATTTCTTCAGACAAGTGCTCATAAAGGTCTTGCGCGCATCGCCGGTCAGCGCCTTGGTTTTGGCGTCGGCATTGCAGTCCTTCATCTTCTGCTGCTGCGGCGTGAGCGTCTTCGCATCATTGGCCGCCGGGGCCGACAGGCAGGTCTTCATGAAGGCCTTGCGCTCGTCGCCCTTGAGCGTCTTGGTGGTGGCTTCGGCATTGCAAGTGGTCATCTTGTTTTGCTGGGCGGTGGCGGCGAAGCCCTGGGAACACAGCAGCAGGCCCATCATCAACAACGGAATACGCAGCATCTTCATGGAGTTTTCTCCCTGTTACCGTGCCGGGAGGCACGGCCTACCCAGCAGTGTAGCCAAACCTTGTTACATCTTCATCGGCTGCGAATATTCGTCCGCCGGTACTGCTCCGGGGTGCAGCCGGCCTGGCGTTGGAACATCGCGATAAACGCCGAGGCGCTGCTGTAGCCGAGGTCAAACGCCACATTTTGCACACTGCGCTCGCTGTCGAGGGCTTCGATGGCGGCGAGGTAGCGCAAGCGCTGGCGCCATTCGCCGAAGCTCATGCCCAGCTCGCGCACAAACTGCCGCGCCAGGGTGCGCTCGCTCACATGCACCTGCTCGGCCCAGTGCGCCAGGGGACGGTTGTCAGCGGGGTCGGCCTGCATGCCTTCCAACACGCCGAGCAGCCCGGGGTGGCGGGCGTAGGGCAAAAAACCCTCGTGGATCGGCGCCTGCCTGAGCTGATCGACCAGCACCTGGGCCAGGCGAATATCGGCGTCGGAGTGCGGGATGTTGACGTCACGCTGGGCGAAGTCGCTGAGGATGGCCTTGAGGATGTCGCTGATCGCCAGGGTGCAGGGCTGCTGGGGCAATTGCTCGCAGAGCGGCGGCGAAAGGCCCACCGAACGGTAGACAATCGCCTCGGCGTTGTAGGAACTGTGTTCGGTATTGGGTGGGATCCACACCGCGTATTGCGGTGGCGACATAAAGCGGTTGCCGGCCACTTCCATGCGCATTACGCCACTGGCGGAGTAGTCCAGCGAACCCCAGACATGCTGGTGCGGGGTGCACTCAGTGTCGGGGGCAAAGTCGGAGTAACGGAAGTACACGGGGCTTGGCAGGCTGCCAAAATCCGCAAGGCGTACGGTGTGTCGGGCCATATTGTCTGGATACAGAGGTCGTTTGTCTGGATCGCAGTATAGGCTTCGATCCAGACAAGGGATAATCCTGGCTCATCAACACATCTGGTTTCTTTCGATGCAATACGCGTATCCCCTGCTGGCCATTTTTATCTGGGCCGGCAATACCGTGGTCAACAAACTGGCCGTGGGTTCGATCTTCCCCGCTGAAATCGGCTTTTACCGCTGGTTACTGGCTGCATTGCTGTTTACACCGTTCATGCTCAAGCCGGTCATCACCCACTGGCCGCTGATTCGCCCGAACCTGGGCAAGATCGGCATCCTCGGCGTGCTGGGCATGGCGGTGTACCAGAGCCTGGCGTACTACGCCGCCTCGCTGACCAGCGCCACCAATATGGGCATCATCCTGTCGTTGATGCCGTTGATGGCCTTGACGGCGGCCATCATCAGCCTGGGCCAGCGCCTGACCTTTGGCGCGCTGACGGGTGCGGTGCTGTCGTTCGCAGGGGTAGTGGTGGTGGTGTCGGCCGGCAGCCTCGGCGCGCTGCTGCAGCACGGCGTGAACCTGGGCGATGCGATGATGCTGGTCGCGACCCTGGCGTACGCGGTCTACAGCACCCTGTTGAAAAAATGGCAACTGCGCCTGCCGCCGCTGGTGCTCCTGTATTTGCAGGTGCTGGTGGCGGTGGTGGTGCTGTTTCCGCTGTTTCTGTTCTCGGCAAAAGCCGGCCTGGGCTGGACGAATATTCCGCTGGTGCTCTATGCGTGCTTGCTGGCTTCGATGCTCGCGCCACTGGCGTGGATGCATTCGGTGAAGACCCTGGGACCCAGCCGCACCACGTTGTTTTTCAACCTGCTGCCGTTGATTACCGCATTGATTGCGGCCGTGGTGCTCAGGGAAGAATTGGCGTTGTATCACCTGGTGGGCGGTTTGCTGACGTTGGGCGGGGTGATTTTGTCGGAGCGCTGGACCACACCGGTCCGCCGCCAGGCTTAAACCCCGGCCGCCTTCAGGCGCTGGGCATGCTCGACGAACAGGCGGATAGGCTCGGCGCCCTTGCCGACCAGGCCCATGGATTGGTTGACGATATCGAAGTGGTCCAGGGCGTAGTCATCGCCGATCACCCGCCCCAGGTGCGAGCTGCAGCGCCCGACCATACCGTCGCACTGGCCCTTCTCGCGCACGAAGCTGCGGGCAAACAATCGGCAACTGCGATTCGTCCCGTCCAGCAGGTTGCGTCCGCGATCGGTCTTGCCCGGTTGCAAGGTGCCGGACCATGAGTAGTAGCGCACGCCATTGACCACCTCCGCCCCGTGCCCGCCCCAGGTGTGCGGCAACCCTTGGGGATACTTGCGGTTGAACAGCGCCACACCTGCGCTGGTCAGGGAATGGTGGGACGCCTGCAAGTCCGCCTTGAAGCGCGGGCCGCGATAACCGGTTTCCAGCAGGCTCATCAGCGTTGCAACCAGATGAAACATTGCGCTCATCAGCCGCCCCTTCACGCTGTCGGCCGGATAATGGGCGTGGATATGGTCCGCCAGTTCCGAACCGTGGTTGGGCCCGGCCACCGACGTCACCGACGCCACCCACTCCGGGCGCGTGGCCGCCGCATAACGGGCGGTCAGCGCGCCCTGGCTATGGCCGATCAGGTTGACCTTGTCGACGCCGGTCTCAAGGCGAATCCGCTCGATCTGCGCCAGCAGCTGCTCGCCACGCACCTCGCTGGAGTCCAGCGGCGCCACCTGGATGGGAAACACCTGCGCCCCACCCGCCCGCAATGCCGGGACAATGCCGTACCAGTAAGGGAAAAACCCCAGGCGCACGAACCCGAGCATGCCGGGCACCAGCACCAAGGGATAACGCGTGGCTAACGACTGCGACATGAAGCGAACGTCCTTGATCAAGAAAGGATGATGGCAGGCTAGCCCAATTCCGGCGACGCGCTGATGACACGCCTGGCAAATCCAATAAAACTTTTTGCAGCGCCCGTGACTCACAACTGGGAGCGATCACGCCGACAGAGCGTGGCGTAAAACCGGATTAGCCCCAGGAGATTGAGATGACTGAAGCAAACTTGACTGACGTTGCGACCCTGCGCAGCCGCGCCCGCCAGAACGTCGAAAACGGTGCCGTGACCGAGGGCTATGACGCCGACCGCGAAGAGATCATCCGCCTGCTCAACGGCTCCCTGGCCACTGAACTGGTGTGTGTGCTGCGCTACAAGCGCCACTACTTCATGGCCAGCGGCGTCAAAGCTGCCGTCGCAGCGCAGGAATTCCTCGAACACGCCACCCAGGAAGCCGAGCACGCCGACAAACTCGCCGAACGCATCGTGCAACTGGGCGGCGAGCCGGAGTTCAACCCGGACCTGCTGTCGAAGAACTCCCATGCCCAATACGTGGCCGGTAACAGCTTGAAGGAAATGGTCTACGAAGACCTGGTGGCCGAGCGGATCGCGGTGGACAGCTACCGCGAAATCATCCAGTACATCGGTGATAAGGATCCAACCACGCGCCGTCTGTTTGAAGAGATCCTGGCTCAGGAAGAAGAGCATGCGGACGATATGGCCGACATCCTCGAAAGTCTCTAAGCAGCGCAATTCAAAAAAATGTGGGAGGGGGCTTGCTCCCGATGCGTCGTTTCAGCCACTGCATCTGGTGACTGACACTCCGTCATCGGGGGCAAGCCCCCTCCCACATTGGGTTTGTGTTCTGTCCGTCAGCCTTTCACCGTCTTCGGCGCCTTGCCTTCCCTCATCTGCTGCAACAACGGTGCACACTGGTTCGGCGCATCGGCGCTCGGTGCCACCAGCGCCAACAGACCCGCTGCCGGGCCGGCGATCACACCCAGTGCCACCATGCCCGCGCCCCGCAGGGCCAGGGGAATGGCTTTTACACCCGCATTGGGCTTGATGAACGGGCCATTGACGTACAACGGCGAACGCAGGGAAAACAGGCGGAAGCCCTTCGATTCCGGTGTGACGGTCAAGTCCAACTGCTCGGTGGCCATGTTGGCGGTGCCATCGATATAGATGATCGCGTTCTCGGTATCGAACACAAACAAGCGCGTGGTTGCCAGGCCGGTCTTGATCCCGAAATCCGCCGCCGCGCAGTTGATCTTCACTTCCTTGTCGCCGAACAGGCGCCCCACCACATAGTTGCCGACGTTGAGCCCGGCAATTTCCATCAGGCCACGGCTGATGGCGCCGTCGTTGATCAGCATCTTCAGGTCACCGTTGGAGCTGCCCAGCAGCGCCGCAACGGAGTTACCGCGCCCGGAAAGATCGGCATCGCCGTTGAGTTCACCGAAGCTGGTTTTCATCGGTTCGAAGGTCGGGAACAACTGCTTAAGCTTGAAGTTGCGTGCAGTCAGTTTGGCGCGGCCTTCCATCGGTGTGGTGCGGCCATTCAAGCGGATCTGCGCATCCAGCTTGCCGCCGGCGACGCCGAATCGCAGCGGTTCCAGGCTCAGTTCGCCGTCGTTGAGCACCAGGTGGGTGTACAGGTCGTTGAAGGGCAATTCGGCACTGTGCACGATGCGTTTGCCGGTGAATTCCACATCGGCATCCATGTCGCGCCAGCGCTCGGTGCGGAACTCTTCCACCGGCAACACTTTGGTCGCCGGCTGTTTGCTCTCACCGCCACGCGCTTTTTGCTTGGCGTTGGAGTCGGCACCGATCAGGGGGGCGAGGTCGCTCATCAGCAATTGGTTGGACACCAACGCACCGCTGAGCTTGGGACGTGGCTGGCTGGCGACATAGGCGAGGTTGCCGTGAATATCGCTGTTGCCGATCTTGCCGTTGAAGTTTTCGTAGCTGAATGACGCGCCGCTGGCCTCGTGCAACTTGGCGATCAAGTGGCCGTCAGTGGAGTAGGCCGGCGAATCCGGCAAGGTGACGCCGGTCAGCGGGTAGAGGTTACCCAGGCTGCTGCCGGACAGTTTCAGGCGAAGGTCCAGGGCGCCGAGGTTCAACGGGTCGGTCAAGGTGCCCGCCAATGCGATGCTGGTATCGGCAATCTTGACCTGGGCTTGCAGCGGAAACGGCTTGGCCGCGTCCTGCAAGGCCAGCAGGCCGCCGATCTTGCCGCTGCCGTCGAGCCTCTGGCCGTGGTACTGGCCCTTGACCTTGAGGGCGAACGCATAGTCCTGGGGCGCGGAGCCTTTTTCCAGGGCCTTCCTGGCATCGGCGTCGCCGACGATTTCGCCGAACGGGATCGGCTTGCCCAGGGGGTCGATGATCACGTCCAACTGAGTCTTGAGGGTCTGGTCGTCGAGGGTCACGTGGCCCTTGTCGAACCCAATGGCGCCGATGTCCACCACCCAGTTGGAAGGTTCGGCGTCGGGGTCCTTGGGGTCGAACGTGAACGTCCAGTTGGCGCGGCCATCGGCCAGGCGCTGCAACTCGGCACTCGGTTCGGTGAGGTCGATACGGGGGATCACCACGCGCTGCACCAGCAACGCCAGCGGCGAAATACGCAGCTCGACCTTTTTCAGCGTGACCATCTGCGGTTTTTTTGACCAGTCGGGATTGCCCAGGGTCAGGTCCTCGGCAATCACATGGGGCCACGGCACCCAGGCGCGCCAGCCGCCTTCGTCCGGCTCACGTGCCCACACCACCGCCAGGTTGCCGTTGATGGCAAACGGGCGATGCAGTTCTTCGGAGACTTTGGCATTGAGAGGCGGTTTGATGCGGTTCCAGTCAAAGAACACCAGGACCAGTACCACCACAGCGATTAACACAACGAAGCTGGCGCAGCTCCACATGACGATTTTACGAGTGCGCGTCATTGCACAGGACTCCTGAATACGACCGGCTGAACCAACACCTGTAGGACAGCTTATAAAACTACGACTGGCAAACCGCTCGTGGGTTTAACCCAATCTCCGATTTACCCTTGAAAACCTGCTTTCCTGACCGTTTCGACAGATTCGATCATCCACGGCGCACCATTGTTACCCGCGTTCGTGTCGAAAATACCCACCTCGGTGCAAAACCGCGTGCTTGAGAGGCCCGATCTAGAGCCTCCCTGACGAACAATCAATTCTGTTGATTATTACCATTGTGTTTATGAACTTTTATATCGACTTATCGAGAGTAGCATTAGCTCCGTACTCACTTTATCGCCCTCCCAAGGAGCAACCCATCATGAAACGCCAAGTACTCGCTACCGTCCTGTTATCCATCCTGGCTTCCAGCGCCTTTGCCCTGCCAGCCGCCGAACAGGTTACCCCACAAGCCAAGGCTGACGCCGTTCACTTCAACCAGACCCTGGCCCGCAGCGGTTCGCAAGAAGACGAGAACCGTGACTACGCCAAAGGTGCTGTCGCTGAAAACGGTTCGGAACACGCCAACAAGCGTGCCTACACTGAAGGTGTTGCCGAAGGTGGCCGTGATCGCCTGGAACAGAAAGGCCTGGTTGAAGGTGGTGCGGAACAAGCCAACGAACGTGCCTACACCGAAGGTGTTGCCGAAGGTGGTGCTGATCGCCTGCAAGAACTGCATCAAGCTCAGAGCTGACCTTGTGGTGGCCCAGAAAAAAGCCCGATCTGCCGACCGGGCTTTTGACTTTTTGTAGCGCCTGTCACGCAACACTCCCCACCTATTCCCCGCCAAGTTCGACGTCAATGAAGCTGTTTTGCTAGAGTGCGTCGCTGTACTTGCCGACAAAGCCCGCCCGCCCATGCTGCCCCGTGCCGAACAGAAGCAACAGACCCGCCTCGCCCTGATGGACGCTGCCCGCCATCTGATGGAGTGTGGCCGTGGGTTTGGCAGCCTGAGCCTGCGTGAAGTGGCCAAGACCGCAGGCATTGTCCCCACCGGCTTCTATCGCCACTTTGCCGATATGGACCAGCTTGGACTTGTATTGGTGAGTGAGGTGGGCCAGACCTTTCGCGCCACCATTCGCCTGGTGCGCCACAACGAATTCGTGATGGGCGGCATTATCGATGCCTCAGTGCGGATTTTTCTCGATGTGGTCTCGGCCAACCGCTCGCAATTCCTGTTCCTGGCCCGCGAGCAATACGGCGGTTGCCTGGCGGTGCGCCAAGCCATCGGTGCCCTGCGTGAAGACATCACCCGCGACCTGGCGGCCGACCTGACCCTGATGCCCAAGTTGCAGCACCTGGACGCCGATGGCCTGCATGTAATGGCCGACCTGATCGTCAAGAGCGTGTTCGCCACCCTTCCCGACATCATTGACCCACCGGCCCAGGCCTTGCCTGCCCACCTCACGCCCCAGGCGAAAATCACCCAGCAGCTGCGCTTTATCTTTATCGGCCTCAAGCATTGGCAAGGCCTGGGCAGTACGGAGTAAGCCGGCTAGCCCGCCGAGTGAAAGCGCTTGGCGGTACTGTAGTTCTTGTTCCAGTAGCGATTGTTCAGCGAGTCGATTCGCACCGTCTTGCCGGCGCGCGGCGAATGAATGAATTTGCCCTCGCCTATATAAAGGCCGACATGGCTGACCTGACTGCGCCCATTACCTTTGAAGAACACCGCATCCCCAGGTTTGAGCGCGTTACGCTTGATCGTCATGGCGTTTGAACGGTGCATCGCCGCCGTGGTGCGGGGTATACGGATATTGGCTTCGGTCCTGAACAGGTAGACCAGCAAGCTGCTGCAGTCGAAGCCCTGCTCCACCGTGTTCCCGCCCCATTTATACGAGGTACCCAGCAATTGATGGGCGCGGTCGATCACATTGTCGATGGCTGGGCGTTTTTGCAGCGACTGCAGGGGCGTCGCGATCTCGAGAGGGGCTACCCCGCGCGGCTTGATATTGGCCGAGGACGAGGGAGTGACCAGGTAAAGACTGAAAATGAATAAACACACAATTGATTTGAACATACTGGAACTCGCCGTGGATGTTTAGCACGGCGCAAATCCTAACGGTCTGGCGCGTAAGCAGATGAACGCCGAATCCTTACATCCAGTAGGACAAATCCGAAAATTCCATATACGAAAAAAACGGAAGGAACTTGATGTGATAAACACCACTCGCCAACAAAAAACGCCCCATTTAAGTGCTCAATATCCGACAGAGCACCAACATTAAGCACTCGCAGTACTCAGCCCCGCCCTATTCAGTGGCATCTCCTCGCGCACCGACAGAGAATTCCTACATCAATACCTGATTGGCAAGCCCCTTGCTCTAGCACTTCCATCGCTCATAGCTGGAAGCTTCCTGATGCTGGTGATCCACCGCCGAATCGCCCCCCAAGCCCTCTGGGCCGCTGAGCTGCTGCTGAATTTCGAAGCACGCAGCAAGAGCCGCCTGCGCTGTTTCAGTGCCGACGGTGAAGACGTCGGCCTGTTTCTGGAGCGCGGCCAGCCGCCGTTGCACGATGGCGAATTCCTGCAAGCCGAAGACGGACGTGTCGTACGCGTGTGCGCCCGCCCTGAACACCTGTTGCATGTCACCTGCAGCAACGCCTTTGAACTGACCCGCGCCGCCTACCACCTCGGCAACCGCCATGTGGCCTTGCAAGTGGGGGATGGCTGGTTGCGCCTGCTCGACGACTACGTGCTCAAGGCCATGCTTGAGCAACTGGGCGCCCACACCGAAACCATCGAGGCGCCGTTCCAACCGGAACACGGCGCCTATGGCGGCGGCCACCACCACTCCCGGCATGGCGATGAAGATTTCAACTACCCGCCCAAGCTGCATCAGTTCGGCGTACGTCTATGAACCCAGCCTGGGCGCTGTTGCGTCTGGCCAGTCCGCAATTGCCGATTGGCGGCTACAGCTATTCCCAAGGCCTGGAAATGGCCGTGGAGAACGGCCACGTCAACGATGCCGCCAGCGCTCGGCGCTGGATCAGCGACCAATTGCTGCTCAACCTCGCGCGCTTCGAAGCCCCGCTGTTGCTCGCCCATTGCCGCGCCGCTGCAGAGCAGGACTGGCCAGCGTTGGCGCAGCTGTGCGAAGCGCATCAAGCCAGCCGCGAAACCCGGGAGCTGTATCAGGAAAGTCGGCAGATGGGTTATTCCCTGCAGCAGTTGCTCAATGGCCTGCCGGAACTGGACAGCGACGCCCGCAGCTTCCTGGAGCAACGCCGCGAACCGCACTTGGCCCTGGGCTGGGCACTGGCCGCGCGCGCCTGGGCGATCAGCGCCGACGACGCCCTCGCCGCCTGGCTCTGGAGCTGGCTGGAAAACCAATTGGCCGTGCTGATGAAAACCCTGCCTCTGGGCCAGCAAGCCGCGCAGCGCCTGACCAGCGAGCTGCTGCCCCTACTGCAACAGGCCCAGCACGACGCCGTCCGCATCGACCCCCACCATTTCGGCAGCGCCGCCTTCGGCCTGTCCCTGGCGAGCATGGCCCACGAGCGCCAGTACAGCCGCCTGTTCCGTTCCTAAGGTTTTTTTGGAGAATCAGACATGAACACACAACCCCTGCGTGTCGGTATCGGTGGCCCGGTCGGCTCCGGCAAGACCGCCCTGACCCTGGCCCTGTGCCTCGCGCTGCGCGATCGCTACAACCTGGCGGTGGTCACCAACGACATCTACACCCGCGAAGACGCCGACTTCCTGGTGCGCAACCAGGCCCTGGCGCCGGAGCGCATCATCGGCGTGGAAACCGGCGGCTGCCCGCACACGGCGATTCGCGAGGACGCCTCGATCAATCTGGAAGCGGTGGACCAACTCAACCGCCGCTTTCCCGGCCTGGACCTGATCCTGGTGGAGTCCGGCGGCGATAATTTGTCGGCCACCTTCAGCCCGGAGCTGTCGGACCTGACCATCTATGTGATCGATGTGTCCGCCGGCGACAAGCTGCCGCGCAAGGGCGGGCCTGGTATTTGCAAATCCGACCTGCTGGTGATCAACAAGATCGACCTGGCGCCGCTGGTGGGCGCGTCGCTGGAGCTGATGAACAGCGACACCCAGCGCATGCGCAACGGCAAACCCTTTGTGTTCAGCAACCAGAAAACCGGGGTAGGCCTGGAAGAAATCGTCGCCTTCATCGAACGCCAAGGCCTGCTGACCGCCGCCTGATCAACCCATAAGGAACCTGTTTATGAACCTCAATAAATTCCTCGCAGCCGCCGCCCTGTTGCTCGCGCCCGCCCTGGCCTTCGCTCACCCTGGCCACGGCGACAACGGCCTGGTGGCCGGTATCAGCCACCCGCTGGGCGGCCTCGACCACCTGCTGGCCATGGTCGCGGTCGGCCTGTGGGCCGCGCAACAAAAGGGTGCCGCGCGCTGGGCCCTGCCGTGCACCTTTGTCGGCACCATGCTGATGGGCGGCGTGCTGGGTTTCGAAGGGCTGCAATTGCCCGCACTGGAAAGCGGGATCGCCGCCTCGGTGCTGGCCCTGGGCCTGGCGGTGGCACTGGCGGTGCGTCCGCCGTTGTTCATGGCCATGGGTGCGACGGCGTTGTTTGCGTTGTTCCATGGTGTGGCCCATGGCTTGGAGCTGCCGGACATGTCGAGCCCTTGGGCGTATGCCGCCGGCTTTGTCGGCGCGACCGCTGCACTGCACGCGGCCGGGTATGCGCTGGTGCGCTGGTTGCCGGCCGCAGCGGCACCGTTGGTGCGGATTGCCGGAGCGGCTTCGGCGGCGACTGGGGTGTGGCTGCTCGCCAGCTAAACGTCGCAAGCTGCAAGCTGCAAGTAAAAGCCGAACCGCTCTTACTTGCAGCTTGCAGCTCACAACTTAAAGCTGCCCCTCTGCTACCATGCGCGCCTACACCCCTGCCGTGACGACGCCAGCCGATGCCCATCGCTCCAAGCTCCGCCCCCCAGCCTTCGTTGAATGCCGTGCTCACGCACTTCCACACCCTGATCGTGCCGCTCTGGCAGGGCCCGGGCTGGAATGCCGAATTGGCGCTGCCCTATGAGGCGCTGGACGCCGATCACCGCCCACTGCCCCCGCAACGCTACCGCGCCATGGCCTGCGCGCGGCAGTTGTACCTGTTCGCCAGCCTGATCGGCGAGCCAGGGGCGGCCTTCGCTGAAGAGCGCGCGGCGGTGCTGTTCCGCTCCCTGCAACGGCATTTCCACGATGCCGAACACGGCGGCTGGTTCTACAGCGTCGACCCCGCCGGCCAGCCGCTGGACAAGCGAAAAGACCTCTACACCCACGCCTTCATCATCTTTGCCTGCGCCCATTACTGGGCCAAGGTGCGTGAACCGCTGGTGGAATCGGTGCTGAACGCCGCCCTCGAAGTCGTGGCCCAGCGCTTCGCCACCGAAGAGGGCCTGTACGAGGCGGTGCTGGAGCGCAACTGGTCGTCCCTCCAGTCCGGCCCGCTGCAAAACCCGTTGATGCACCTGGCCGAAGGTTTCCTCGCCACACTTGCGGTGCGCGAGGATGCCCCTGTGCAAGCGGCCCTGCTGGCCTTGGCGACGGCCATGCAGCAGCGGTTCATCGACCGCCGGCACGGCGTGATGATGGAAAAGCCGCTGGGCGCTGTGGATAACTGGTTTGAGCCGGGGCACCAGTTCGAGTGGTTCTTTTTGCTCGAATCGTCGCCCGTGCTGCGCGGCACCCCGCTGCATGCGTCACTGACGCGGGCGTTTGCCTACGCTGAGCACAAGGGTGTGGACGGCGCGACCGGAGCGGTTAGCGGCATGTTGGCGCTCGACGGCAGCGTGCGCGACGGCACCCAGCGTATCTGGGCCCAGGCCGAGTACCTGCGGGCACTGACCTTGCGCCCTGGCAGTGAGGCGGTGCTGCAGCGCCAACTGCTGGCGCTGCAACAGCATTTCCTGCATGAGAAAGGCTGGCATGAATGCCTGGATGCCAACGGCGCGGTGAGCCGACGGGATATGCCATCGACCACACCGTATCATTTGGCAACCTGCTACCAGGGGCTGATCCAGCATCTCGGGTGACCTGCTGGGCCTCATCGGGAGCAAGTCGAATCGTCGCACCGCCCCTCCCACATTGGACCGTGTTCACACATTCAGATTTGTGAATACGGTCAAATGTGGGAGGGGCGGTGTGACGATTCGCCAAGCCCCCGATGGCAGCAACGTGGTCTAGAGCCTTACTTGGCCCCCCGCTCAATCGCAAACCCAGCCCAGGTCTGGCTCACCGGCATCAGTTCCAGGCGGTTGATGTTGACGTGCGCCGGCGTGTTCAGCACCCAGAAGATGGTGTCGGCAATGTCCTGCGGCTGGATCGGCTCGGCACCGGCGTAGGTGGCGTCGTAGCGCGCCTGGTCACCGCCGAAGCGCACCAGGGAGAACTCGCTTTCGCACAGGCCCGGCTCGATGTTGGTCACACGCACGCCGGTGCCCTGCAGGTCACAGCGCAGGTTCAAGGAGAACTGCTTCACGAACGCCTTGGAACCGCCATACACATGGCTGCCCGGGTACGGGTAGCTGCCGGCGATGGAGCCCAGGTTGATGATCCCGGCGCCACGACCATGGGCGATCAGGCGCGGCAGCAGCAGGCTGGTGGTGGTCAGCAGGCCTTTGATGTTGGTATCGACCATGGTTTCCCAGTCGTCGAGGTCGCACTTGGGCGCCGGGTCAGTGCCCACGGCCAGGCCGGCGTTGTTGATCAGCCCGCGCAGGGTGGCGAACGATGGCGGCAGGTTGGCGATCGCGTCTTCCATGCCTTTGCGATCCCGTACATCCACCACCAGGCCGTGCACTTCGGTCTGCTTGGAAAGCTCCTCGACCAGCGCATTCAAACGCTCGGCACGACGACCGGTAAGCACCAGTTTCCAGCCGGCCTCGGCAAACCGACGGGCGCAGGCTTCGCCAAAACCTGAGGTGGCGCCAGTAATAAACAGCGTGTTGGACATGGTGTTCTCCTTGCGGGCATCGGGAAAAAAATCAGCCAGCAGAATGCCCTTACGCCGCGGTTGCGGCAACCGCCATGCACAGAACTTCATGCACGACTGGTCATTTTTTAATCATTCAGACCAAAGCCTTATGAACCGTGGCTTGCAGCCATATGCGCGCAGGTTATCCACAGCTGCGCCCACAGTCTCTGGGGGCAAGTGCAAAACGCTTCAGGCCGCTGTGTACAAGGCTTCCAGGCGATTTTAGAAAGTTTTTTGCTTGACCTGGACGAAGGCGTATGTAGGCCCAGGGGCAGCGGGACAAATCGAGCGATGGCTCCAGGCCAGTCATTCCGGCCTCTGCGGCCGTCTTTCCAGAGTTTAGTCACAGACTTATCCACAGGCGGGCGGGACATATTTCAGTCATATACCTGTGTCTTTAAACAGGTTGACAAACCCCTCGATCAGCCGCGAAAAAGCCACTGATCAAAAAACAACCACACCGCTGAAAGCCACGTTTTTAAAGGCGTCCAGCCAGCTACTCCCACCTTACCCACAGCCGGTTCCACAGTGGATGGGGACAAGTCAAAAGTGTGACAAAACAGGGATTTGCGGCGGCTATATGTCGCGCTTTGGAGGGGGGCTGGATTTGTTTTCCACAATTTGGGATCGGTCTTGCAGGCGACACAAAACAAATGTGAGAGGGGGCTTGCCCCCGATGGCGGTGTGTCAGTTTCAGGTGTGCTGACTGATACAACGCCATCGGGGCAAGCCCCCTCCCACAGGGGTACTGCGTCGTTATTTAGATCAGTGGCCACCGAGGTAAGCGTTGCGCACTTCCTCGTTCACCAGCAGCTCCTTGCCGGTGCCTGTGAGGCGAATCTCACCGTTGACCATCACGTACGCCCGATCCGACAAACGCAGTGCATGGTTGGCGTTCTGCTCCACCAGGAAGATGGTCATCCCGGTGGAGGCCAGCTCGCGCAGGGTGGAAAAGATCTGCTTCACCACAATCGGCGCCAGGCCCAGGCTCGGTTCGTCCAGCAGCAACAGCTTGGGTCGGCTCATCAGCGCGCGGGCGATGGCGAGCATTTGCTGCTCGCCACCGGACATGGTCATGGCGCGCTGGTTACGTCGCTCCTTGAGCCGTGGGAACAGCTCGAACATGCGTTGCATATCTTCCTGGGCGAACTTGTCGCCAATGGGGATGGTGCCCATCAGCAGGTTTTCCTCGACGGTCATGTCGGGGAACACCCGCCGCCCTTCCGGCGACTGTGCAATGCCGTTGGAGGCAATGTAGTGGGACGACTTGTGGGTAATGTCGACGCCGTTGTAGAGGATCTGCCCCGACTCGGCCCGTGGCTGGCCGAAGATCGACATCAGCAGCGTGGATTTACCCGCGCCATTGGAGCCGATCAAGCTGACGGTTTCGCCTTCGTTGATGTGCAGCGAGACTTTTTTCAGGGCCTGGATCGGGCCATAGAACACGTCCAGGTCCTTCATTTCGAGGATAGGTGCACTCATACCAGCTCCTCTTCGTCGGCGCCCAGGTAGGCGGCAATCACTTTCGGGTCGTTGCGGATCGCTTCCGGCCCGCCTTCGGCAATCACGTTGCCGTGGTCCAGCACCACAATGTGGTCGGAAATACTCATCACCATGCCCATGTCGTGTTCGATCAGCACCACCGTCAGGTCGTGTTCGTCGCGCAACAGGCG
The DNA here is from genome assembly GCF_052112325.1 of Pseudomonas sp. Yb2C2. Taxonomy (NCBI): domain Bacteria; kingdom Pseudomonadati; phylum Pseudomonadota; class Gammaproteobacteria; order Pseudomonadales; family Pseudomonadaceae; genus Pseudomonas; species Pseudomonas sp. Yb2C2. Next base: position 30,476 of record NZ_JAVAJK010000017.1, on the reverse strand, counting down.
AATCATCGCGCTGAGGGCTTCGGTTTCCTGGGGGTTGAGGCCCGCTGCCGGTTCGTCCAGGCAGATGATCTGCGGCCGGGTGCACATGGCGCGGGCGATTTCCAGGCGGCGCTGCTGGCCGTAGGAAAGCTCACCGGCCAGGCGGTTGGCGCAGTCCACCAGGTCCACCACTTCGAGCCAGTAGAACGCATGGTCGAGGGCATCGCTTTCGGCCTTGCGGTAGCCCTTGGTGTTGAGGATGCCCGCCAGCATGTTGCGGTTGACCCACATGTGCTGGGCCACCAGCAGGTTTTCCAGCACCGACATTTCCTTGAACAGGCGAATGTTCTGGAAGGTCCGGGCCAGGCCGGCGCGGTTGACCAGGTGGGTGCCGCCGAACATCTTGTAGTACACCCGGCTCAAGAAGCTTTTTGGCGACACGAAGTCGACCGCCTTGAAGCGCTCGCCGAGCAGCTGGATCACATTGGTCTGCTTGCCGCGGATGTTCAGTTCGATCTTGCCGCCGCTGGCTTTGTAGAAGCCGGTGAGGCAGTTGAACACGGTGGTCTTGCCGGCTCCGTTGGGGCCGATCAGGGCGAAGATCGAGTTGCGTTCGACCTTGAGGCTCACATCGCTCAAGGCCTTGATGCCACCGAAGTGCATCATCAGGTGTTCCACGGAGAGGACGACTTCCTTGCTCATGGCGCTACCCCCTTGCGCGGTGTCACACCGGTGCGGCTGATCCGGATCAGGCCGCGCGGTCGCCAGATCATCATCACCACCATCAGCACGCCAAACAGCAGCACGCGGTATTCGCTGAAGCTGCGCAGCAGTTCAGGCGCGACGGTCAACACGAACGCGGCAATCACCACGCCGACCGTCGAGCCCATGCCGCCCAGTACCACGATGGCCAGGATCAGCGCCGACTCGAAGAAGGTGAACGACGACGGGTTGACGAAGCCTTGGTAGCTGGCGAAGAACACCCCGGCCAAACCGGCAGTGGACGCGCCAATGGTGAAGGCCGAGAGCTTGACCAGCACGTGGTTCAGGCCCATGGAGCGGCAGGCGATCTCATCTTCGCGCAAGGCTTCCCAGGCGCGGCCGACCGGCATGCGGGTCAGGCGGTGCTTGATGTACAGCACGGCCAGCACCACCAGGAACAGCACGATGTAGATGAACATGAACTTGATATTGGGGTTGTAGTCGATGCCGAAGAACTCGTGGAACGGAACCCCGCCCTCCTTGGCCTTGCGCCCGAACTCCAGGCCCAGGAAGGTCGGCGAAGGCACCGGCATACCGTTGGGGCCGCCGGTGAACGAGAGCCAGTTGTTGAGCACCAGGCGAATGATTTCACCGAAGCCCAGGGTCACGATGGCCAGGTAGTCACCGTGCATTCGCAGCACCGGAAAGCCGAGTATGCATCCCGCCAGCGCCGCTGCGATGGCTGCCAGCGGCAACACGCTCCAGAAGCCCAGGCCGAGGTATTGATAACCCAGCGCCAGGCCGTAGGCGCCGATGGCGTAGAACGCCACGTAACCCAGGTCGAGCAGCCCGGCCAGGCCGACCACGATGTTCAGGCCCAGGCCCAGCAACACGTAGATCAGCCCGAGGATCACCACGGTCAGCAGGTACTTGTTGGCGAAGATCGGGAACACGATGGCGATCACGATCAGCGCCGGGATGATCCAGCGCAGCCGCGACTTGTAGTCCGGTGGCAGTACATGCACGCCGGAGCCGCTGCTTTCGAAGCCCTGCAGAATCTTCAGGCCCTTGGGGGTTTGCAGGAACAGGCTGAGGGCAAAGCGCCCGGCCATCACGATGGCGACCAGGGTAGCCACACGGGCCGGTTCCAGGTTGAAGCTGTAGCCGTCGAGGACCACGCCGACGATCGGACCGAACACGATCAACGAAATCAGCCCGGCAAGGACCGTATCGACCACACTTTTCTTGATATCGATGGGTTTGGCAGCAGACATGTTTACACCTTAGCCACGAGTGGGCGACCAAGCAGGCCCTGGGGACGGAAAATCAGAATCACCACCAGCAGGGAGAAACTGAACACGTCTTTGTAGTCGGAGTTGATCAACCCCGAGAACAACGACTCGGAAATACCCAGGATGATCCCGCCCAGCATCGCCCCAGGCAGGGAACCGATGCCGCCGAGTACCGCTGCGGTAAACGCCTTGATGCCGATGATGAAGCCGGCGTAGAAGTCGAACGTGCCGTAGTTGAGGGTGATCAGCACGCCGGCCAGGGCCGCCATGGCGGCACCGATGACAAACACGTAGGAGATCACGCGGTCGGTGTTGATCCCCAGGATCGAGGCCATCTTGCGGTCTTGCTGGGTGGCGCGGCACATGCGGCCGAGCTTGGTGTACTTGATGATGTAGGTGAGCAACGCCATGCCGGCAAACGCCGCCACGAGGATGAAGACCTTGGTGTACGTGAGTTGGACGAACCCACTGCCGATGTCGACGCGCCAGGCGCCGGCCAGCAGGGTTGGAATGCCTTGTTGTTTCGCGCCCTGGGCGATCTGCGCGTAGTTCTGCAGGATCAGGGAGATGCCGATGGCGCTGATCAGCGGAGCCAGGCGGGTGGAGTTGCGCAGCGGTTTGTAGGCGACCCGTTCGATGACCCAACCGTACACGCCGGTGACGACCACGGTGAAGATCAGGGTGCCGAGAATGAGCAGCGGGAAGGATTCGATGCCGAAGTAAGCCAGCAGTGCCAGACTGATCGCCGCGAGGTAAGCGGAAATCATATAAACCTCGCCGTGGGCGAAGTTGATCATGCCAATGATGCCATAGACCATTGTGTAGCCGATGGCGATCAGGCCATAGACCGACCCGAGGGTCAGGCCGTTGACCAGTTGCTGCAGGAAAATACCATCCATAACGCAATCTCACGCGGTGAGCACCTGCACACCAGTCGGTGTGCGGCGCTTCTGGAGGAAAAGACAGATCTCAATAACAACGCTGTCCCAATGTGGGAGGGGGCTTGCCCCCGATGCGGTGGGTCAGCTGAACAACTGTTGACTGACCCACCGCTTCGGGGACAAGCCCCCTCCCACATGGATTACTTCTGCTTTTCCAGCTGGTGGTATTTGCCGTCTTTATCCCACTGGTAAACCACATAGTCGGAGACTTTCAGGTCGCCCTTCGCGTCCCAGGTCTTCTCGCCCATCACGGTTTTGACCGGGTGCGCTTTCAGCCATTTGGCCGCGTCTTCGCCCTTGTTGGACTTGGCGCCGTTGAAGCCGGCGGCCAGGGCCTGCAGCGAGGCGTAGGCGTACAGGGTGTAGCCCTCAGGCTCGTAGCCGGCCTTGCGGAACTCTTCCACCACGGCCTTGCTGTCTGGCAGCAGGCGCGGGTCGGCGCCAAAGGTCATGTACACGCCATCGACGTATTGCGCGCCGCCAGCGGTGGCCACCAGTTCATCGGTCACTACGCCGTCATCGGACATGAACTTGACGTCCTTCAGGCCCGCTTCACGAATCTGGCGAACCAATGGACCGGCTTCCGGGTGCAGGCCACCGAAGTACACGACGTCGGCGCCCAGGGAGCGGATTTTGGTGACCAGCGCACTGAAGTCCTTCTCGCCACGGGTCAGGCCTTCTTCCAGCACCGGCTTGACGCCGCGCTTGGTCAACTGGGCAGCGGTGGCGTCGGCCAGGCCTTTGCCGTAGGTGTCCTTGTCGTTGATGACGGCGACTTTCTTGCCCTTGAGCACGTCGACGATGTAGTCGCCGGCGACGATGCCTTGCTGGTCGTCACGCCCGCACATACGGAACATGGCGCCCAGGCCGCGCTCGGTCACTTGTGGGTTGGTAGAGCCTGGGGTGATCGCGATGATGCCCGCTTCGTCGTAGACCTCGGAGGCCGGAATGGTGTTCGACGAGCAGAAGTGCCCGACTACGCCAATCACTTTGTCCTGGTCAGCCAGGCGGTTGGCCACGGCAACGGCCTGTTTCGGCTCACAGGCATCGTCGCCTGCCACCAGCACGACTTTCTCGCCATTGATGCCACCGGCCTTGTTGATCACCTCGGCTGCCGCCTGGGCACCCTTCATGTACTGCTCACCGAACGAGGCGTTGGCGCCGGTCATCGGCCCCGCAACGCCAATCTTCACATCAGCTTGAACAAACGTAGAAACACCCAGCGCCGCTGCAACGGCGAGGGCCAGAAAACCTTTCTTGTAAAACGTCTGGGACATGAGTGGTGCTCCGATATTTTTGATTTTTGGCACGACAACTTGCGTTCAAACTTTTCACTGAAAGCCCAGAGCAAGCCTCGTGCCATTACGTTTTTATTCTTCAAAAAGACACGGTGTCATTGTTATTGCAGGCGTTTCGGCTCCGCTCGCCAGGACGTGCAACCCTCTAGCATCGATAGGTGCAACCCATGGGCCGAAAAAGTACAACCCTGACGGGTCGCACCTGCAACCAAAGCAATAAACGACAGTTCCTACAGCTGTAACAGCCTGCGTAACGGAACTGCACATTTACAGTGCGCAACTGCTACGACCTGCACCAATACAGATTAGTAGCCGGCTAAGAAAATGCAGGCTTCTGAGCGGTATTTCGCTGATCAGATCACGATCCTCAGGCATTGCCCGGCGTGATACAGCGAGAATCCGGCTTCATACAGGCAACTGCGCAGCCCAACCCCGGCCAGCGGTTGCATGGGTGCAAACGGGATCGGCAAGGCTTGGGGATTCTGGTGACATAGATAGTCGGCGAACGCCTTGCCGACCACGCTGCCGGTGGTCACGCCGCGCCCGTTATAGCCGGTTACCGCCACCAGGCCGGGAGCTGGCTCGAACAGGCGCATCAGGTGATCGGGGGTGAAGGCGATGCAGCCGGTCCAGGTGAATTCCCATTGCACCGATTTGAGGTACGGGAAGTAATGTTGCTGCACCCGATCAGCCCACGCCTTGAGGAACCAGGCCGGTTTCTGGTTACCGTTGCCCAGGCTGCCGAGCAACAGGCGGCCATCGGCATCGCGGCGGATGCTGCTCAGTACCTGGCGCGTGTCCCATGAGCCTTGGCCGCCGGGCAGAATCTGCTCGGCGGCGGCGTCGGTCAGCGGCGCGGAGGCGACCTGGTAGTAGTAGCCGGGGAAAAAATTGCGTCGCAGCTCGGTCCACTCACCTTCGGTGTAGGCGTTGGAGGCGATGACCACTTGTGCAGCCTGCACCGAACCGCTGGCGGTCTGAACGGACCAACTCGCACCTTGGCGCTCCAACCGGGCGACCGGGGAATGATCGAACAACTGCCCGCCAAGCCCCACGGCGGCATTCGCCAGGCCACTGGTGTAGGCCATCGGGTTCAAGGTACCGGCACGCCGATCCAGCAAGGCGGCGGCGATTTTCTTGGTGCCGGTGGCGTGCTCGCAGGCCTGGCCGGTGAGCAATTCCACCGGCGCGCCACGGCGCTTCCATTGTTCTTCACGACTGCGCAAATCCGCCTCGCCACGGGCGTTATGCGCCATGTGCAAGGTGCCCTCGCGGCGCAATTGGCAATCGATGTTGTATTTGTCGATCAGGCTGAACACCAGCGATGGTGCCGCGCCGAGCATGCGGTTGAGCTGGCTGCCCACCGCTTCGCCGAAACCGGCTTCGATCTCGTCCGGAGGGATCCACAGGCCGGCATTCACCAACCCGACGTTGCGCCCCGAACCACCGTGGCCGGTGCGATGAGCCTCCAGCACGGCGACGCTTTTACCCTGCTCCAGCAAGTGAATGGTGGCCGACAAACCGGTGATGCCGGCGCCGATCACGCACACATCCACCTTGACCTCGCCCTTGAGCGCGGCACGATCCGGCCGGCCAGGGGTGAGGTGTTCCCACAAACATGTTTCGCGAAGTGCCATTGCCAGACTCCGGTGAGACCCAACAAGCGTTTTTCTTGTTCAACACCATCACTGTAGGAGCGAGCTTGCTCGCGAAAAACGCGAGAGCGGCGCGGGCATTCAGGATGCCCGCGTGATCGTTGACGATCTTCGCGAGCAAGCTCGCTCCTACAGAATCAGTCGAAGGTGATGCCCTGGGCCAGCGGCAACTCCAGCGAATAGTTCACGGTGTTGGTCTGGCGGCGCATGTACCCGCGCCATGCATCCGAACCTGACTCGCGACCGCCACCGGTCTCTTTCTCACCGCCAAACGCGCCGCCAATCTCCGCGCCGCTCGGGCCGATGTTGACGTTGGCGATCCCGCAGTCGCTGCCCACTGCCGACATGAATTGCTCGGCCTCGCGCACGTCAGTGGTGAAGATGCACGACGACAGGCCTTGGGGCACGGCGTTGTTGAGGCGCAGGGCTTCGGCGAAGTCCTTGTAGCCGACGACATACAAAATCGGCGCGAAGGTTTCGGTGCACACCACATCGCTCTGCTCAGGCATTTCGACAATGGCCGGCGACACGTAGTAGGCGTTGGGGAACTTGTCTTCCAACTGGCGCTTGCCGCCGAACACCTTGCCGCCTTCACTCAAGGCCTGCTCCAGGGCGTCCTGCATAGCGTCGAAGCCATGCTTGTCGATCAGCGGGCCAATCAGGTTGCCCTCCAGCGGGTGGCCGATGCGCACTTTCGAATAGGCGGCCTTGAGGCGGGTGACGATTTCTTCCTTGACCGACTCGTGGGCGATCAGGCGGCGCAGGGTGGTGCAGCGCTGGCCGGCGGTGCCGACGGCGCTGAACAGGATGGCGCGCACGGCCATGTCCAGGTCGGCGCTCGGGCCGAGGATCATGGCGTTGTTGCCGCCCAGCTCGAGGATGCTGCGGGCAAACCGCGCGGCAACTTTCGGCGCCACTTCGCGGCCCATGCGGGTGCTGCCGGTGGCGCTGATCAGGGCCACGCGTGGGTCATCCACCAGCGCAGCGCCGGCATCGCGGCCGCCGATGATGACCTGGCTCAGGTATTGCGGCGCGTCCTTGAAATTCTTCAGCACACGCTCGAACAGCGCCTGGCACGCCAGGGCGGTGAGCGGGGTCTTTTCCGACGGTTTCCAGATCACTGCGTTACCGCACACCAGCGCCAGTGTGGTGTTCCACGCCCACACGGCTACCGGGAAGTTGAAGGCGCTGATCACCCCGACCACGCCCAGCGGGTGCCAGGTTTCACGCATATGGTGGCCTGGGCGCTCGGAGGCGATGGTCAAGCCGTACAACTGGCGGGACAGGCCCACGGCGAAGTCGCAGATGTCGATCATTTCCTGCACTTCACCCAGGCCTTCCTGGGTGATCTTGCCGGCTTCCCAGGACACCAGCTCGCCCAGATCGGCCTTGTATTCGCGCAGTACATCGCCGAACTGGCGCACCAACTCGCCGCGGCGGGGTGCCGGCACGTTGCGCCAGGCCTCGAATGCATGCTCGGCGCGACTGACCTGTTGCTCCACCTCGGCGGCACCTTCCCAGTGCACACTGCCGATACGGCTGCCATCAATGGGCGAATGCACGGGTTGTTTACCCGCCTGGTACAGCGCCGGGTTTACCCCGAGACGATCAAGCAATGCGGCAACCATGGGTCACTCCTTTAATCTTCGAACAAAAAATCGCACCGCGGCACGCACGGCGATCCAGGCCTTATTTGTAGCTGGCCCAAGACTTGCCAACAAACGACGATTAGGCGAGATATCATTCCGTTTATTCATGCAAAGAATAAAAAGAGGCATGCCGTGCTGAACAAAAGACATTTGCCCTCGATCACCGCCCTGCAGTGTTTCGAGGCCGCCACCCGCCACCTGAGCTTCACCCGCGCCGCCGAGGAGCTGAACCTCACGCAAAGCGCAGTGAGCAAACAGGTCGCGCAGTTGGAAGAATTGCTCCAGCACCTGCTGTTTCGCCGCGTGCGTCGCCGCTTGCAGATGACTCCGGCAGGCGACCTGTACCTGGTGGAAGTGCGCAAGATCCTCACGCAGGTGGAGATGTCCACCCACTACCTGCGCTCCTATGGCGGCGAGACCGAAGTGTTGCGCGTGTCCACCCCCTACACCTTCGGGGCGCGCTGGCTGGTGCCGCGCCTCAAGGGCTGGCGCCTGCGCCACCCGCAGATCCACCTGGATCTGTGCAACGAACAGGAGCCGGACGAACTGCTGCAAGGCAAGGCCGACATGGCCTTCTACTTCGGCCAGGGCTCGCGACCCGGCACCGAGAGCCTGAAACTGTTCAGCGAAGAGCTGGTACCGGTGTGCGCCCCGGAAAGCCTGCCGGCGCAGCCCTTCACCGACCCCACGCAACTGAGCGACCTGGTGCTGCTGCAAAACGCCTCGCGCCCCCAGGGCTGGCATGACTGGTTTGCCGATCAGGGGTATCACACCGAGCACAGCTACCACGGGCCGCGTTTCGACACCTTTTATATGTGCATTCGTGCGGCGCAGGTCGGTTGCGGCGTGGCGTTGTTGCCGCGCTTTCTGGTGGAAGAAGAACTGGCCGACGGCAAGCTGGTGATCCCCTGGCAGCATGCAATGCCCAGCCAGGACGCTTATTACCTGGCCTTCCCGGAACACGCGGCGGAGGTGCCCAAGGTGCGGGAGTTTGTGAAGTGGATGATGGAGCAGGTTGTTTAATGCCTGGAATATCGCCATCGGCGGCAAGTGGCCTTGGCAAAAAAAATCACTGGCAAACCTACCCGCGTCTATGCGCCACTAGCCCCCTTCCTTAATTGTGCGTAAAGGTCGGCGCCCATCGCCCGACCTGTCTGGAGATTCCCGTTATGAGCGAGAGTGTGTTTGCCGATCGCATCGTGCAGAACTTGCTCGACACCGACTTCTACAAGCTGACCATGATGCAGGCGGTGCTGCACAACTACCCCAACGTGGAAGTTGAATGGGAGTTTCGTTGCCGCAACAGCGAAGACCTGCGCCCGTACCTGGCGGAGATCCGCTACCAGATCGAGCGCCTCGCCGAGCTGAGCTTGAGCCCCGACCAATTGGGGTTCCTGGAACGCATCAGCTTTATGAAGCCGGATTTTTTGCGTTTTCTCGGCCTGTTTCGCTTCAACCTGCGCTATGTGCAGACCGGCATCGAGAACGGCGAGTTGTTTATCCGCCTGCGCGGGCCGTGGCTGCATGTGATTCTGTTTGAAGTGCCGATGCTGGCGATCGTCAGCGAAGTGCGTAACCGCTACCGCTACCAGACGGTGATCCTCGAACAGGCCCGCGAGCAGCTGTACCGCAAGTTCGACTGGCTGACGGCCAACGCCAGCAGCGACGAGCTGGCCGAGTTGCAAGTGGCCGACTTCGGCACGCGCCGACGCTTCTCATACCGCGTGCAGGAAGAGGTGGTCAGCGTGCTCAAGCATGACTTCCCCGGGCGTTTTGTCGGCACCAGCAACGTACACCTGGCCCGCGAGTTCGATATGAAGCCGTTGGGCACCATGGCCCATGAATGGATCATGGCCCACCAGCAACTCGGCCCGCGCCTGATCGACAGCCAGATCGCCGCCCTCGACTGTTGGGTCCGCGAATACCGGGGCCTGCTGGGTATCGCCCTGACCGATTGCATCACCACCGACGCCTTCCTTGGCGACTTCGACTTGTACTTCGCCAAGCTGTTCGATGGCCTGCGCCATGACTCCGGCGACCCGGTGCAGTGGGCCGAAAAAGCCATTGCCCACTACCACAAGCTGGGCATCGAGCCGATGAGCAAGACCCTGGTGTTCTCCGACAGCCTGTCGTTGCCCAAGGCCCTGGAGATATTCCGCGCGTTGCGTGGTCGCATTAATGTGAGCTTCGGCATCGGCACCAACCTGACCTGCGATATTCCAGGGGTGGAACCGATGAGCATCGTGCTTAAAATGACCGCCTGCAATGGCCAGCCCGTCGCGAAGATCTCCGATGAAGCGGGCAAGACCCACTGCACCGACCCGAATTTTGTCGCCTATTTGCGTCATGTTTTCAAAGTACCTGCCATCTCTAGCAAGGAGTGAATCATGCAAGCCGTACAGCGTGAGATTGCTGAACAGCTCAAGGTCCAAGCGCCGTTCAAGGACCAGGCCGCCCTCGAGGCCGAAGTTGCCCGGCGCGTAGCGTTTATCCAGGACTGCCTGCGCAATTCCGGGCTCAAGACACTGGTGCTGGGCATCAGCGGCGGCGTCGACTCCCTGACTGCCGGCCTCTTGGCCCAACGCGCGATGCAGGAACTGCGCTCCCGCACCGGTGACGAGGCCTACCGCTTTATCGCCGTGCGCCTGCCCTACGAAACCCAGTTCGATGAAATCGATGCCCAGGCCTCGGTGGACTTTATCGACCCGGACGAGCGCCACACCGTGAACATCGGCCCGGCGGTGAAAGCCCTGGCCAATGAAGTGGCGGCGTTTGAAGGCAAGGCGGCGGTGTCCCGCGACTTCGTGCTCGGCAACACCAAGGCGCGCATGCGCATGGTGGCGCAGTACACCATCGCCGGCGCGGCCAGCGGCCTGGTGATCGGTACCGATCATGCGGCGGAAGCGGTGATGGGCTTTTTCACCAAGTTCGGCGATGGCGCCTGCGACCTGGCGCCGTTGAGCGGCCTGGTGAAAAACCAGGTACGCGCGATTGCACGGTTCTTTGGTGCGCCGGAGTCGTTGGTGGAGAAGGTGCCGACGGCCGACCTTGAAGACCTGTCGCCAGGTAAGCCGGATGAAGCGTCACATGGCGTGACCTATGCCGAGATCGATGCGTTCCTGCACGGTGAGCCGGTGCGTGAAGAAGCGTTCCGGATTATTTGCGAGACGTACCGCAAGACCGAGCACAAGCGGGTGATGCCGTTTGCGCCTTGAGGTGAGCCAGATAGTGGTGTGTTGATTGGCAGGCAGTCATCGGGGGCAAGCCCCCGATGAACGATAACGCGGTCTTACTTCAGGACCACAGTGCCTTTCATCATCGAGATGTGGCCCGGGAACGAGCAGAAGAACGCGTAATCCGTACCGGCCGCCAGTTTCGAGACATCGAAGGTCACCGAATCCTTCTCGCCGGCACCAATGATCTTGGTGTGGGCGATGATGCGATCGTCACCCTCTTTCAGGTAGTTCTTGTCGATGCCAGCAGCCATGCCATCAGTGGCAACCGGCTGCATGTTGGCGGCGCTGGTCAGCACCCAGTTATGACCCATGACGTTTTTCGGCAGGCTGCCGGAGTGAGTCAGCTCGACAGTGAACGTCTTGCAGCTCTTGTCGATCGTGATTTCCTTGGTGTTGAAGGACATCTGGTCAGTGGAGTCGACGGTGACCTTGCACTCTGCAGCAAGCAACTGGCCGCTGGCCAGAGTCAGCAGGGAAACAGCAACGAGTTTGGCAAACATGTGAATCTCCAAGGCAGGGTTTAAACAACGCGTAATGCGACAAGGGTGCCTGAGGCAGGCAAAAATTCTTATGACCTGAATCAACAGATTGTATACAACTTTAGGCTATCAGACTTATCGACACAATCAACCAGCCAAAGTGCCGCAGGCTGTCTATGATCGGCCCATCACCCACTGGAGCCCGAGCCATGCACCTCAACCAACTGTTCAATGGCCTCCTGGCCGCCTACGCCTGCGGTAAGTGAAGGCCAAGCGCCCCTTGAAGCTGCTACCATGTCGTCCCAAGGCAGCTGCGCGCCGCCACCCTCACCTTCGACCCTAGAGGATCGCCCATGGCCAAACCTAATTACTCCTTCGCCAAACGTCAGAGAGACTTGGCCAAGGAACAGAAGAAAGAGGAAAAACTGCAACGCAAGAAAGCCGCTGTCGATGAAGAAGCGGGCGCACTGAACCCGGACGCGGAAGGTGAAGTGGCAGCAGACGAGACTGAAACCCCGAAAGACCCGGCTGAATAATTATTTACTGTAGGAGCGAGCTTGCTCGCGAAGAACGTCAACGATAACGCGGGAAGCCAAGATCAACGCGGCGCCCTCAGGTTCTTCGCGAGCAAGCTCGCTCCTACACCAGCGGCATCACCGTCACCCGCACCTCCGGGTCATGGGTCCCTCCCCCCAGAATCACCCCACGCAACGGCGACACATCGGAGAAATCCCGGCCCCAGGCCAGGGTGATGTGCTCCAGCGCCGGCTGCACATTGTTCGTCGGATCGAAATCCACCCAGCCCGATACCGGGCAATACACCGAGACCCACGCGTGGGAGGCATCGGCGCCGATCAGCCGTGGCTGGCCGGGCGGTGGCTGGGTGAGCAGGTAGCCGCTGATATAACGCGCCGCCAGGCCGCGCGAGCGCAGGCAGGCGAGCATCAGGTGGGCGAAGTCCTGGCACACGCCGCGTCGGCGCTCCAGCACCTCCACCAGCGGCGTGGCGACCTGGGTAGCTTCGGCATCGAAGGTGAATTCGCTGAAGATCTTTTCCATCAAGGCCTGCACCCCCAATAGCAAGGGCGCACCAGGAGGGAAGCAGCTCTCGGAGAACTCGACGAAGGTCTTCTTCAGGTGTACGTAGGGCGATTCGAAGCGATAACGGCAGGCTTCGATCAACTCGGGCGACAGTGGCTGGCTGCTGTAGGTCAGGCTGTCGCGGGTCTGGTCCCAGGCGGGCGAGTGCTGGAAATCCAGCACCGGCCGCGCCAGCACTTCCACAGTCAGCCCAGCGTTCACCAGTAATTCATCATGGGGCCGCTCGAACGCCAGGCGGGTGATCGGGTTGCCGAACACGTCCAGCTCATCCCGGCGTGACGACGGCTGCGGGCTGATATCCAGTTGCTGGTCGCTGCAACGCTGCCAGGCGCACGGCCTCGGCCATAAATGCGCGAGCTGCTGGGCCAGGGACACCGGGCTGTCGTAGTGGTAATGGGTATCGTGGAAAATCTGGTAGCGCGCACTCATCACACCGACACCGTTTGCTGACTGACATCATCCACATGGGCAAAGTGGCGCAAAGCCAGACGATCCGACACTTGCCCACTCTCATCGGCGACCGCCTGCAGCAGGTCGGCCAGGCCTTCCAGTGCGGCACGCACGCTGGATTCGCCAAACAACGGGTTCTCCAGGCACGCCAGGTCGAAACGCGCCAGGCGCTCCACCAACGGCGCCAACCCGGTCTCCCGTGGCACACCGAAATCATCATTAAGACGGCGCAGGGTACGGCTCACCAGTTTCAGCTGGAACAGCACCGCGTGGGGGTTCTGTTCATCCAGCAACAACAAATCCAGGACCGGAATCAGCTGCGGCACCGCCAGGTAGCGCGAGCGGTAGGTGATGCTGCTGTTGCCGAGCTCCAGCAACCACTCCAGGCCCGCTTGATCGAACACCGCCACGCCGCGCAGGAATGCCGCCAGGCTGCTGCTGAGAAATTGCAGGCGCTCGATGCGCCGGCCCATCATCAGGAAGCGCCAGCCTTCGTCGCGGGTCATGTCGTCGAGGGCAAACCCGGACAGCGCCGCCAGGGACATTACCAGGCGGTTGAGAAAGTCCAGCAACTCACCAAAATCCGGGCTTTCGCTCTCCAGCTCCAGAGCTTCGCGCTGCAACTCCACCAGGGCCTGCCAGTTCTCACGGGACAACTTGCCGCGCACCTGGGACGCCGCCCACTGCAAGCGTTGCAGGTTGGCGCGCAGGCTCGACGGCCAATCATCGCCGAGCAAGGCCGCCTGCAAACGCTCGGGCAGCTCGCCCTCCTCCGGCAGCAGGCGCAGGTTTTCACCCAACTCGACCGCCGCCTGCAAGGCCAAGGGGTCGTCGCCGTCGACATAGCGCGCCAGCACGATGCGCAGCCAGCGTGCGCTGTCGTCGCAGCGCTCGCAGTAACGGCCGAACCAGAACAGGTTTTCCACCACGCGGGACGGCAGATAAGGGTCGCGGCGCACCAGGTCGTGTGCACCAATCGCGCGCTGGGCGCGCCAATGCTCGCCACTGCTGGCGCGTTCGCCCAGCACCCAGGTGTCCTTGCTGGCGCCGCCGCGTTGCATCGACACCACTTCGGCATCGGCGTCCGCCGCCACACGGGTCAGGCCGCCGGGCAGTACGCGGTAGCCCTCCGCGCTGGCCACGGCATACACGCGCATGCCGATGGCGCGGTGTTGCAGGTGATCCTCCACGGTGTGCCACACCGGTGCCTGGGACAGTTGTGCCAGCTCCTGGGCGACGTAGGCGTAAGGCCGCGCGCGCATGCGTTCGGCCAAGGCCTGGCGTTGCTCGTCATTCAAGTCGCGACCGAATACCGGGGCAAAACTTTGCGACGGAAACGCCGGTTTGATCAGCAGTTCCGGCAGTTTCTCCAAGGCCTCGGCGAGCACCGGCGCCTCACCGCACCACCAGGTGGCGATGGAGGGCAAGAGCAATTCTTCGCCGAACAGGAACTGGTTGATCCTGGGCAGAAAGCCGAGCAAACCGGGGGACTCCAGCACGCCGCTGCCCAGGGCATTGGCCACCAGTACATTGCCCTGGCGCGCGGCGTCGAGCAGGCCGGGTACGCCGAGGGCGGAGTCGGTGCGCAGCTCCAGCGGGTCGCAGAAGTCATCGTCGAGGCGACGCATGATCGCGTGCACCCGGCGCAGGCCACTGAGGGTTTTCAGGAACACCGTGCTGTCGCGCACCGTGAGGTCGCCGCCTTCCACCAGCGGGTAGCCGAGCTGACGCGCGAGGTACAGGTGTTCAAAATAGCTTTCGTTGAAACGCCCAGGGGTGAGCAACACGATCAGCGGTGGCTGGTCATCGCTCGGCGCCTGGCGGGCCAGGGTTTCCTGGAGCGTGCGGAAGAAACCGGTGAGGTGCTGCACCTGCAGATCACGGTACAGGTCCGGAAAGGCGCGGGACACGATGGTGCGGTTTTCCAACGCATAACCGGCGCCCGAAGGCGCTTGCGTACGGTCGGCGGTGACCCACCAGCGGCCATCCGGGGTACGCGCCAGGTCCACGGCATACAGGTGCAGAAACGCACCGTCAGGCGGTTGGATGCCCTGGCACGGCCAGAGGAAATTGTTATGCCCGAACACCAGTTCGGCCGGCAGCAGGCCTTCCTTGATCAAGCGTTGCGGCCCGTAGAGGTCCGCCAGTACGGCGTTGAGCAGACGCGCACGCTGGGCGATACCGGCTGACAGCTGCTGCCATTCATCGGCCGCCAGCACATGGGGCAGCAGGTCCAGTTCCCAAGGGCGATCGGCGCCCTTGGGGTCGGCGTAGACGTTATAGGTGACGCCGTTTTCCTGGATCTGCCTTGTCAGCAGCGCCTGGCGCTGGGCCAGTTGCGCGGGTGTGCTGCGTTGAAGGTGATCGAGCAAGCGCTGCCAATGGGCGCGTACTGCGCCACTGTCGTCCAGCAGTTCGTGATAAGTACCCGCGGTCAGCGGGTATTGGTCGAGCAAGTCGGGCATGGAACGCTCGGCAGAGGCAAAGGGGCTCAGTTTAATTCAAATTCACTGCAATCTAATGTGGGAGGGCGCTTGCTCCCTCCCACATTGTGATCGCTTTTAGTCATTTTTATTGGGGTGACGCCGCAGATCCAGGGTCATCGGCAATTCGTCATTGATCACAACACTCGGCACGGTGAGCTTTCCTGGTGTATGGCCGAGACGGAAAAACCGCGCCATGCGCCGGCTCTCCGCCTCATTGGCGTTTACCGGCAGGCTGTCGTAGTTACGCCCGCCCGGATGCGCAACATGGTACTGGCAGCCGCCCAGGGAGCGCTGCATCCAGGTGTCCAGCAGGTCGAACACCAGCGGCGCATGCACCGGGATGGTCGGTTGCAGGCAATTGGCCGGTTGCCAGGCGCGGTAACGCACGCCGGCGACGAACTCGCCAATGCGCCCGGTCGGTTGCAGCGGCACCGGGATGCCATTGCAGGTCAGCAGGTAGCGTTGCGGCGGCAGCCCACTCACCTTCACCTGCAAGCGCTCCAGGGACGAATCCACATAGCGCACCGTGCCGCCCACCGCGCCCTCTTCGCCCAGTACATGCCAAGGCTCCAGGGCCTGGCGCAGTTCCAGTTCGATCCCGCTGACGGCGTAATCGCCCACCTTGGGGAAGCGGAACTCCAGGTGCGCGGCGAACCATTCGGCGCGTAACGGGTAACCGGCGGCGTTCAACTCGACGATCACGTCGGCAAAATCCTGCTCGATAAAGTGCGGCAACAGGAAGCGGTCATGCAATTCGGTGCCCCAACGCGCCAGTTTCGGCGGCGCATAGGGTTCACGCCAGAAGCGCGCCACCAAGGCCCGCAGCAGCAATTGCTGGGTCAGGCTCATGCGTGCGTGGGGCGGCATTTCAAAGGCCCGCAACTCGAGAAGGCCCAGGCGGCCCGTGGCACCGTCGGGCGAGTAGAGTTTGTCGATACAGAATTCGGCGCGGTGGGTATTGCCCGTTACGTCGATCAACAGGTTGCGCAGCAGGCGATCCACCAACCAGGGCGGGCATTCTTCACCCGGCTGCGGCATTTGCGCAAAGGCGATTTCCAGCTCATACAGCGCGTCGTTGCGGGCTTCGTCGACCCGCGGTGCCTGGGAGGTCGGGCCGATAAACAGGCCGGAAAACAGGTACGACAGCGAGGGGTGGTTATGCCAATAGCTGATCAGGCTGCGCAGCAGATCGGGCCGGCGCAGGAACGGCGAATCCTTGGGCGTCGCGCCCCCCAGCACAAAGTGGTTACCGCCGCCGGTGCCGGTATGGCGGCCGTCGATCATGAACTTCTCGGTGGTCAGCCGGGTCTGCCGCGCCTCCTCGTAGAGGAATTCGGTGCGTTCCACCAACTCGTCCCAGGTCGCGGACGGCTGCACGTTGACCTCGATCACACCCGGATCCGGCGTGACGCGGAAGTTGCTCAGGCGCATATCGAACGGTGGTTCGTAGCCTTCCAGCAGCACCGGGCAGTGCAATTCCTCGGCGGTGGCTTCGATGGCGGCCACCAGTTCCAGGTAATCCTCGACGCGTTCCAGGGGCGGCATAAACAAGTACAGGCGCCCTTCCCGCGCTTCGGCGCACAGGGCGGTGCGGGTCAGCCAGTCGGCGGACTCGTCGACCTCGGGCACTCGCTCGTCGCTCGGCGCGGGTTCGCCATGGCTTTGCAGTTGCGCACTGGTCGGCAGTTCCGGTTGATCCTGGTTAGGGTCGGTCGGGTGCACGAACGGATACTCCGCCGCCGTCACCCACGGCTGCGAGGCCAACGGCAGGCGATAGCCCAGCGGCGAATCCCCCGGCACCAGACGGCAATGGTTATCGCGCAGGTACCAGCGCCCGCTCTGCCAGCGGTCATTGGCCGCCGTACGAGCCAGCGGCAGTACCTGACCGATGACTTTATCCAGGCCCTGGCTGAACACCTTGCGCAAGCGTTCGCGCTCCAGTTCGTCGCTCAAGCGCGGGTCCTGGGCCGTGACGTTTTGCGGCAACGCTCCTTCGCGCCACAGGTAGTAGAAGTTGTCTTCGAAGGCCGGGAATACAAAGCGCGCCGGCAACTTCAGGCGCTCGGCGACGCTGGCCAGGAAGCGCCCGGCCATTACGCCATCGGCGCCGTAGTCCTGTTGTTCATCGGCGATCAGCGCGCTGTTGTGCCAGATGGGCACGCCGTCACGGCGCCAGTAGCAGTTAAGCGACCAGCGCGGCAATTGCTCGCCGGGGTACCACTTGCCCTGGCCGAAGTGCACCAGGCCCTTGGGCGCGTAATGCTTGCGCATGCGCTGGAACAGTTCGGCGGACAAGCGCCGCTTATCCGGCCCGAGGGCTGCGGTGTTCCACTCGGCGCCGTCGGGGTCGTCGATGGAGACGAAGGTCGGCTCGCCGCCCATGGTCAGGCGTACATCATCCTTGAGCAGGTCGCCATCGATCTGCCGGCCCAGGGCCTGGATCGCCAGCCATTGCTCTTCGGTGTAGGGCTTGGTGACCCGTGGCGCTTCCCAGATGCGCTCCACCGACATCTCGTGGGTAAATTCGCACTCGCAGGGTTCCACCAGCCCACTGATCGGCGCGGCGGACGATGGATCGGGACTACAGGCCAACGGGATGTGCCCTTCACCGGCGAACAACCCGGAGGTGGCATCCAGGCCGATCCAGCCGGCACCGGGCAAATACACTTCGCACCAGGCGTGCAGGTCGGTGAAGTCGACTTCGGTGCCGGAGGGGCCGTCGAGGGCTTTGACGTCGGCGGTCAGCTGGATCAGATAACCGGACACAAACCGCGCCGCCAACCCGAGGTTGCGCAGCAATTGCACCAGCAGCCAGGCCGAATCGCGGCAGGAGCCGGAAGCGTTTTCCAGGGTGAATTCCGGGGTTTGCACCCCCGGTTCCATGCGGATCAGGTAGCCGATGTCGGCGGCCAGGCGCTGGTTGAGGCCCACCAGGAAGTCCACGGCCGGCAACGGCGTGCGGTCGATACCCGCCAGGTAGGCGGCAAACCTCGGCGTCAGCGGCAGGGTTTCCAAGTACGGCGCCAGCTCGCGCTGTTCATCGGCGGCGTAGCTGAAGGGGATTTTTTCGGCGTAGGGCTCAAGGAAAAAATCGAACGGGTTGAACACCGCCATCTCGGCGACCAGGTCAACCTCGATGCACAATTCATCGGTCTTTTCCGGGAACACCAGACGCGCCAGGTAATTGCCCTGGGGGTCCTGCTGCCAATTGATGAAGTGCTGCTCGGGCAGCACTTTGAGTGCGTAGGACAAAATCCGCGTGCGGCTATGGGCCGCCGGGCGCAGACGCACGATCTGTGGGCCAAGTTCGACCGCGCGGTCGTAGCGGTAATGCGTAACATGGTGCAACGCGACATGAATCGACACGGCGGCCTCCTGCGAGCCAGGGCATGGACACAAAGCGCGCAAGACTTATGCCAGAGCGGCGGTCATTGCGCTTTATCGTAAGACCCGGTGCAGTACAGCACCAAAACGGCGCCGACGGTGGTGTCGTGGTGCAGGCGCCGCACATATTTGTGGCGTTAATGTGAGGATGGGTGGCGAATCTACCCAATCAACGGGTTTTGCGCTTTGCGATTACGGCTTGGCGCAGGTGGCGTATCTCGGACAGTTTTTTGCGCATTTCGCGGTGGCGTTTGCTATTGAGCAGCAGTAAACCCAACAGCGGGAAATAGCGCGCGAGAAAACCGTTTATCGAAGGCGGCTCCTTCACATGCGACTACTCGATCTGACGGTTGATTTGACCGCCTGCCGAATACGACGGATTCCCACGAGTTTCGTGCGCATCTCTCGTTGAACCTTGCTGTTAAGTGTCAATAATCCGAGCAATGGGAATAACAGCGCCAACCCATAAAGGACTTTGTGGGGCTGGAATTGAACCATCGGAACTACAAACAGTAGACAGGCGACATAGATACCGACCATTACCCACACCCAGGAGGGTCGGCCCCGCAAAATCATAAAGTTGCTATGGACCGTCAACAGAATGAGCAGCGCCCCGGCAGACATGATCTTGAGCCCCACTTGAGCCATCGGCGCATCACGAAAATAGGTGATGAACGCCAGCGCCACAGCCAACGCCAAAGAAAAACACGCAGCAAATACGCCGCCCATAAACGTCAGAAAGTATTGTCTGAAAAATTCGCGTAGCGTCATCAATTCGCTCATTCGCTTACCTCCTCGTACAGTCCAATCGCGATGGTGTTGACGTTTCCGGAGTAGGCACTCCCGCCAAACCCAACGCTTGCGCCCAGGACGTCTTTGATCTGGGTAGTGGTGCTGTGCTTGAGCTGCGTAGGGGTGAAACGCTTAGTGAGTTCGCCCGACGCCTGCCTCAATTTGATCATCTTCGCGGTCAAGCTGGGATGGTTGATGCTCAGCAGCTCTTTCGTCAGCTTGGCTCTTTCCTGGCGATTCAAACCGCGAAGCACATCACGCAGGCTCTTGCCCGTCGATGCTTTGGCGGCCCTGACCAGCTTGACCGTCGTCAGGGCCGAAGCGCCCACGCCTACCAGTGATACGGCGTCCAGCACGATGGACGCATTCTGGTACCAGCCTTCACTGTCGAGCGAATCCTTGACCTCAGGTTTGGCGACTTCCAGCGCTGTTCGGGCAATGCCGTTGAAACACTGAAGCGTACTTGCGCCGGCAGCCGCATACCCCACTACAACGATGACGGAACTGGCGCCAGCGCTGAAAGGCACCAGAATTGTTCCACTGGCGATCGCAGCCCAACTGATGACCGCCCCCAAGCAGGAGATTCCGGTATTCACGGCTTCGCCAATCAGTCGCGATTCTCGAGGATTGCTCACGACATGTTGAGCAAACTGTGTTGGCGCAATGTACTTCTGCGCTTCACGCAAAATGATGCGCTTGGGCTTGATGCTGCAGATGGGCTTGAATTCGCGCAGGGTAATGACATTGAAGTCAGCGTCGATATACACCACCCCCGCGCCGACGATGCTGGGGTCGGCGTCGATGGCCGCGAACAGCCGTGGCAGGTTGATCTGGCTTTCGATGCGCTGGCGCGCCATGAACTGGGAGCGGTTGGAGTCCATGCCGATGCCGGCCAGGGGGTTGCCCATGGGGTGTTCTTCCTTGAAGGGGTGGAGACTGGACTGACGCTATCGGGGGCAAGCCCCCGATGGCAATTTAATGGGCGCCACCTTAACAAACAGACTCCCCACCGCCTAGAAAGCAAAACGCCAGCACAAGGCTGGCGTTTGCATTTTCAAGCGACGATCAACGCGGCACGACCGGCTTGCGGGCCGGCTTGCCGCCCTTGCCCTTGGCCGCATCGCTGCGTTCCTTGGCCGCCTGCTTGTTACGCGCCTGGGCCGCCGCCTTGGCTTGCTCACGCTTGTCCCACGGGTTGCTGCCGTCGCTGCCACGGGGCGGCAGGCCGGTGTGCTGGGTAAGGATCCTGGTGGTGGTTTCCTTGGCGACCTTGTGGCTGCCGGCCGGCGTCGAGTTCTTGCGACGAGCGCTCTGGTAGCTGTCGGTGCTCGGCTGGTGCAGCGGGATCAGTTGGTCCTTGCCCGGCCCGATCAGGTCGGCACGGCCCATGCGGGTCAACGCTTCACGCAGCATCGGCCAGCCCTTCGGGTCGTGATAGCGCAGGAACGCCTTGTGCAGGCGGCGCTGCTCCTCGCTCTTGACGATGGTCACCGCGTCGCTCTTGTAGGTGACCTTGCGCAGCGGGTTCTTGCCCGAGTGGTACATTGCGGTGGCGGTGGCCATCGGCGACGGGTAGAACGCCTGCACCTGGTCGGCGCGGAAGCCGTTGCCCTTGAGCCACAGGGCCAGGTTCATCATGTCTTCATCGGTGGTGCCCGGGTGAGCCGCGATGAAGTAAGGGATCAGGTACTGCTCCTTGCCCGCTTCCTTGGTGTACTTCTCGAACATGCGCTTGAACTTGTCATAGCTGCCAATGCCCGGCTTCATCATCTGGTTGAGCGGACCTTCCTCGGTGTGTTCCGGGGCGATCTTGAGGTAGCCACCGACGTGGTGGGTGACCAGCTCCTTGACGTATTCCGGCGACTCGACCGCGAGGTCGTAGCGCAGGCCGGAAGCGATCAGGATCTTCTTCACACCCGGCAATGCACGGGCGCTTCGATACAGCTGGATCAACGACGAGTGGTCGGTGTTCAGGTTCGGGCAGATACCGGGGAACACGCACGACGGCTTGCGGCACGCGGATTCGATTTCCGGGCTCTTGCAGGCAATGCGGTACATGTTCGCAGTCGGGCCGCCGAGGTCGGAGATCACACCGGTGAAGCCCGGCACCTTGTCGCGGATCTCTTCGATTTCGCGAATGATCGACTCTTCGGAACGGTTCTGGATGATCCGCCCTTCGTGCTCGGTGATCGAGCAGAAGGTGCAGCCGCCGAAGCAGCCACGCATGATGTTCACCGAGAAACGGATCATGTCGTAGGCCGGGATCTTCTCCTTGCCGTACGCCGGGTGCGGAACACGGGCGTAAGGCATGCCGAACACGTAGTCCATTTCTTCGGTGGTCATCGGAATGGGCGGCGGGTTGAACCACACGTCCACTTCGCCGTGCTTCTGCACCAGGGCGCGGGCGTTGCCTGGGTTGGTTTCCAGGTGCAGCACGCGGTTGGCGTGGGCATAGAGCACGGCGTCGCCACGGACTTTTTCCACCGAGGGCAGGCGGATCACGGTCTTGTCGCGGGTCATGCGCGGGCTGGCCAGGATCTGCACGACCTTGGCTTCTTCCGGATCATCGACCGGCCCCTTTTCCTGCTCGATGGCGCAGGCCTGGGTGTCCTGGGTGTTGACGTACGGGTTGATGATCTTGTCGACCTTGCCCGGGCGATCGATACGCGTGGAATCCACTTCGTACCAGCCGGCTGGGGTATCGCGACGGATGAACGCGGTGCCGCGCACATCGGTAATGTCTTCGATCTTGTGGCCCCACGACAGGCGCTGGGCGACTTCGACGATAGCCCGCTCGGCGTTGCCGTACAGCAGGATATCGGCGGTGGCGTCGATCAGGATCGAGTTGCGCACGCGGTCCTGCCAGTAGTCGTAGTGGGCGATGCGGCGCAGGGATGCTTCGATGCCGCCGAGTACGATCGGCACGTTCTTGTAGGCTTCCTTGCAACGCTGGCTGTACACCAGGCTGGCGCGGTCCGGGCGTTTGCCGGCCATGCCGCCTGGGGTGTAGGCGTCGTCGGAACGGATTTTCTTGTCGGCGGTGTAGCGGTTGATCATCGAGTCCATGTTGCCGGCCGCGACGCCGAAGAACAGGTTCGGCTCGCCCAGTTTCATGAAGTCGTCTTTGGACTGCCAGTTCGGCTGCGCAATGATCCCGACGCGGAAGCCCTGGGACTCCAGCAGCCGGCCGATGATGGCCATGCCGAACGACGGGTGGTCCACGTAGGCATCACCGGTGACGATGATGATGTCGCACGAATCCCAGCCAAGCTGATCCATCTCCTCCCTGCTCATCGGCAGGAATGGCGCAGGGCCGAAACATTCGGCCCAGTACTTGGGATAGTCAAATAACGGCTTGGCTGTTTGCATGACGGTGACCGGTGTTGAGATGAAAAATCGCGGGCGCGGAATATAGCACAAATTTTGACCAATTCCGACGGTAATGGTCGGAATTGAGCAGACGGGTTATTCGTCGTCGTCGAAGTTGTAGCTGCCCGGCGCCAGGTTCTCGAAGCGCGTGTATTTACCGATGAACGCCAGGCGGATAAAGCCGATCGGGCCGTTACGCTGCTTGCCGATAATGATCTCGGCAATGCCTTTGTGCTCGGTCTCGGGGTGATACACCTCGTCGCGGTACACGAACATGATCACGTCGGCATCCTGCTCGATCGCTCCGGATTCCCGCAAGTCGGAGTTCACCGGGCGCTTGTTGGGGCGTTGTTCCAGGGAACGGTTGAGCTGGGACAGTGCCACCACCGGGCAGTTGAATTCCTTGGCCAGGGCCTTGAGTGACCGGGAGATTTCGGAAATTTCGTTGGTCCGGTTATCGCCGCTGGAACCCGGGATCTGCATCAACTGCAGGTAGTCGATCATGATCAGGGCGATGTCGCCGTGCTCACGCACCAGGCGGCGGGTACGTGCACGCATCTCGGACGGGCTGATACCGGCGGTGTCATCGATAAACAGCTTGCGGTCGTTGAGCAGGTTGACCGCCGAGGTCAGGCGCGGCCAGTCGTCGTCTTCCAGGCGACCGGCACGCACCTTGGTCTGGTCGATACGGCCGAGGGACGACAGCATACGCATGATCAGCGATTCGCCTGGCATCTCGAGAGAGTACACCAGTACGGTCTTGTCGCTGCGCAACACGGCGTTTTCCACCAGGTTCATCGCAAAGGTGGTCTTACCCATGGATGGACGACCGGCGACGATGATCAGGTCGGACGGCTGCAGGCCGCTGGTCTTCTCGTCGAGGTCGGTGTAGCCGGTGGAAATACCGGTGATGGCGTTGTCGGTGTTGAACAAGGTGTCGATGCGGTCGATGGCCTTGGTCAACAGGTCATTGACGCTGACCGGGCCGCCGGTTTTCGGGCGCGCTTCGGCGATCTGGAAGATCTGGCGCTCGGCTTCGTCAAGGATTTCGGCGGCGGTGCGACCTTCGGGGTTGAAGGCGCTGTCGGCGATTTCGGTGCTGATGCCGATCAACTGGCGCAGGGTGGCGCGCTCGCGAACGATCTGGGCATAGGCCTTGATGTTGGCGACGGACGGCGTGTTTTTTGCCAGTTCACCCAGATAGCCCAGGCCACCGACCTGGGAGGTCTGGCCTTCCTTGTCCAACTGCTCGGCCAGGGTCACCACGTCGATTGGGGAGTTCTGGTCGGCCAGCTTGGCGATGGCACGGAAGATCAGGCGGTGGTCATGACGATAGAAATCGCCGTCCGAGACTTGATCCAGCACGCGTTCCCAGGCGTTATTGTCCAGCATCAGGCCACCGAGCACGGCCTGTTCGGCCTCGATGGAATGCGGCGGCACCTTCAGGGCAGCGGTTTGCAGATCGTATTGCTCAGGAGCTGAAATATCGTTCATGGCCACTTGGAATTAGGGGATTGTAGAAAAACAAAAGGCACGACCTGTAAACAGGATCGTGCCCGATGTTAACTGCCCGGCACACGAGGTGCCAGTCAGTTAGGTGCGACTTAAGCTGCTACCACGACAACGCGTACGGTGGCTTCAACTTCGGCGTGCAGGTGCACGGCTACGTCGAATTCGCCTACGTTGCGGATGGTGCCGTTCGGCAGACGAACTTCGCTCTTCTGCACTTCAACGCCGGAGGCGGTCAGTGCATCAGCGATGTCGTGGGTGCCGATCGAACCGAACAGCTTGCCTTCGTCACCGGCGGTGGCAGTGATAGTCACTTCCAGCTCAGCCAGTTGGGCAGCGCGAGTTTCAGCCGAAGCTTTCTTGTCTGCTGCTGCTTTTTCCAGCTCAGCGCGACGCTCTTCAAACGCAGCCAGATTGGCAGCGGTTGCAGCGGTGGCTTTGCCGTATGGCAGCAGGTAGTTACGACCGTAGCCGGCCTTAACGTTCACTTTGTCGCCCAGGTTGCCCAGGTTGGCGACTTTTTCCAGAAGGATCAGTTGCATGTGAAAATCCTCTAACTTTTAACCTTCACCGTTCGCGTTATCGGCGTCTTTCGGCGCAGAACGTCCGCGAAAATCAATCAGGCTGTCGACAATGGCCAAGACCACGAGTAACGGACCGATCAAGTGCATGAGCGGCAGGACGGTGACGTAGATCCCCACCAGCCAGAAACTGGCCAGTCTTTTCTGCGCGACAAGCCCGTGAATCAGGGACAAGCCAGCGAAGAACAGCGGCACACCGCACAACGGCAACAGGATCAAGGTGTGCCACCCGATAAACGGGGCAACGCACATGACGGCCAGCAGTGACAGCGCAACGCGCTTGGGGATCCGGATTGCGCGAAACTCGCTTCCGAAACCGCCGGGGTTATACAACAACGCCTGCCAATAGCGCCCAAGAATCAGGCACAACACACTAAAGACCTGCACCGAAACCGCTGTCGAAATGATCAACATCGGAACTGCCAGTGAAGCGAGTGCTGCTTTCTGGTCTGCCGAGAACTTCTCGTAAGACTCACCCATCACCAGCGGCAAGACGTGTTGAAACGTCTGCGCCAACGACTCGATGAAGGAACCGAAAACGGTCCCCAGGCTCACCGCACACAACAACCCAACGGCCGTGCTGACCAGCAGCACGCGATTCCAGGAATGCCCGGCGCGCAAAACCAACGCCAGACTGCAACTCCCCAACAGCACCAGAAGCGCTGTCGGGTCTTGCAGGAAATGCCAGCTCACCAACACTGACAACAACCCCAGACCCAGGACGCTCAAGGCGTCCGAACCGCGCCGCAGGAGCACAAGGCAACCCGCGGCGGCACCCAACCAGAACAACAACGGCAACACTGCACATCCAGCCACTACCAGAGTGGCCTGCACACGACCGCGCATGATGAACTCAGCTAAGGCGCGCATGCATTCAATCCCTTACTACTTGTCGACTGCCCGGTCTCAGCGGCCGTGGCTGTCGGTGTAGGCCAGCAGGGCCAGGAAGCGGGCGCGCTTGATAGCGGTAGCCAGCTGACGCTGATAACGTGCTTTGGTACCGGTGATACGGCTTGGAACGATTTTGCCGGTCTCGGATACGTAGGCTTTCAGAGTGTTGAGATCTTTGTAGTCGATCTCCTTCACTTCTTCAGCGGTGAAGCGGCAAAACTTACGACGACGGAAGAAACGTGCCATTTGATAGGCTCCTTAATAAGGTCCGTGGATTACTCGTCAGCGTTATCGCTGCTGTCGCTGTCATCACTATCAGCGCTATCAGCGCCTTCGTGCTCAGGACGGTCGCGACGCTCACGGCGCTCACTGCGGTTTTCTTCAGCCTTGAGCATCTCGGATTGGCCGGTAACGGCTTCTTCGCGACGGATGACCAGGTTACGGATCACTGCATCGTTGTAGCGGAAGTTGTCTTCCAGCTCGGCCAGGGCCTTGCCGGTGCACTCAACGTTCAGCATCACGTAGTGAGCCTTGTGAACATTGTTGATTGCGTAGGCCAGTTGACGACGACCCCAATCTTCCAGACGGTGGATTTTGCCGCCGTCTTCTTCGATCAGCTTGGTGTAACGCTCAACCATGCCGCCGACTTGCTCGCTTTGATCCGGGTGGACCAAAAAGATGATTTCGTAATGACGCATGAATGCTCCTTACGGGTTGTAGCCTGCCGCTCAAAAACGGTCAGACAAGGAGTGAATGACACTTATGGATCTTGCCGCAGGGAGGCACATCGGTGCCTGCCAGGAAGGCAAGGGGCGCAATTGTAGAGAAGGGGAAGAACGGGCGCAAGGTGATTGGTGATTATTTGAACAATCTCCCAGACACCACAAAAGCACATGTGGGAGGGGCAAGCCCCCTCCCACATGTTGGTTCTACGCCAGGCTTGGAATTACTTCTTCGCCTTGGCCTTGGCACCACGCTGACGCTGGGCCTCAAACAGGCACACGCCGGTCGCAACCGACACGTTCAGGCTGCTGACGCTACCGGCCATCGGCAGGTGCACCAGGTAATCGCAATGTTCACGGGTCAGGCGACGCATGCCCTTGCCTTCGGCTCCCATGATCAGGATGGTCGGGCCGGTGAGGTCCTGGTCATAAATGCTGACCTCGGCCTCTCCCGCCGTGCCCACGACCCACAGGCCGCGCTGCTGGAGTTTCTCCAGGGTGCGCGCCAGGTTGGTCACGGCCACCAGCGGAATCACTTCCGCCGCGCCACAGGCGACTTTACGCACCACCGGCGTCAAGGTAGCCGACTTGTCCTTAGGCACAATCACCGCCAGCGCACCCGCAGCATCGGCCGAGCGCAGGCACGCGCCGAGGTTGTGCGGGTCGGTCACGCCGTCCAGCACCAGCAGCAGCGGTGCACCTTCGGTACGGTCGAGCAGCTCATCGAGCATCGCTTCGCCCCAGACCTGGCTCGGACTGACGTCCGCCACCACACCCTGGTGGACGCCTTCGACCCACACGTCCATTTCACGCCGTTCGGCCTGGCCGATGGCGACTTTGTTTTGGGTGGCCAACTCGACCAACGCCTGTACGCGCGGCTCGCTGCGACCTTCGGCCAGCCAGACTTGCTTGACGCGCTTAGGATGGTGACGCAGCAGTGCTTCTACGGCGTGGACGCCGTAGATTTTTTCCAGACTCATGACTTGGCCTTAGGTTTGCGCGACCCGCCGCTTTTCGCGGGGGCCGAACCCGCTTTTGGCGGGCCTTTACGGTGTTTACTTGGCTTGCTCGACGGCTTTTCCGCCCCCTGGGACTTTCCCCCAGACGCCGCTTTACCACCGCTTTTGGCTTCGTTGAGCAACTGCTGCTTCAACTCACGGCTCTTGCGCAGTTCGGCGTTTTTCGCCGCCGCGTCGCTTGGGCGGTAGGCCTCGGGTGCTTTGTCCTTGGCTGCTGGACGGCGCCCGGCCTTGGCCGGAGCAGGCTCTGCAACTGCCGCTTTGGCGGGAGCGCCTTTGCCTTTGCTTGCAGGCGCGGTCGTCTCGCTGCCACGCTTTTTACGGCCCGGCGCTTCGGCGGGCTTGTCAGGCATGCCAAAGTCGATCTTGCGCTCGTCGAGATCGACGCGCATGACCTGCACTTCCACGGTATCGCCCAAACGGAAACTGCGACCGGTACGCTCACCCGCCAGGCGGTGGTGCACAGGGTCGAAGTGGTAGTAGTCACCCGGCAAGGCGGTGACGTGCACCAGGCCTTCGACGTAGATGTCGGTCAGCTCGACGAACAGGCCAAAGCCGGTCACGGCGGTGATCACACCTGGGAACGACTCGCCCACGCGGTCCTTCATGAACTCGCACTTGAGCCAGTTCACCACATCGCGGGTGGCTTCGTCGGCGCGGCGCTCGCTCATGGAGCACTGCTCGCCCAACTGTTCCAGGGCCGCTTCGTCGTACGGATAGATCCGCGCCTTCGGAATGGTCATGGCACCGGCGCGCTTGACGTGCGGGGTGTTCTGCTTGGAATGGATCACGCTGCGGATTGCGCGGTGCGTGAGCAAGTCCGGATAACGGCGAATCGGCGAGGTGAAGTGGGTATACGCCTCGTAATTCAGGCCGAAGTGGCCCTGGTTATCGGCGCTGTACACCGCCTGGCTCAGGGAGCGCAGCATCACGGTCTGGATCACGTGGTAATCCGGACGGTCCTTGATGCTGGCCAGCAGTGCCTGGTAGTCCTTCGGCGTCGGGCCGTCCTTGCCTTTGTGCAGGGACAGGCCCAGCTCGCCGAGGAACGCGCGCAGTTTTTCCAGGCGCTCCGGTGGCGGGCCATCGTGTACACGGTAGAGCGCAGGGATTTCATGCTTTTTCAGGAATTCAGCGGTGGCCACGTTGGCCGCCAGCATGCATTCCTCGATCAGCTTGTGCGCATCGTTACGGGTGGTCGGGGTGATCGCGGCGATCTTGCGCTCGGAACCGAAGACAATCCGGGTTTCCTGGGTTTCAAAATCGATCGCGCCACGCACATGACGGGCACCCAGCAACACTTTGTACAACGCGTACAGCTGCTTGAGGTGCGGCACCACATGCCCGTACTCACCACGCAACGCCTTGGCTTCGCTGGTTTTCGGCTGTTCCAGGATGGTGCTGACCTTGTTGTAGGTCAGGCGCGCCTGGGAGTGGATCACCGCTTCATAGAACTGGTAATCGGTCATTTCGCCGGTTTTCGAGATAGTCATCTCGCAAACCATGGCCAAACGGTCGACTTTCGGGTTCAGGGAGCACAGGCCGTTGGACAGCTGCTCAGGCAGCATCGGGATCACGCGCTCAGGGAAATACACGGAGTTGCCGCGTACCTGGGCCTCGTTATCCAGGGCCGAACCGATCTTCACATAGCTGGAAACGTCGGCAATCGCGACGAACAACTTCCAGCCGCCGGAGAACAGACGCAGCTTGCCGGGCTTGGCTTCGCAGTAGACCGCATCGTCGAAGTCGCGGGCATCTTCACCGTCAATGGTGACGAACGGCAGATGGCGCAGGTCGATGCGTTTTTCCTTGTCCTTTTCTTCGACTTCCGGCTTGAGCTTGGCGGCTTCCTTGAGCACAGCCTCAGGCCAGACGTGAGGAATATCGTAGGTACGCAGCGCGACGTCGATTTCCATGCCCGGCGCCATGTAGTTGCCGACCACTTCTACAATATCGCCCTGGGGCTGGAAGCGCGCAGTCGGCCAGTGGGTGATTTTCACCTCGACGAACTGGCCGACCTTGGCAGCGCCATTGCGGCCCGGGGTGATCAGCACTTCCTGCTGGACCTTCGGGTTATCCGGCACAACAAAGCCGATACCGCCTTCTTCGAAGTAGCGGCCGACGATGGACTCGTGGGCACGGGACACCACTTCGACGATCACGCCTTCACGGCGACCACGACGGTCCAGTCCGGAAACCCGCGCCAGGGCACGGTCGCCATCGAACACCAGGCGCATTTGCGCCGGGCTCATGAACAGGTCATCACTGCCGTCATCCGGGATCAGGAAGCCGAAACCGTCACGGTGGCCGGCAATGCGGCCGAGGATCAGGTCGAGCTTATCCACGGGTGCATAGGTGCCACGGCGGGTGTAGATCAGTTGAGCATCGCGCTCCATGGCACGCAGGCGGCGGCGCAGGGCTTCGAGCTGGTCTTCGGTGGTCAGACCGAACTCTTCGACCAACTGCTCACGGCTAGCAGGCGAACCCCGATCGGCGAGGTGCGCCAGGATCAGTTCGCGGCTAGGAATAGGGTTTTCATATTTTTCCGCTTCACGAGCGGCCTCGGGATCGAGGGACTGCCAATCGGCCATTAGAGATTTTTCACCTTGTCTATATGCGGGTTAGTTTGGCATACGCGTATTGAAACGGGAAATTTCAGGCATCAACAAGCGTTTAAAAGCCTTTTACAGCCCTCGCCGCGCACCTTGCACGACCATTGGCGAAATTTTCCAGGTTTTTTTCATAGCAGGGGTTTACAGCTAAAAAACCGCTCCGTATAGTGCGCGCCATCGACGACGGCAACGTTGTTGATGTTGCCCAGGTGGTGAAATTGGTAGACACGCCAGCTTCAGGTGCTGGTGATCGCAAGGTCGTGGAAGTTCGAGTCTTCTCCTGGGCACCAAATTCAGATCAAACCCGCGAAAGCGGGTTTTTTCGTTTC
>NZ_JAVAJK010000016.1:0-166559 GCF_052112325.1 Pseudomonas sp. Yb2C2 | reverse complement strand
TGCCCAGGTGGTGAAATTGGTAGACACGCCAGCTTCAGGTGCTGGTGATCGCAAGGTCGTGGAAGTTCGAGTCTTCTCCTGGGCACCAAATTCAGATCAAACCCGCGAAAGCGGGTTTTTTCGTTTCCGGGGTTTGAAAACCTCCACCAGCAATTTCCCCCCTTCGGCGCACTTGAGAAGTTTTATCGTTTATCCTTGCAATGATTTGTTGCACTCAAGTGAGGAAAACCCCGGATGATGATCCGCGATACCCGTCTCAAGACATCCCTTCTGCGTGGCCTGACCATCACTCTGCTCGGCCTGACCCTACTCTCCCCCGCCGCCTATTCCGCCGACAAGGTCTCCCTGACCCTGTACAACGGCCAACACAAAGAAGTCGGCGATGAACTCGCCAAGGCCTTCGAAGCCAGGACCGGTATTCACGTCAACGTACGCAAGGGCAGCAGCAACCAACTGGCCAGCCAAGTCGTGGAGGAAGGCGACCGCTCCCCTGCCGACGTGATCTACACCGAGGAATCGCCGCCACTGAACAAACTTGGCGAGCAAGGCCTGCTGGCCAAGATCGATGCAGGCACGCTCGACGTCCTGCCCAAGGATTACGTGGGCCGTAACGGCGACTGGATGGGCGTGACCGCACGCACCCGCGTCGTAGCCTTCAACCCCAAACTGATTGCCGAGAAAGACCTGCCCAAGTCGGTATTGGATTTCGCCGGCCCCGAGTGGCAAGGCAAGGTCGGTTTCGTACCTACCAGCGGCGCCTTCCAGGAACAGGCCGTGGCGATCATCAAGCTGCACGGCCGTGAAGCCGCCGAAGAATGGCTGACCGGCCTGCGTGCCTTCGGCAAGGTGTACAGCAACAACATGGTCGCCCTGAAGGCCGTGGAAAACGGCGAAGTAGCCACCGTTCTGGTGAACAACTACTACTGGTTTGCCCTGAAGAAAGAAAAAACCAACCTCGACTCCCAACTGCACTACTTCACCGATGGCGATGCCGGCGGCCTGATCACCGTGTCTTCGGCGGCCGCGCTGAAGTCCAGCAAGCATCCCAAAGAAGCCCAGCAACTGCTGGCGTTCATGGCCAGCGAAGAAGGCCAGCGCGTGATTACCACTACCTCGGCCGAGTACCCGCTGCGCAAAGGCATGGAATCCAACCGCGGCCTCAAGCCTTTCAGCGAACTGCAGCCGCCGAAAGTCACGCCTGCCGACCTCGGCAACGCAGAAGAGGCCCTGGACCTGGAACGTGAGGTTGGCTTGAACTGATGAACCCATCGCGACCCACCCCCGCCTTGCGCGGGGGGTTCAGCCCACGCCGCAAGCGCCCTTCGATCTGGCTACTGCTTCCCGTCCTGCTACTGGTTGGCCTGAGCCTGCTGCCGCTGGTGTACGTCGGGCTGAAGGCCTGGCAGGCGGGCTGGGCGCAGGCGGTGCATCTGCTCTGGCGACCCTATGTGTTCGGGCTGCTGCGCAACACCCTGGCGCTGATGGTCGGCGTGACGGTGGCGTGCGGCGTGATCGGCCTGTCCCTGGCCTGGCTGCTGGAACGCAGCAATCTGCCAGGGCGCCGCCTCTGGGGCGTGGTCCTGTGCCTGCCGTTCGCGGTGCCGGCGTTTGTCAGCAGCTTCACCTGGGTATCCCTGAGCGCCCACTTCGAAGGGCTCGGCGGCGCGATCCTGGTGATGACCCTGTCCAAATACCCGCTGGTGTTTTTGCCAGTGGCCGCAACCTTGCGCAACCTGGACCCTTCCCTTGAAGAATCGGCCCGCACCCTGGGGCAGAATCGCTGGGGCGTATTCCTGCGCATCACCCTGCCCTTGCTGTGGCCGTCGCTGCTGGCTGGGGCACTGCTGATTGCCCTGCATATGCTGGTCGAGTTCGGCGCGCTGTCGATCATCGGCCTGCAAACCTTCACCACCGCGATCTACCAGCAATTCGAACTGGAGTTCAGCAATGCCAATGCCGCGATGCTTTCGGCGGTATTGCTGGTGATGTGCCTGACCCTGCTGTGGCTGGAACTGCGCGTGCGCGGCAAGGGCCGGCACGTGCGCATCGGCCAGGGCGCGGCGCGGCATGGGGAGCAGGTGCGACTGGGCAAGTGGGCGCCACTGGGCCAGGTGTATTGCCTGACGCTGGCGATCATCGGCAGCGGCATCCCCTTGGGCATGCTCGGCTATTGGCTGGCGGTAGGTTCATCGGCGGCATTTCCAATGGCCGAGATTGGTGAGGCATTGCTGTCCTCCCTGATGCTATCGCTGGGTGGCGCGGCGCTGTGCCTGGCGCTGGCCGTACCGCTGGGGCTGCTGGTGGTGCGCTACAAGGGCCGACTGGCAATCTGGGCCGAGCGCCTGCCGTACCTGTTGCACGCCCTGCCCGGCCTGGTGATTGCGTTGACACTGGTGTATTTCGCCCTGCATTACGTGCCGGCGCTGTACCAGACGTCGGCGTTGCTGCTGATCGCCTATGGGTTGTTGTTTCTTCCATTGGCCCAGGCGCCGATCCGTACAGCCTTGAACAAGGCGGCGCCGCAGCTGGAAGAGGCTGCGCGCACGCTGGGGGCATCGTCGTTCAGTGCGTTTTGCCGAGTGACACTGCCAATTATTTTTCCGGCATTGGGTGCGGCATTTGCGCTGGTGTTCCTGGACGCCATGAAGGAATTGACGGCGACGTTGCTGCTCAGCCCCACCGGGCTGAATACCTTGGCGACTGCCGTGTGGGCGCACACCTCGAATGTGGAGTTTGCGGCGGCGGCGCCTTATGCAGCGTTGTTGATAGTGGTGTCGGGGTTGCCGGTCTATCTGCTGACAACTCGGATGTACTTGAGCCGCTGAGATCGCTATCGGGGGCAAGTCCCCGATGAGGCCAGAACGGACGACGCTAAGCCCGGAACTGCCCCAGACTCGCCTTCAACTGCACCGCCAACCCATCCAGCACCTTGCCACTGGCGGTAGTCTCCACCACCGCCTGCGCCGCACGCTCGGCCTGGGCATGGATCACCTCGACCCGGCCTCGTACCGCATGGGCGCCCTGGGCCTGGTGCTCGGCGGCGCGGGTAGCCAGGCCAATCGCTGCATGCACCTGCTCCACCGAGGCCTGCACCGTCTGCTGCAAGCGCACGCTGTCGCGCAGCACCAGCAAACCTTCGTTGGCCTGGCGCCCGGCCTTGCCGATGGTTTCCACCGCCTCCCGCGCGCCCTGCTGCAACGCGACGATATGGGCCTGGATATCGCCGGTAGAGCTTTGGGTCTTGCTGGCCAACGCACGCACTTCGTCCGCCACCACCGCAAAGCCCCGCCCGGTCTCGCCCGCACGCGCGGCTTCAATGGCCGCGTTGAGCGCCAACAGGTTGGTCTGCTCGGCGATACCATGGATGACCGTCAGCACCACTTCGATCTGCTCGCTTTGCTGGGCCAGGCGCTCGATGACCTGGGACCCGGCCTGGACTTGCCCCGCCAGTGCCTCGATCAAACTGCCGACTTCGGCCGACGTGCGCGAGTTCTCGTCCGTCGCCTGACGAATATCCACCACCTGCTGCAACGCCGCCTGCATGGCGTGGCTTTCGGCCTGGGCCTCGTCGGCCATTTGCGACAGTGCGCGCAAACTCTCCGCCACCTCATCACGCTGCAAGCCAGCGGCCGCATCGGCGCCGGCATTGCGCAAGGTCATGGCGCCGATTTCCACGCCGGTACGCTGGGCCACATCGCCCGCCTCGCGCACGATGGGTTGCAACTTATCCACAAAGCGATTGACCGCCGAGGCCATGTCGCCGATTTCGTCCTTGCTGTTGATCTGCACGCGCTTGGTGAGGTCGCCCTCGCCTGCTGCCAGGTCATCCATGGCCGCGATAAGCAGTTTCAGGCGATTGACCACACGGCGGCCGAGAACCACGGCGATCAGCAGCAATACGCCGAAACCGACCACCGCCAGCCCCATGCCGATGCGCCAACGCAAGGTGCCGGCAGCCTCCTGCACGGCGTCGGTGGTGTTGACGGTCATCTGGGTCGCAGTGGCTTGTGCCGACTGCAGGCGAGCGCCCATGGCCGCCGCGCTATCCGCCGCGGCACCTTTGAGGCTGTCGCCGACCAACTGATCACCGCTGGCTATCAGTGCGGCAAAACGCTTGTCCAGCGCTTGCAGATCGGCCTCGACCGACGCGGTCGACACCCCCATGAGCACCTTGCCAATCTCCACGCCGTTAGGGCTGATGGACGCCTCGACGTAGAACACCGAAGGATCGTTCTTCGCGGCGTTCAGGACTTTGTCCAGGGCGCGATCGCCCTGGCCTTTTTCCAGCAACGCCTTGTTGATCGGATTTTCGCGATTCAGATAACGAGTCAGGTGCTCACCCGCCGCGTCGTCATAAACCACGAACAGCACGTTGGGATTGCGCTGGGCGCGTCGGGCAAACTCGGACAGCGTTGGCACATCGCTGTCCCACATGGCGCGGGGCGCCACCGAGGCCAGCAGTTGCGCCATATCGTTGGCGGAGTCTTGCAGGTCTTTTTCCAGGGTCGCACGCAACTGTTTCTGCTCTGCCTGCAGGCGCTCGGAAAGCCCGGCGGTCAGGCGCTGACGGGTACTGGTGGACAAGCTGTCCAGGCTCGACGTGACTTCCTTGCCGGCCTGGGCCAGTTCACCGGACAGCTTCTGGCTGTCGACGCCCAGGCGACTGCCCAAATCGGCCTCCAGCGCCGTGACCGTGCTCCGGGTGAGAGCGACCGCCACCAGCACTTGCACCAAAAGAGCGATACCTAGGGTAACGAACACCGGCCGCAACAGACGGCTTTGTAACAATGAGAGAACGGCAGACATCGGGAATCCCTCCACCACGGGTGCCATTAATTTGATAGCACCGCGAAAGAGAGAAACATAGCAAGGGTCGTGCCGCTTGGCATGCAGATACGACAAAGGGCTCCCGAAGGAGCCCTTTGCTTTTTACATCAATAGCTTATTAAGCGAACGGGTGACGCAGAACGATGGTCTCGTTGCGATCCGGGCCCGTCGAAATAATGTCAATCGGCGCACCGATCAGCTCTTCAACGCGCTTGATGTAGGCACGGGCATTGGCTGGCAACTCTTCCAGGGTCTTGGCACCCACGGTCGACTCGCTCCAGCCCGGCACTTCTTCGTACACAGGCTGCAGGCCCACGTAGCTGTCGGCGTCAACCGGGGCAACGTCCTTGCCTTCGGCATCTTTGTAGCCGACGCAGATGTTGATGGTTTCCAGACCGTCGAGTACATCCAGCTTGGTGAAGCAGATGCCCGAGATGCTGTTCACATCGATCGCGCGACGCAGGATAACGGCGTCGAACCAGCCACAGCGACGAGCACGGCCGGTGGTCGCGCCGAATTCGTGACCTTGCTTGGCCAGGTGCGCACCGACTTCGTCGAACAGTTCAGTCGGGAACGGGCCCGAACCTACACGGGTGGTGTAGGCCTTGGTGATGCCGAGGATGTAGTCCAGGAACATAGGACCAACGCCCGAACCGGTAGCGACGCCGCCAGCAGTGGTGTTGGAGCTGGTCACGTACGGGTAGGTACCGTGATCGATGTCCAGCAACGAACCCTGGGCGCCTTCGAACATGATGTCCTTGCCGGCGCGACGCAGGTCGTGCAGCTCGGCGGTCACATCCAGCATCAGCGGCTTGAGCAGCTCAGCGTATTCCTTGCACTCGGCCAGGGTCTTGTCGAATTCGATGGCTGGCTCTTTGTAGTAACCCACCAGCATGAAGTTGTGGTAATCCACCAGTTCACGCAGCTTGTCTTCAAAGCGCGGCATGTTGAGCAGGTCGCCCACACGCAGGCCACGACGCGCGACCTTGTCTTCGTAGGCCGGGCCGATGCCGCGACCGGTGGTGCCGATCTTCAGCTCGCCACGGGCCTTTTCACGGGCCTGGTCCAGCGCAACGTGGAAGGACAGGATCAGCGGGCAGGACGGGCTGATACGCAGGCGCTCGCGCACCGGTACGCCTTTCTCTTCCAGCTTGGTGATCTCGCGCAGCAGGGCATCCGGTGCAACCACGACGCCGTTACCGATCAGGCACTGCACGCCTTCGCGCAGGACGCCCGACGGGATCAGGTGCAAGACGGTTTTTTCGCCGTCGATGACCAGGGTGTGGCCAGCGTTGTGACCGCCTTGGTAGCGCACTACGGCGGCAGCATGTTCGGTCAGCAGATCAACGATCTTGCCTTTGCCCTCATCACCCCATTGGGTGCCCAGGACTACGACATTCTTACCCATAACACTTGTCCTCATTCGCGCAAACTTGGTGCCGGCGATGGCCGGCAGGAAAACTCAAGAAGCCAGTGGCGATACTTGCCAAAGCCCGTTCTGCAGAATCAATTGCCGGTCGCAGTCCGCTTCACGGGCGGCGGCCAATGGCTGCCCAGGCAATGCCTGGACAACACGCTGACCCTCACTGCGCAACTGGCAAACCTGCTGCCAGAGTGCTGCGTCCGTACTGTCGGGCATCCAGATGCCACCAGACGGCAGCTCGACCTCAGCACGCCCCAGGGTCACCAGGGTTTTCAAATCGGTGGAAAAGCCGGTGGCCGGACGCGCACGACCGAAGTCGGCGCCGATGTCGTCGTAACGTCCACCTTGGGCGATGGCCTGGCCAACACCCGGTACAAACACCGCGAACACCACACCGGTGTGGTAGTGGTAACCGCGCAACTCGCCCAGATCAAAATACAGCGGCAACTGCGGGAACCGCGCCGACAACCGCTCAGCAATCGCCAGCACGTCATCCAGTGCAGCCAATACCGGCGCCGGCGCCTTGGCCAGGCGTTCACGTGCAGCCACCAGCACTTCACGGCCACCACACAGGTTGACCAGTGCACGCAGCATCTCGGCCAGATCCGCAGGCACGCCAGCGGTCAAGGCGATGACTTCATCGATCGCCTTGCGCTGCAGGGCATCGAACAGCTGTTGCTCGGCCTCACCGGACAAACCGGCCGCACGGGCCAGGCCACGGTAGATACCCACGTGACCGAGGTCCATGTGGACATCTGGTACATCAGCCAGTTGCAGCATGGCCAGCATCAGGCTGATCACTTCAACGTCGCTGCTCGGGCTGGCATCACCGTACAACTCCGCGCCCAACTGGATCGGGCTGCGGGAAGACGACAAGGCACGCGGTTGAGCATGCAGCACGCTGCCGGCGTAGCACAGGCGGCTCGGGCCTTCGCGGCGCAGGGTGTGCGCATCGATGCGCGCCACTTGCGGCGTGATGTCGGCACGGAACCCCATTTGCCGGCCCGATTGCGGGTCGATGACCTTGAAGGTGCGCAGATCCAGGTCCTGGCCCGCGCCGGTCAGCAGGGATTCCAGGTACTCGATATGGGGGGTCACGACAAACTCGTAACCCCAGCTCTGGAACAGATCCAACACCTGGCGACGCGCTACTTCAATGCGCGCAGCTTCTGGTGGCAGTACTTCTTCGATGCCATCTGGCAGCAGCCAGCGGTCTACCGTTGCCATTACGCCATTCCCCTATGATCCGGGCGGCCAGCCCTCGGCCGAGCCTTGAGTGAAGCAGAAAATACCCGCCCCCTGCATAAACCACGCGCAAGAGCGACGTGACGAACGACCTGTTAACGGCCTCGTCGGGCACTTTCCTCGAAAAACCTGTCACGCCTGCCGAATCAAACATGCAGACGCAAAAAAGCCGGGAATTTCCCGGCTGCCGCATCATACACCCGTTTTCTGAAAGGATCACCCCGCCAGGCGTTTTAGCCGCCCGACGGAGTGCGCCCTACAAAATCACGGGCTGGTTACTTGGACTTTTCCAGGTAGCGGAAGAAGTCGCTGCTTGGGTCCAGCACCATGACGTCGGTTTTGTTCGCGAAGCTTTCACGGTAGGCACGCAGGCTACGGTAGAACGCGTAGAACTCCTGGTCCTGTCCGTAAGCCTTGGCGTAGATCGCCGCGGCTTGAGCATCACCATCACCACGGGCCTCTTCAGACTCGCGATAGGCTTCTGCCAGCAGTACACGGCGCTGACGGTCGGCATCCGCACGGATACCTTCAGCCAGCTCGTTACCCTTGGCACGGTGCTCACGAGCCTCACGCTCACGCTCGGTGCTCATGCGCTCGAACACGCTGCGGTTCACTTCCTTCGGCAAATCGATGGCCTTGACCCGAACATCGACAACTTCGATGCCCAGTTCTTTTTCCGCCATCGTATTCAACGAACGGGTGATATCCGCCATCAGCGCATCACGTTCACCGGACACCACCTCGTGCAGGGTGCGCTTACCAAACTGGTCACGCAGGCCCGACTCCAGACGGCGCGACAAACGCTCGTCGGCAATCTGCTTGAGGCCGGAGGTCGCAGTGTAGAAGCGCTCGGCATCCTTGACGCGCCACTTGGCGTAGGCGTCAACCATCACGGCTTTCTTTTCCAGGGTCAGGAAGCGCTGTGTCGGTGCATCCAGGGTCATCAGGCGGGCGTCGAACTTGCGCACCTGGTTGACGTAAGGGACTTTCACATGCAGGCCCGGCTGGACATCCGCCTGGACCACGCGACCGAATTGCAGCAGCACCGCTCGCTCGGTCTGAGCCACGATGTAGAAGCAGTTCCAGGCAGCGATGACCACGACGACGCCCACAATCAGGGCGGTCAGCGATTTATTGCTCATCAACGACTCTCCCTGGTACGTGTTTGCTGTTGCAGCAAGTCAGCGGCCGCACGGGCGCTCGCTTCATTGGCAGCGGCATTGGAACCGGTGGACGGTGCACTGGAGCTGCTGCGACCACCTTCGATCATCTTGTCCAGCGGCAGGTACAGCAGGTTGTTCTGCCCACCCTTGCTGCCAGTCACGAGGACCTTGCTGGTATTGCTGAAGACTTCCTGCATGGTGTCCAGGTACAGACGCTCACGCGTCACTTCAGGCGCCTTGCGATACTCGGCGACCAGCTTGGTAAAGCGATCCGCTTCACCCTTGGCACGGGAGACCACTTCGTCACGGTAACCGTTGGCATCCTCAAGGATACGCTGGGCCTGGCCACGGGCTTCCGGCACGACGCCGTTGGCGTAGGTTTCAGCCTGGTTGCGCGAACGCTGTTCGTCTTCACGGGCGCGGATCACGTCGTCGAACGCTTCCTGCACTTCACGCGGTGCCGCTGCGCTCTGTACGTTCACCTGGGTGACGGTGATACCGGTGCGATAGGTATCGAGGAACCGTTGCAGGCGCTCCTTGATTTCGCTGGCCATCAGTTCACGGCCTTCGGTCAGCACCTGGTCCATGGCGGTGGAACCCACCACGTGGCGCAGGGCGCTTTCGGTTGCGTGTTGCAGGCTGATTTCCGGCTGATCGACATTCAGCACGAAGTCCTGCAGGTTGCTGATCTTGTACTGCACGGTCAGCGGCACTTCGACGATATTCTCGTCTTCGGTCAGCATCTGGCCCTGCTTGGTGTAGGCACGCTCACGCGTGACGTTCTCCATGTACTTCTTGTCGATCGGCGGGAAATAGATATTCAGGCCAGGACCGACAGTCTCGTAGTACTTGCCGAAGCGCAGCACCACGGCTTGCTCCTGCTCGTCCACGACGTATACGGCGCTGTACAGCCATACGGCCGCCAGCACGACAAGACCCAGGCCCAGCAGGCCGTAGCCGCCGCCCTTGCTGGTGCGACCACCTTCATCACCACCCCGTTTTTTTCCACCACCGAACAACCCATTCAGGCTTTCCTGCAGCTTTCGGAAGGCCTCGTCGAGATCTGGTGGCCCCTTGCGGTCGCCATTATTGCGGCGCTTACCACCCCAAGGATCCTGATTATTCGAGTTGCCACCCGGCTCATTCCAAGCCATAGCGCTCTCCATCTGATAAAGCAAAGACGCACCCACGGCGCGCCGACCAATGCTACAGAATGCCTGCTACTGCGGCACAACCGCTTTCTGAGGCTTTTATTGCAAAGTGTGTTGTTCGATGAACTCTGTCGGTACTACGCCTTCACGGCTGACCAGCCGATTGAGCTCCGAGCGCGGCAATCGAACGGCCAGCAAGCTGACACCTTCTTCGTCGTGTTCTTCTTTCTGTACCGCGCCCAGCTCGAAAAACTGTGCACGCAGTCGAGCAAAACGCTGAGGCAAGCGCAAGGTGCCGACGAACAAATCGCTGCCGAGCAATTCGGCAATGGCTTGTTCAAGCAGCTCCAAACCACTGCCATCGCGCGCCGACAGCCAGACCCGCTGGGGCTTGCCGTTCTCGTCGCGCTGGATTTGTGGCTCAACGCCTTCAAGCAAATCGAGTTTGTTATAGACCTCGAGGATCGGCAAGTCCTGGGCACCAATCTCACCCAGCACGACCATCACCTGTTCAATCTGCAACATGCGATCCGGTTCGGCCGCATCGATCACGTGCAACAACAGGTCGGAATTGCTCGACTCTTCGAGCGTAGACCGAAATGCCTCGACCAGCTTGTGGGGCAGGTGCCGAATGAAACCCACGGTGTCGGCCAGGACAATCGGCCCCAGGTCGTCAATATCCAGACGGCGCAAGGTCGGGTCGAGGGTAGCGAACAGTTGGTCAGCCGCGTACACGTCCGATTTGGTCACGTTGTTGAACAGCGTGGACTTGCCGGCGTTGGTGTAGCCCACCAGCGATACGGTAGGGATATCGGCACGCGAACGGCCACGTCGCGATTGCTCGCGCTGGCTGCGCACCTTCTCCAGTCGGCCCTTGATCTGACGCAGGCGAACCCGCAGCAGGCGTCGGTCGGTTTCCAGCTGGGTTTCACCCGGGCCCCGCATGCCGATACCGCCACCCTGACGCTCAAGGTGAGTCCAACCGCGAACCAGCCGGGTGCTCATGTGGTCAAGCTGGGCCAGTTCTACCTGGAGCTTGCCCTCATGGGTACGGGCGCGCTGGGCGAAAATATCGAGAATCAGGCCGGTGCGGTCGATCACGCGACACTCGAATACACGTTCGAGGTTACGTTCCTGACTGGGCGTGAGGGTGTGATTGAAGATCACC
The DNA here is from genome assembly GCF_052112325.1 of Pseudomonas sp. Yb2C2. Classification (NCBI taxonomy): domain Bacteria; kingdom Pseudomonadati; phylum Pseudomonadota; class Gammaproteobacteria; order Pseudomonadales; family Pseudomonadaceae; genus Pseudomonas; species Pseudomonas sp. Yb2C2. The sequence goes on along the minus strand of NZ_JAVAJK010000016.1, from coordinate 155,582 downwards.
AGATCGGCTTCTTCGGCATGGACCAGGTCGCGCAATTCCTCGACCTTGCCGCTGCCAATCAGGAATTTGGCGGTTGGCCGATGACGCGGCACGTTAAAAAACGCAACGGTCTCGGCGCCGGCCGAATTTGCCAACTCCTGAAACTCCTGCGGATCTTCGCGCGCCTCAGGGTCCTGTCCATCCAAGTGAACGAGGATGACTCGCTCACCACCACCGTGGCGCTCAAAGAACAAAGGAGACTCCTATCAGGCGTTACCTGGCTCAGCGTCAGCTGCATCATCACCGGCGGCGCTAGGCAGACGGATTGGACGAACTGGAACCACTGTCGAGATAGCGTGCTTGTAGACCATCTGGCTGACGGTGTTTTTCAGCAGGATCACGAACTGGTCGAACGACTCGATCGTGCCTTGCAGCTTGATACCGTTGACCAGATAGATGGAAACCCCCACTTTCTCTTTACGTAAAGTATTCAAGTAAGGGTCTTGTAGCGAATGCCCTTTTGACATGTGCCGCACTCCTTTAAGGATCAATAATAAAAAATCGGAAAATAGATAGCTTATGGCCGTCACACCCCCAAGGATAGACGGCAATTGCAAGGACTCAGCTCAATATGGAGACCGTTCCCAAGTATTTCAAGGCGCGTGACAGATTGTCGCTGTCCAGGCTGTCCAACCAGTGCAAATCGCTCCAGCTGCGCAGCCAGGTGAACTGGCGCTTCGCTAATTGGCGCGTGGCAATGATGCCGCGCTCCTGCATTTCGGCTGACGTCAGCTTGCCATCCAGATGATCCCAGACTTGGCGGTAGCCTACAGCACGTATCGAAGGTAACCCTGGATGCAGGTCACCTCTTGACCGCAGTGCTACGACCTCGTCCACAAACCCCTGTTCCAACATAATTGTGAATCTTTGTGCAATTCGTTCATGCAGCACCTGGCGATTTGCCGGAGCGATGGCCAGATTCGCCACAGTATAGGGCAATTGTGACTGTCCAGATGCGCCTGCATCAGCACTTTGCGCAGTTTGTTTCAGCCGCAGTTCAGTCATGGTCTGCCCGCTGACCCGCCAGACTTCCAGAGCGCGGCTGAGGCGCTGGGGATCATTGGGGTGAATACGCGCGGCAGATACCGGATCAACCACTGCCAACTGGTCGTGCAGGGCTTGCCAGCCAAGGCGTGCAGCCTCTTCTTCGAGTTCAGCGCGCACCTGGGCATCGGCGGGCGGCATGTCGGCCAGCCCTTCCTGCAAAGCCTTGTAGTAGAGCATCGTGCCGCCCACCAGCAAGGGGATGTTGCCCCGCGCGGTGATTTGCGCCATGGCGGCCAGGGCGTCAGTGCGGAAATCCGCTGCGGAATAGCTCTCGGCCGGGTCGATGATGTCGATCAACCGGTGCGGATGCTGCGCCAGCAGCGCTTTGGAAGGCTTGGCGGTGCCGATGTCCATGTCCCGGTAAACCAGGGCTGAGTCGACACTGATGAGCTCGCACGGCAGCACCTTGGTGAGCTCGATGGCCAGGTCGGTCTTGCCGGCGGCCGTGGGGCCCATCAGGAAGATTGCGGGGGGCAAGGCACTCATCAACGGCCGCGCAAGAACAGTTTGTCCAGATCGTCCAGGCCCATCTGGGTCCAGGTCGGACGGCCATGGTTGCACTGGCCGCTGCGTTCGGTGTTTTCCATGTCGCGCAGCAGGCCGTTCATTTCCGGCAAGGCCAGGCGGCGATTGGCGCGGATGGCGCCGTGGCAGGCCATGGTGCCGAGCAGTTCGTTGATGTGTGCCTGGATACGGTCACTGGTGCCGTACTCCATCAGGTCAGCCAATACATCGGCCACCAGCCGGTTGGCTTCGGCCTGCTTGAGCAGCGCGGGAATCTGGCGAATCGCCAGGGTCTCAGGGCCCAGGCGCTGCAACTCGAAGCCCAGTTTCTGGAACACACCATGATGTTCTTCAGCGCAATCGGCCTCACGCTGGCTGACGGCCAGGGATTCCGGCACCAGCAACGGCTGGCCACTCAGGCCTTCGCTGGCCATGGCGATCTTCAGGCGCTCGTACATGATCCGCTCGTGAGCGGCATGCATGTCCACCAGCACCAGGCCATGGGCATTTTCCGCGAGGATGTAGATGCCCTTGAGCTGCGCCAACGCGTAGCCCAGGGGTGGGATATCACCGCCACCTTCCGGCAAGGCCACGGCGCCCGGCTCGGCACCTGGCAGCGGCGCAAAGAACTCACGATAGGCAGCCTGCGCTTCGGCGACCGGCACGGCCGATTGCGGACGCGGTGTGTATTGGTACTGATAACCCGCTCCCGAGCCAGAGCCCGGCGCCGTATAGCTCGGCTGGGGTTGCGGCGATTGCAGCAGGTTTGCCGCCAGGCTCATTTCGCCCTGAGGGCCAAACTCGCCCGCTTCGGGGCCGCTCGGCCGCACCACCGCCGTCACGATGGGCGCAGACAACTGGTCATCCGGGCGCACATCGCCCAGGGCACGGTGCAAGGTGCCATAGAGGAAGTCATGCACCATGCGCCCGTCACGGAAGCGCACTTCGTGCTTGGTCGGGTGCACATTGACGTCGACCACTGAAGGGTCGACCTCGAAAAACAGCACAAAGGTCGGATGCCGACCGTTGAACAACACATCGCGATAAGCCTGGCGCACCGCGTGGGCCACCAGCTTGTCGCGTACCGCCCGGCCATTTACAAAGAAATACTGCAAGTCCGCCTGGCTTCGGGAAAACGTCGGCAAACCGACCCAACCCCACAGCCGCAGGCCATTGCGTTCGACTTCAATCGGCAGCGCCTGCTCCAGGAACCCCGCACCGCACACTGCCGCGACACGGCGAGCACGCGCGGCGTCGTCGTTGGCTTCGTGCAGGCTGAGGATGGTCTTGCCGTTGTGGCGCAGGTGAAACGCCACATCGAAACGCGCCAGGGCCAGGCGCTTGATGACTTCTTGCAGGTGATCGAATTCGGTTTTTTCGGCCTTGAGGAATTTGCGCCGCGCCGGGGTGTTGAAGAACAAGTCGCGCACTTCCACAGAGGTGCCCACCGGGTGGGCAGCCGGCTGGACCCGAGGCGCCATGTCGCGGCCTTCGGTCTCCACCTGCCAGGCTTGCTCGGCATCACGGGTGCGCGACGTCAGGGTCAGACGGGCCACGGAACTGATGGAAGCCAATGCCTCACCGCGAAAGCCCAGGCTCATCACCCGCTCCAGGTCTTCCAGGTCGCGGATCTTGCTGGTGGCGTGACGGGCCAGGGCCAGCGGCAGGTCATCGGAGGAGATCCCGCTGCCATCGTCGCGGACACGCAGCAGCTTGACGCCGCCCTGCTCCACATCGACATCGATGCGTCGGGCGCCGGAGTCGATGCTGTTCTCCAGCAATTCCTTGATCACCGATGCCGGCCGCTCAACGACCTCGCCCGCCGCAATCTGGTTGGCGAGGCGCGGGCTGAGCAATTCAATGCGCGACCCGCTGTTCAAGACTGATTCGCTCATTACTGTGCCGCCAATTCAGTGCCGGGGATGGTCAATACCTGGCCGATTTTCAACTCATCGCTCTTCAGGTTGTTGGCGCTGCGCAGGGACGCGGCCGAGACCTGGAAACGCACGGCCAGCATGGCCACGGTGTCGCCGGGCTGCACGCGATGGTCGCGCGGGCCCTGGGCGATTTTGCCGGAGTCGCGCAGCCAGGCAATGTAGGTGCCCGGCGGCGGGTTCTGCTGGAAGAACTGGCGCACGCCAGCACTGATGGAGCGCGCCAAGGCCTGCTGGTGGCTGGCACTGGCCAGCTTCGAGGCTTCGTTGGCGTTGGAGATAAACCCGGTTTCCACCAGGATCGATGGGATGTCCGGCGATTTCAACACCATGAACCCGGCCTGCTCCACGCGCTGCTTATGCAACGAGGTCACCCGGCCGATGTTGCTCAACACCTTCTGGCCGACGTTCAAGCTGGAGGTCAGCGAGGCCGTCATCGACAGGTCAAGCAGTACCCCGGCGAGCATCTTGTCCTTGTCATCGAGGGACACGTTGCCGGCCCCGCCGATCAAGTCGGATCGGTTTTCACTGTCGGCCAGCCAGCGCGCGGTCTCGGACGTGGCGCCGCGATCCGACAGGGCAAACACCGAGGCACCGAAGGCCGCCGTCGAAGGCGCGGCGTCCGCATGGATCGAGACGAACAGGTCGGCGCCCTTCTTACGGGCGATTTCGGTACGGCCGCGCAACGGAATGAAGTAGTCGCCGGTACGGGTCAGTTCGGCGCGGTAGCCTTTCATGCCGTTGACCTGGCGCTGCAGCTCACGGGCGATGGCCAGCACCACGTCTTTCTCATGCTGGCCGCGCGAACCGGAGGCGCCCGGGTCTTCACCGCCGTGGCCGGCATCGATCACCACGATAATGTCGCGCTTGCCGGCCGGCGCTGGCGGCGGCGGTGGCAGCTTGACCTGGGGTTGGGACGGGTTGACCGGTACGGCCGGCACTGTCGCCACGGCCGGGGTTGGCGCCGGCGGCGGCGCGGCATCGGCGGCGTTGTCGAACAGATCGACCACCAGCCGGTTGCCGTATTGGGCGTTTGGCGCCAGGGAGAAGCTTTTCGGGGTCACGACCTTTTTCAGGTCGATTACCACCCGCAGGTCGGTCGGCGTGCGCTGCGCCGAGCGCATGGCGGTAATCGGCGTGTTGGCGGTGGACACGTTCAACGGCGCGGCCAGGGTCGCACCATTGATGTCGATCACCAGGCGATCGGGCGCCGTGAGGGTAAAGACACTGTGCTGGACCGGGCCAGACAGGTCGAACACCAGTCGCGTGTTATCCGGCGCTCGCCACAGGCGAACACTCTTCACCTGTGAAGCAGCCAGAGCATTGACAGTCATTGCCGCAAGCAACACCCCTACGACAGCAACCAACGCGCGAAAGCGCATACCTAACCCCACCAATTATTTGAATTCCAAAGCCAGAGCGGCGCACCACGACTCACCGCGCGCGCCCTGGGGCAACAACTTCAGCTGACGTCCGTGATCATGCGGCGTAATGGTAATGGTCAGGTCCGGCTTTGGCAAAAAGCCTGTGCCTTTATCTGGCCACTCAATCAGGCACAGCGCGGCTTCATCGAAGTAATCACGGATGCCCATGAATTCGAGTTCTTCGGGATCCACCAGGCGGTAGAGGTCGAAATGGAAAGCCCGCACTGCGCCGATCTCGTAGGGTTCAACCAGGGTGAACGTGGGACTCTTGACCGCCCCGGTGTGGCCCAACCCGCGAATGATCCCCCGGGACAGCGTGGTCTTGCCCGCCCCCAGGTCGCCTTCAAGAAAGATCAGCCCTGACCCGGCCGTGACCTGGGCAATACGCTGACCTAACGCCACCGTGGCGTCTTCATCGGCCAGGAAAAGAATTACTTCAGACACGGCGACTGTTCCTCCAGCAATTGACGAATGGCGGGTATCAGGTCGCTGGCGGCCAGCCCGCGACCAAAGCTGCCCTGGCGATCCCCTGCCGTGGCGTGCAACCAGACGGCCAGGCAGCTGGCTTCATAAGCCGGCATGCCCTGGGCCAGCAGCGCACCTACCAGGCCGGCCAAAACGTCACCGAGGCCCGCCGTCGCCATCGCCGGATGGCCTTGGTCACAGCGTGAAACGCGCCCGTCCGGGCTGGCAATCAAACTGCCAGCACCCTTGAGGATAGCCACTGCATTGAATTTCTGGCTCAACGCGCGCGCCACCTTAAGACGATCGGCCTGAACCTCGGCTGTCGAAATACCCAACAAGCGCGCCGCCTCCCCAGGATGCGGAGTGATCACGCAATGGGCCGGCAGGCTCACACTGCCAGTCGCCAGTTGATTGAGTGCATCGGCATCCCAGACCTGCGGCTGCCGTGCATTGGCTGCAACAGACAACAGGCTTTTACCCCAGGCGGCTTCGCCCAGGCCGGGGCCAATGACGATTACCGAGATTTTTTCCAGCAAGCCCATCAACTGGTTGGCCGAACTCACGCCGACGCTCATGACTTCCGGCAAACGGGCCAGCGCGGCCGGCACATGCTCAAGTCGAGTGGCCAGGGACACCATGCCCGCGCCACTGCGCAGGGCACTTTCGGCACTCAACAGCGCGGCACCGCCAAAGCCCCGGTCGCCGCCAATCATCAACAGGTGGCCGAACTGGCCTTTATGGGCGTCCGGGGAACGCGCAGCCAGTTGCGGCAAATGGCCGTGCAACAAAGGCTGAACGTCGGTTATTTCGTGTTTTGTCTGCGGCATGCGTCTTCAAGCTCCGATGTCTGGCAGAATTATACGCATCTAACCTGTGGTTTCCCGTGTCTCATGCCCGCTATTACCTCCGATCTGCCCGCCCTCGCCCAATCGATCAAGGACTGGGGCCGCGAGCTGGGCTTTCAACAAGTCGGCATCAGCGGCCTGGACCTGGCCGAGCATGAACAACATCTGCAACGCTGGCTCGACGCGGGCTACCACGGCGAGATGGACTACATGGGCGCCCATGGCAGCAAACGCTCGCACCCGGACGAACTGGTGCCGGGTACCCTGCGCGTGGTGTCGCTGCGCATGGATTACCTGCCCGGCGATACGCAGATGGCGCAACTGCTGGCAAAACCGGAAAAAGCCTACATCTCGCGCTATGCCCTGGGCCGCGACTACCACAAGCTGATCCGCAAGCGCGTGCAGCAGTTGGCCGACCGCATCCAGGCGCAGATCGGCCCTTTCGGCTTTCGCGCCTTTGTCGACAGCGCGCCCGTGCTGGAAAAGGCCATTGCCGAACAAGCCGGCCTTGGCTGGATCGGTAAAAACACCCTGGTGCTCAATCGCAAGGCCGGCAGTTATTTCTTCCTCAGCGAACTGTTTGTCGATTTGCCGCTGCCCGTGGATCCACCCCACGCCACGGAGCACTGCGGCCGCTGCACCGCCTGCCTGGATATCTGCCCCACCAACGCGTTTGTCGGCCCCTATGTGCTGGACGCCCGGCGCTGCATTTCCTACCTGACCATCGAACTCAAGAGCGCCATCCCTGAAGACCTGCGCCCGCTGATCGGCAATCGGGTATTCGGCTGCGATGACTGTCAGATCGTTTGTCCGTGGAATCGTTTCGCGCGACCCACTGCCGAGAGCGATTTCACGCCACGGCACAACCTGGATAACGCAGAACTGGCGGAGCTGTTCATGTGGGATGAGGATAAATTCCTCAGCAGTACCGAAGGCTCACCGTTGCGCCGTGCCGGTTACGAGCGCTGGCTGCGCAACCTGGCGGTGGGCCTGGGCAATGCGCCGTCGAGCATTCCGGTGCTGGAAGCCTTGAAGGCACGCCGGGATTACCCGTCGGAGCTGGTGCGCGAGCATGTGGAATGGGCGCTGAACCAGCACGCATCGCGCTAGTGCACGTCGTCGTTGTAGACGAACTTGGGCATTTCCCAGTGAAACCGGATCGCCAGCAGGCGCAATAGAAAGCCGCTGAACAGGGTCAGTAGAATCGCCTGCTCGCTGGGCAGTTCCAGGTAGAGGCACAGCAGGTAAAACCAGGCGGCGAGGAATGACACGCTGGCGTACAGTTCACGGCGGAAGATCAGCGGAATGTCGTTGCAGAAGATATCCCGCAGAATGCCGCCGAAGACGCCGGTGATCACCCCGCTGACCGAGGCCACCAGCATGCCGTGGCCCATTTCCAGGGCGGTCATGCAGCCGATCAAGGTGAAAGCAACCAGGCCCACGGCATCCAGCGCGAGGAACAGCGAGCGCAGGCGACGCATCAAGGGTGCGATAAAGATCGTCACCAGCGCCGCGATGGAGGTCAGCACCAGGTATTCCGGATGCTTGACCCACGTCAGCGGGTAGTGGCCGAGCAATACATCACGTACCGAGCCGCCGCCCAACGCCGTCACGCAGGCGATCAGCACCACACCAAACCAGTCCATGCCGCGCCGGCCGGCGGACAACGCGCCGGTCATGGCTTCGGCGGTGATGGCGATGAGGTAGAGCATCAGCAGCATGATGGCGATCCTTGTAGTGAGCGGGCTTGCCCCGCGCTGGGCTGCGCAGCAGCCCCAAATACTTGGCGATGATATCTATAGGGAGAAATGCGGCAACGGCAGTGGGGCCGCTACGCAGCCCAGCGCGGGGCAAGCCCGCTCACCACAGGAAGCCCGGACACGGTAAGAAACCGTTTCAAGCCTTGATGAAATGCTTGCGGTAATGCTGCAGCTCGGCGATCGACTCGCGAATATCATCCAGCGCCAAGTGCGTGCTGCCTTTATGGAAGCTGTCCTTGACCTCCGGCGCCCAGCGCGCAGCCAGTTCCTTGAGCGTGGACACATCCAGGTTGCGGTAGTGGAAGTAGCTTTCCAGCGCTTTCATATGGGTATAAAGGAAGCGACGGTCCTGACAGATGCTGTTGCCGCAGATCGGCGACTTGCCCTTGGGCACCCACTTCTCCAGGAAGGCAATGGTTTCGGCTTCGGCTTCGGCCATGCTGATGCGGCTGTCACGCACACGCTGGGTCAGGCCGGAGTTGCCGTGGGTGCGGGTGTTCCACTCGTCCATGGTGGCAAGCACGGCGTCGCTGTGGTGGATGGCGATCACCGGACCTTCGGCCAAGGTGTTGAGGTTGCTGTCGGTGACAATGGTCGCCATCTCGATGATGACGTCGGTGTCAGGGTTCAGACCGGTCATTTCCAGATCGATCCAAATCAGGTTCTGTGGGTTTTGCATGGCTTGATTCTCTTGGCACCTTGGCGTAGCTGCGCAGTTTAGCAGGCGGGGCCGTGCTAGACTCGCGACCGTTTTACCCAACCTTTGCATTATCGACACGGAACACCAATGGCCAAACGCCAGCTCAATCGTCGCCAAAACTGGCGCATCGAAAAGATTCAAGGTGAACGCGCCGCCCGCGCCGCCAAACGTGAATCCTCCGCCGTGGAAGCGCTCGAGGGCGGCGACCTGGGCCCCGAACAGACGGGCCTGGTAATTGCGCACTTCGGTGTGCAGGTCGAAGTCGAGGCGCTGGAAGGCGAACTCGCGGGCCTGGTGTTCCGCTGCCACTTGCGCGCCAACCTGCCTGCGCTGGTCACCGGCGACAAGGTGGTATGGCGCGCCGGCAACCAGGGCATCGGCGTGATCGTCGCCCAACTGCCGCGCAGCACCGAACTGCGCCGCCCCGACAGCCGTGGCCAGCTCAAGCCGGTAGCGGCCAACGTCGACATGATCGTGATCGTGTTTGCACCACTGCCCGAGCCCCATGCCAACCTGATCGACCGCTACCTGGTGGCAGCCGAGCATGCCGGCATTCGCCCGTTGTTGCTGCTGAACAAATTCGACCTGATCGACGAGCAGAATGCCCCCGCGCTCAACGCGCTGCTGGCGGTCTACCGCACCCTGGGCTACCCGGTGCTGGAAGTCTCGGCCCATCACGGCAATGGCATGGAACAGCTGCAACAGCAGTTGGACGGACGTATCAGCGTCTTTGTCGGCCAGTCGGGCGTGGGCAAATCCTCGCTGGTCAATAGCCTGCTGCCGGAAGTCGATACCCGCGTGGGCCCGCTGTCGGAGCTGTCCGGCCAGGGCACCCACACCACTACCACGGCGCGGCTGTTCCACTTCCCGGGCGGCGGTGAGTTGATCGACTCCCCGGGCATCCGTGAATTCGGCCTCGGCCACGTCAGCCGCAGCGACGTGGAAGCTGGCTTTATCGAATTCAACGACCTGATCGGCACCTGCCGCTTCCGCGATTGCAAACACGATCGCGAGCCGGGCTGCGCCCTGCTCAAGGCCCTGGAAGACGGCCGCGTGCAGCAGCAGCGGATGAACAGCTATCGGTCGATTATTGCGAGCTTGCCGGAAAGCAGTTATTGAGCAGGCATTTCCTGATACATATAAATGGAGACGTAAAGCACCCTGCTCCATTGATTTAGCGGGAGCTGGCATCAAGAATTCGGCACAACTGGGTGGCTCACCGACGCAAGCCAGCTTGAATTCGACATTCCTGATGCCCATAATCGCTCCGTCACCAGCGCAGGCTGGCAGGAGTCTGGATCCTTTTCGGGGTTGATCCAGCGGCGCAGAAGGGGCGATGCAAGCTCCACTGCGTGTCGAATGAAGCCGCCTTCGGGCGGCTTTGCTTTTTGTGGGGAATTGACGATTGACTCTCTACTATCATCCCAAACAAGGCGATGTGCTGCTTTGTGACTTCACCCGCGGCTTTGTGGCCCCGGAGATGCTCAAGATCCGCAAGGTGGTGGTGATATCCCCTACAGCCACCCACAAGCGCAAACTCTGTACCGTTGTACCGATCGCCTCTACCGCGCCGGAGATCCAGTACGACTGGCATCACCTGCTTCGTACAAATCCACTTCAATCCGATGGCTACAAAGAGCTGTGGGTGAAGTGCGACATGATTTATACCGTCAGCTTCGAGCGCCTCGACAAGCTGCATAGAAAGATCCGATCCAAAGGACGAGAATACTTCGTGCCACGCTTGGGCACCGACGACATGCAAGGCGTGATCAGCGGGGTCAAGGCCTATCTACCACTCTGAGTAGAAATGAAAACGCCCCGATCAGTCGGGGCGTTTTCATTGGTAGACACGCTGTATATGGCTTAGGACCCCGTCGCCGGCGCCGTAGGGTCTTTCACGCCGCCATCATCAAACAGGTTCAGCTTCTGCCGCAGCTCATGGGCCGGCAATGGCTCCTGGCCGGGCGGGATGGCATGTGGGGCGGCCGGCACTTCACCCGGCGCACCTGCTCCCGGGGTCGGTTGTGGTGGCGGCTGATCGCCTTCAATCGCACGCTGGGCCTTTTTGGTCAGCACCACGATATCGATGCGGCGGTTGATCGGGTTGAACGGATCCTTCGCATCAAACAGTTGCGAGGACGCAAACCCCACCACCCGCGCCACTTGCGGGTCGGGATAGCTGCCGGCCACCAGCGCACGACGCGCGGCGTTGGCACGGTTGGCGGAAAGCTCCCAATTGCCGAAGTCACCCTGGCCCGCGTAAGGCTTGGCGTCGGTGTGGCCGCTGATGCTGATCTTGTTCGGCACCGCCTTGATAGTGTCGGCCATGGCCAGCAGGATGTCTTCAAAGTACGGTTTCAAGCGTGCGCTGCCAGAGTCGAACATCGGCCGGTTGGCGGCGTCGGTGATCTGGATACGCAAGCCATCCGGGGTGATCTCGAACGAAATCTGATCCTTGAACTTCAGCAGTTGCGGGTTTTCCTCCACCTTGTTCTGCAACTCTTGCAGCAACAGCTCAAGACGTTCCTGCTCGACCTGCTCGGCCATGGCTTCGACGGTATCGCGCTCGATCGGGATTTTTTCCTGCGGTGCTTCGGTCTTGACTTCCGGGTTGATGGTGCGCTCAGGCGCCAATTGCGGCGAACCGCCCAGGTCGATCACAAAGGGCGTGCCGCTTTCCGAGAAGCCAATCGGGTCTTTGAAGTAGCCGGCAATGGCGATCTTCTGTTCGGGCGTGGCGGTGGACATCAGCCACAGCACCAGGAAGAACGCCATCATCGCCGTGGCAAAGTCGGCGAAAGCGATTTTCCAGGCGCCGCCATGGTGCCCCGCAGCGAAGCGCTTGACGCGCTTGATGATTATCGGCTGGTTGTTTTCCATGGCTTAGCGACCGCGAACCGCTTGTTCCAGCTCGGCGAAGCTTGGGCGATGCTTCGGGTACAGCACCTTGCGACCGAACTCCACCGCCAACGAAGGCGGCATGCCGGAAGCGGACGCCACCAGGCTGGCCTTGATCGATTCGTACAGGTTGATTTCTTCCTTGGCATCGTGGGCCAGGGAGGTCGCCAGCGGGCCGAAGAAGCCGTAGGCCGCGAGAATACCGAAGAAGGTACCCACCAGCGCCGCACCTACGTGCATGCCGATAGCCGCCTGGTCACCTTCCCCCAGGGAAGCCATGGTTACCACGATACCCAGTACCGCCGCGACGATACCGAAGCCGGGCATGCCGTCGGCTACACCGGTCACGGCATGGGAAGGATGCTCCAATTCTTCCTTGAGGCTGAACAATTCCATGTCGAACAGGCCCTCAAGCTCATGGGGAGCCATGTTGCCGGAGGACATGATGCGCAGGTAGTCACAGATGTAGGCGGTCATGCGCTCATCTTTGAGCACGGCCGGGTACTTGGCGAAAATCGGGCTGGCCGCGGCGTCCTCGATGTCGGCCTCGATGGCCATCATGCCTTCGCGGCGGCTCTTGTTGAGGATCTCGTAAACCAGGCCCAACACTTCCAGATAGAACGTGTGGGTGAAACGCGAACCGAACATGCCCAGCGACTTCTTGATCACGTGCATGGTCATGTAGCCGGGGTTCGCCTGCAGGAAGGCACCCAGTGCCGCACCACCGATAATCATCACCTCGAAAGGCTGGATCAGTGCCGCAATTTTACCGTGGGACAGGACGTAGCCGCCGAGCACGCTCGCGAAGACGACGATAATGCCGATAATTTTAGCCATAGGAGATGAGTACTTGCGCCGTCGGGTTCATGGACATATTTGGGGGAACTGGAAAACTCTTGTTCTACTTATCGGCAAAACTGCGCCAGACTATAGCCCGTTAAGGCGAAAAGCCAGTTCGGCCCGCTCCGGGTGTGTTGACCGCAAGTGATGATCGCGCCCCAATCATGGCTAATGAAACGACAGTCCCAACTGCAAAACCTGCTTCTCTAGCCGCTTGGATCAAGCGCCTGGACGAAGTGCTGCTGCCTGTTCCACAGGCCAGCCATGACCGCGTGTGCAAAGCCATCCGCGATAGCCGCAGTTCGTTGCGAGATATTGCCGAGCTGATGCAAAACAGCCCGGCCCTCGTACTCAGCGTCATGCGCGAGGCCAACAGCCACACCCATGGCAGCCTGACGGCGCCGGCGGAAAACCTCGAAGTGGCGCTTAACCGCCTGGGCCTCAAACGCGCCGAGGAACTGCTGGCACGCCTGCCGTCAGTGCCGGCCCATGAAATTCCCGTAGCGCTGCGCCAGTTGCTGCTGGTCAGCCAGCACGCCTCGCAACAAGCCAATGGATTGTTCGGCAGTCGCCTGGCGCGGCTGTGGCAGGACATTCATTGGGGCAGCCTGCTGTTTCTTTCACCGCTGTGGCCGATGGCCGTTGCCTACCCCAAGCTCCTGGAAGAATGGGAACTGCGGGTCATCCACAAGGGCGAGTCGGCACGCAAGGTCGAACAGGCATTGTTCGGCGTGCGCCTGCTGGACCTGTGCCTCGGCCTGACCGAGACCTGGCACCTGCCAATCTGGGTGTCCCAGGGGTATACCTTGCTGCGGACCGAGCAGCGCTTGCTGGTCAAGGCCCTGCACATCGCCCGCGAAGACGACCCTCTTCGTCACCAGCAATTGCTCGACGCCGATCCCAACCTGCGCCGCTGGTTGAATCAGCCGGCCAATACGGTACTGCTGGCCAACGGCCTGGCGATGTCGGCCCAGGAGTCCTGGACCTGCCCGCACACCCAGCGCTGGCAATACCTCACCGCGTTGTACCTGCAACAGCCCCTGGGCGAAGTGCAGCAACAGGTCCACCAGCAAGCCGTCACCAGTGCCCGCGACACCTTGATGCCCGATCTCTGGCACCCGGCGCTGTCGCTGATCTGGCCGTGGCATGTACACAAGATTCATCGCGGCCTGTTACCGGCACCACCGCCCACCGCCGAAGCCCTGGCCGTCTGGCGCAAGCGTTGTACCGAACTGCTGGTGGAGCCGAGCCGTTTTGCCAACGCCATGCATTTGACCACGTGCGCCAAGGAAGCCCTGGTGGCCAGCGGCATGCAGCGCGTCCTGTTATTTATGGCCGATCGAGCCCTGAGCACCTTGCGTGTGCATCAGGCCGACGGCCTGCCGAAGGACGCCGCCAACCTGAGCCTGGATGTGGTCAACAGCACGCTGCTGCAGCGCCTGCTGGAAAAGTCCGCCCAGGTGCGCCTCACACCGGAAAACCACGCCCAGTTCTCGGCACTGCTGCCGCCGATCCTGCGCCGCCTGTTCACCGGCGAGCACCTGTTGTTGCGGTCCATGAGCTGCAACGGGCGCGTGGTGATGGTGATGATCGCCGACCAGGGCGGCGGGCCGTTCTCGGAAACCACCGTGCAGGCCTTCGGTAAAACTGCCCAATGCATCGAGAAAGCCCTGCACAGCTTTACCAACCGCAGCGCTTGATGCTTGCGCTACAATCGCCGTCCTTTAATCGCCAACATTTGTGCCCAGGAGACCTCACATGCCTGACTTCTCTGGCTTGCCGCTGGTGATCGAGTCCAGTGACCTGCTCGCTCAACTGGATGCCGAACACCTGATTCTGGTGGACCTCACCAGTGCCGCCCGCTACGCCGAAGGGCACATCCCCGGCGCGCATTTCGTTGACCCCAAGCGCACCCAGCTGGGCCAGGCGCCGGCACCCGGCCTGCTGCCCGGCAAGGCCGAGCTTGAGAAACTGTTCGGCGAACTGGGCCACACGCCCGACGCCACCTACGTGGTCTATGACGACGAAGGCGGTGGCTGGGCCGGGCGTTTCATCTGGATGCTCGATGTGATCGGCCACCAGAAATACCACTACCTGGATGGCGGCCTGCTGGCGTGGCTGGAGGGCAAGCACCCGCTCTCCACCGACGTGCCCGTCCCGGCCGGCGGCCCGGTCAGTCTTACGCTGCACGATGGCCCCACCGCCACCCGCGAATACCTGCAAAGCCGTCTTGGGGCTGCCGACCTGGGCATCTGGGATGCGCGTGGCCCGCTGGAATACTCCGGCGAGAAAGTCCTCGCGGCCAAAGGCGGCCACATCCCCGGCGCGGTGAATTTCGAGTGGACTGCCGGCATGGACAAGGCGCGCAACCTGCGCATTCGCCGCGACATGCCGCAGATCCTCGAAGACCTCGGGCTGACCAAAGACAAAGAAATCATCACCCACTGCCAGACTCATCATCGCTCTGGCTTCACCTACCTGGTGGCCAAGGCGCTCGGTTATCCGCGAGTCAAAGGTTATGCCGGTTCCTGGGGCGAATGGGGCAACCACCCCGACACCCCCGTCGAGATTTAAGGTTTAAGGACAGTCAATGAAAAAGCAGTTGTTTATCCTCAGCCAGTACCTGCTGCCGCACCACCTGCTGTCGCGGTTGGCCGGCTGCATTGCCGAGTGCCGCGTGCGCTGGTTCAAGAATGCCTTCACCACGTGGTTCGCCAAGCGCTATCAAGTGGACATGTCCCAGGCCCTGGTAGAAGACGTGACCGCTTACGAGCACTTCAACGCCTTCTTCACCCGCGCCCTGAAAGACGGTGCTCGCCCACTGGACCAGACCCCTGGCGCAGTATTGAGCCCAGCCGATGGCGCAGTCAGCCAGCTTGGCCCCATCGAGCACGGTCGTGTGTTCCAGGCCAAAGGCCACAGCTTCAGCGTGCTGGAACTGTTGGGCGGCGATGCAGCGGTCGCTGCGCCGTTCATGGGCGGCGATTTCGCCACCATCTACCTGTCGCCGAAGGACTACCACCGGGTGCATATGCCACTGGCCGGCACCCTGCGTGAAATGGTCTACGTGCCTGGGCGGATTTTCTCGGTGAACCAGACCACCGCCGAAAACGTGCCGGAGTTGTTCGCGCGTAACGAGCGTGTTGTCTGCCTGTTCGACACCGAACGCGGCCCGATGGCCGTGGTATTGGTCGGTGCGATGATTGTGGCGTCAATTGAAACCGTATGGGCCGGCCTGGTGACTCCGCCGAAGCGCGAGCTGAAAACCTTCCGCTATGACGAAGCTGCCCGCGCGCCGATTCACCTGGAGAAGGGTGCGGAACTGGGTCGCTTCAAGTTGGGCTCCACTGCGATCGTGCTGTTCGGGCCGGATCAGGTGAAGTGGGCTGAAGAACTGGTGGCGGGTTCGCCGGTGCAGATGGGCCAAGGCATCGCCTTACCTAAAGCCTGACGCCGAACCCAATGTGGGAGGGGGTTTGCCCCCTCCCACATTTAGTCAGTTACAACTGACCGTCGCGGTCGCGAAAACCCAGCAGATACAGCACGCCATCCAACCCCAGGGTAGAAATCGCCTGCTTGGCCGATTGCTTGACCAATGGCTTGGCGCGGAATGCCACACCCAAACCGGCAATTGCCAGCATCGGCAGGTCGTTGGCGCCGTCACCGACCGCAATGGTCTGCTCCAGACGCAAACCTTCCTTGTGGGCCAATTCCTTCAGCAGGTCCGCCTTGCGCTGCGCATCGACAATCGGCTCGACCGCGACGCCGGTCACTTTGCCATCCACCACTTCCAATTCGTTGGCGAACACATAGTCGATGCCCAGCTTGGCCTGCAATTGCTTGGCGAAGTAGGTGAAGCCACCCGACAGGATTGCCGTCTTGTAGCCCAGGCGCTTGAGTTCGGCAAACAGGGTTTCGGCGCCTTCGGTCAGGCGCAGCGACGCGCCGATGGAGTCCAGCACGTTCACGTCCAGGCCCTTGAGCAAAGCCAGGCGCTCCTTGAAGCTGGCGCGGAAATCCAATTCCCCGGCCATGGCGCGCTCGGTGATTTCGGAAACCTGCTCACCCACGCCGGCCGCCTTGGCCAACTCGTCGATAACTTCGGCTTCGATCAGCGTGGAGTCCATGTCGAACACCGCCAGGCGGCGATTGCGACGGAAGAGAGAGTCTTCCTGGAAGGCGATATCGACATTCAGCTCCTGGGCCACGCTGAGGAATTCGGCGCGCAGGGCTTGCGGGTCGGCAGGCTCACCGCGCACGGAGAACTCGATGCAGCCCTTGCCCTTGTCGGCCGGGGTGTCCAATGGCATGCGCCCCGACAGACGGTCGATATGGTCGATGTTCAAACCATACTGCGCGGTAATAGAGCTGACGCGCTGCAGCTGTTCGGCGGTGACCTTGCGGGTCAGCAGCGTCACGATATGGCGCTTCTTGCCCTGGCCGGCCACCCACTGCTGGTAATCCGCTTCGGACACCGGGGTGAAACGCACCTGCTGATCGAGCTTATACGCCGTAAACAGGATGTCCTTGAGCACCGATGAGGCCTGCTCGGTGCTGGGGATTTCCACCAGGATGCCGAACGACAGCGTGTCGTGGATCACCGCCTGGCCGATGTCGAGAATGTTCACACCACCCTGGGCCAGAACGCCGGTAATGGCTGCGGTAAGACCTGGGCGGTCTTCACCAGTGATGTTAATCAGGACAATTTCGCGCAAGGCGCACCCCCAGGCTGGAAAAAAACCGCATTCTACCCACTTTCAGTGACCATCGGGCACAGCCAGCGCTTTGCCGGTCTTGGGCCTGTCGCTATACTGCGCGTCAACTTCACGGACCAAGAGCCGAGCTCAAGTGAACCGGCCCACGCCAGTAAAAACCGACAACTTCTTCCTGCTGATCTTCCGGGCACTGCGCCACCGCCGTGTACCGATCGCATTACGCATCGCCAGCCATAACGTGATCCTGGTCGCATTGGCCCTGGTGATCTACGCCTGCGTGATGGGTTTGCAATTCAAGCAGGCCATGCACGAGCAGGCCGACGCCCTGGGCGAGAGCCTGACCACGCAGACCGCCACTTCGGCGACTGAGCTGCTGGTGTCCAACGACATCCTCAGCCTCAACGTGCTGCTCAACAACCTGACCAAGAACCCGCTGGTGGCCCATGCTGCCATCTACAGCGTGGACAACCGCATCATGGCCGAAGCCGGGCAGCGCCCGAAAAACGGCCTGTTGGGCGAAGCCGAAGGCCTGTACCAGAGCAATATCACGTTTCAGGATGTGAAGGCCGGCCAACTGCGTATCAGCCTCGACATGCAGCAGTTCCAGCAGCCGATGACCATCAGCCTGCAAAGCATGGGCATCCTCAGCGCCATCCTGCTGGCATTGGCCCTGGCCCTGAGCCTGCGCCTGGGGCGGCATATCTCCACGCCGCTCATGCAACTGCGCATCTGGCTGCGGGACATCGACGAGCACACCCCGGCAACCGACCGCCAGGATGAAATCGGCGACCTTGCCCGCCAGCTGCACGCCAGCTTCGCCCCGGAACCGGTGGTGCCCGAGGTCGAGCCAGAGCCTGAATACGACGACACCGATTACGACGAAGAGCCCGAGTTCGAAGTGCGCAACCTGCGTGACCCGGGCTTCGACGAGCGTCCGCCGGTGGCGGGCCTCAAGCCGGCACCGCGCCATGCCTTCAAGGCCGAAGAAGACGAGCTGGACGATGAAGACCCCTTCGCCGACCTGCGCGATACGTCAGCCGACAGCCCCGCAATCGCCCCCAAGGCGGCGCCGGTACGCAGCAGCGAGCCGCAGTACAGCGCTGTGCTCGCCGTGCAATTGGGTGCCCAGGACCAATTGCGTCGCCTGCCCCGCGCACGCCTGACCGAACTGCTGGAGCGCTACCGCGACTGCCTCGACCAGGCCGCCTCGCTGTACCAGAGCGAACTGCACACCCTGAACGACGGCAGCACGCTGATGCTGTTCCACAGCGAAGACAGCGGCGAAGATTACCTGACCAATGCGATTTGCTGCGGTGAGTTGCTGCGCGCCCTGGGCCATGAATTGCAGATCGAAGTCGCCGACAGCGGGATCACCCTGCAACTGCAACTGGGCCTCACCGTGGGCGACGACCTGTTCGGCATGAGCCAGATCGACCTGCTGCTGACTGAAAACGCCCAGGACGCACTGGCCTTGTCCCAACACAGCCGCAACCTGCTGCTGGTGGAGCGCAAGATCAGTGAAGACACGCTGATCCGCCAGCGCGCGCGTATCCGCCCGATTGCCAGCCCTGAGGGGGCAAGCTGCGTGGAGCGGTTGATGGAGCCGTATCCATCGATGCTGGAGCGGCAGTTGGCACGGATGCATGAGACCCGCTCCAAGCCCTGAAGTAATGTGGGAGGGGGTTGCCCCCTCCCATATTTGGATCTCCACAAACCTCAAGTAAATCGCACACAAACAAAAGGCCCGCTGATTCAGCGGGCCTTTTGTTTGTGTGGCATTCAGATCAGAACCTGAACACTTCCATATCCGTACGGATCGGCGTAGCCATCGGCATCTTCGGCTTTTGCGGCTCTGCCGGCTTGGCCTGTACCGGGGCCGACTTACGGGGCGCCTCGGCGATGGGGGGCTGGTTGGCCAGGGGCTTGAGGGCCACCGACAACTGCTGCGCCAATTGCTGCAGCAGCACGCCCTGGGCCTGAACCTGGGACGCGGTGGTGCCGGCATGTTCTTCCTGCAGGTGCACGATGCGGTTATCACGCACCTGGCCGCGACGGTCGATCAAGCGCCATTGCGCATCGAGGATCGCCGGTTGCGATTTACCGGAGTCGAGCCGGGTAATGGTCAGCAAGACCTGCACATCCGGGCTGAAGCCGGTTGGTGCGGGCGCCAGGACCACACGCTGGCTGTCCAACTGACCGGCCACCTGACGCAACATCAACTGGTTGATGTCAGACGATAAACTGCCTGCCCAACGACCATCGGTGGAACCTTGCAGGCTTCCATCGTTCTGACGTTGCAGCAGGGTTTCGCGTTGCAGGTAGTCGGCGACGACCACCGGCCCGAGCAAAACGGCCATGCCAGCGGTCTGGGCTGGCTGAGCTGGACTTCCGCTGTCCAGCTGGTACAGCGACACAGGCTGGTGTGTGCTGCAACCCGCCAACCCCAAAAGGCCAGCGAGCATCAAAAATAGAGGAACGCGTGGAGCAGTCATCATCCCATCCAGGTGGCTGCCACAAGGCGAACCACAATGTAATACTAAAAATAACCTAAACACGCTCGGCCACGCCGGCGCTGGAAAGGCCATATCATCCGTGAATATGCGCCATGACTCCAGCGCCAAAGCGTCGATCTACGCTTTAAATCGTAGATCGAGGGCTCTAATACGCCTTAAACCGGCGTTTCCACCAGCAAAGCATCCACACGCTGGAAGCCGCGAGGCAGTTTATTACCGCGACGACCACGCTCGCCCTTGTAGTGTTCGAGGTCGTCGGGGCGCAATGACAACGTGCGCTTGCCGGCCTGGAGCACCAGGGTGGCACCTTCCGGGATCACCGCGATGTCGGTCACGTACTCTTCGCGACTGGCCACCCGCTCGCCGGGAATACCAATAATCTTGTTGCCCTTGCCTTTGCCCAACTGCGGCAGATCGCTGATCTTGAACACCAGCAAGCGCCCTTCGGTGGTCACCGACGCCAGCCAGTTGCCTTCGCGGTCTTCCACCGGACGCGGCAGGATGACCTTGGCGTTGTTCGGCAGGCTCAACAACGCCTTGCCCGCCTTGTTCTTGGCCTGCAGGTCTTCACCCTTGACCACGAACCCGTAACCCGCGTCGGAAGCGATCACATACAGAGAATCGTCATCCGGCAGCAGCACACATTCAAAATTCGCCCCAGGTGGCGGCGTCAGGCGACCGGTCAACGGCTCGCCCTGCCCCCGCGCCGATGGCAAGGTATGGGCCGGCACCGAATAACTGCGCCCGGTGGAGTCAATAAACACCGCAAACTGGTTGGAGCGCCCGGCGGCGGCAGTCTTGAAGCCATCACCGGCCTTGTACGACAAGCCAGTGGCGTCAATATCATGCCCTTTGGCTGAGCGAACCCAACCCTTTTCCGACAGAACGACGGTAATTTTCTCGTTCGGCAGCAGTTCGGTCTCTGTCAGCGCCTTGGCTTCGGCACGTTGCACGATTGGCGAACGGCGGTCGTCGCCATAGGTTTCGGCGTCCTTGATCAACTCGCTGCGCACCAGCTTCTTCAGCTTGGCTTCGCTGCCCAGCAGGGCTTGCAGCTTGGCTTGCTCCTTGAGCAGCGCGTCCTGTTCGTCGCGCAGCTTCATCTCTTCCAGGCGTGCCAACTGACGCAAGCGGGTGTCGAGGATGTAGTCGGCCTGGATCTCGCTCAGCTCGAAGCGCGCGATCAGCTCAGCTTTCGGGTGCTCCGCGGTACGGATGATGTGGATCACTTCATCCAGGTTGAGGTAGGCAATCAGCAAGCCGTCCAACAGGTGCAGGCGCCGTTCGACCTTGTCGAGGCGGAACTGCAGGCGGCGGCGTACGGTTTGTATCCGGAACTCCAGCCACTCGACCAGCAGGTTGCGCAGGTTTTTCAACTGCGGCTTGCCGTCCAGGCCGATGATATTGACGTTGACCCGGTAGCTGGACTCCAGCTCAGTGCTGGCAAACAGATGCTGCATCAGCACTTCGTGGTCGACCCGGCTGTTGGTCGGGATGATCACAATACGGCATGGGTTTTCGTGGTCGGACTCGTCACGCAAGTCAGCGACCTGGGGCAATTTCGACGGTTTGGCCTGCATCAGCGCGGCAATCTGTTCCAGCACCTTGGCACCGGACACCTGGTGCGGCAGGGCGGTGACGATAATGTCGCCGTCTTCGATGTGATACACGGCGCGCATGCGCACCGAGCCCTTGCCGGTTTCGTACATCTTCAGCAGGTCGGCGCGCGGCGTGATGATTTCCGCTTCGGTCGGGTAATCCGGGCCCTGGATATGCTCGCACAGCTGCTCGACCGTGGCCTTGGGCTCATCCAGCAAGCGTACGCAGGCGGTGGCGACTTCGCGCAGGTTATGCGGCGGTACGTCGGTGGCCATGCCGACCGCGATACCGGTGGTGCCATTGAGCAGGATATTCGGCAAACGTGCGGGCAACACCAGGGGTTCGTCGAGAGTACCGTCAAAGTTCGGTCCCCAGTTCGCGGTACCCTGGCCCAGTTCGCTGAGCAACACTTCCGAATAGCGCGACAGGCGCGCCTCGGTGTAACGCATGGCCGCGAAGGACTTGGGATCATCCGGCGCACCCCAGTTACCCTGGCCGTCGACGAGGGTGTAGCGGTAGCTGAACGGCTGGGCCATCAGCACCATGGCTTCGTAGCACGCCGAATCGCCGTGGGGGTGGAACTTACCGAGCACGTCACCGACGGTACGCGCCGACTTCTTGTGCTTGGAATCGGCGTCCAGGCCCAACTCACTCATGGCGTAGATGATGCGCCGCTGTACGGGCTTGAGGCCGTCGCCGATATGCGGCAATGCACGGTCCATGATCACGTACATGGAGTAGTTGAGGTAGGCATTTTCGGTGAAGTCAGCCAGCGACCGGCGTTCTACGCCATCTAAGCTGTCTGCGAGGATGTCACTCATGCGGGCCTCATCATTGTTTGGTAAGGCGCAGCGGAAATGCCGCCGCGCCGGATCGATTCAAAAAAGTAGCGGCTCATGGCTGGGCGCTCCAGCCGCCAGCGGGGGCGGCAAAACGATAGACCATGGGGCGTTTTTCACCATCGGCGCGGGGGCCGAAATTATTGTCGATGCCCAGCCAGGCACCGTCTGCGTCCACCACCAGGGCTTCGGCCAGGCCATAGGGCTGGGCGTAACGCCGCTCGGGCGTCAGGGTTTCGTCGGCGAACGACCAGCACAGCTCGACCTTGGCCGTGACCGTATCGCGCCGGCAGATCTGGAACGCATTGCGCTCCAGGGTAAACAGCTTGCCGTTGAACAGTGACAGATCGGCGAAATCCTTGGACACCGCCTTGGCACCGACGAACTTGGCCGGCTGCATCTCCTGGCCGGCCTCGCTCAGCAACACGCAAGGGCCGTCGCAATCCCACAGGCTTTGCGGGCGCTTGATGGAGATGAGGCCGCGCCGCTCACGCTCCGCAGCCAGCCAGATCTGATTGCCCTCGGGGTTGATTGCCAGGCCTTCGAACAACGCATTGAAGTGCAGCAACATGCCACTGGCCCGGGCTTCACGCACCATGCCCGGGGCGATCTTCAACCATTCAGGCGCACCGCTCACCGGTACTTGCAGCACCGCCGCATGGGCTTCGCTGACAATGTAGCGATTGCCGGCGGCATCGCAGGTGATGCCTTCGAAATCCAGGTCGCCGCCGCGAATGAACGACGCAGCCTTGGTGCGCGAACGCAGCCCCCAGGGCAGCCCGGATTCCGGCACCGGCGGCACATCGATGCTTACCGCTTCGGCTTGCCAGGTCGGCGCACGGGTATCGAGACGGTAGATCTGGTCGTCATCACGATCGGAAACCGTCCACAGCTCCTTGCCACACAGCGCCAGGCCCGACAGGTTCCCGCCGCGCATGCCGTCCACCGGGTGTTCGGACACCAGCTTGAGCTCAGCCACGGGCGCGGCAACTACCGAAGTGGCCACCAGCCCGCTGAACATCAGGATCGCCAGGGCGACACCTGTGCGCATCAGCCCAGGACCTCAGCCAGGTTGCCCTTGGATTCCAGCCAGGACTTGCGGTCCGGCGCGCGTTTCTTCGCCAGCAGCATGTCCATCATTTCCGAGGTGGCGGCGAAGTCTTCCAGGGTCAACTGCACCAGGCGCCGGGTGTTGGGGTCCATGGTGGTCTCACGCAGTTGCGGCGGGTTCATTTCACCCAGGCCCTTGAATCGGGTGACCTGCGGCTTGCCACGCTTCTTCTCGGCCACCAGGCGGTCGAGAATGCCATCGCGCTCGGCTTCGTCCAGGGCGTAGAAAATCTCCTTTCCCAGGTCGATCCGGTACAGCGGCGGCATGGCGACGTAGACGTGACCGGCATCCACCAACGGACGGAAGTGCTGCACGAACAACGCGCACAGCAGGGTCGCGATGTGCAGGCCGTCGGAGTCGGCGTCGGCGAGGATGCAGATCTTGCCGTAGCGCAGCTGGCTCATGTCGGCTGCGCCTGGGTCGACGCCGATGGCCACGGCAATGTTGTGCACTTCCTGGCTGGCAAGGACTTCGCTGCCATCGACTTCCCAGGTATTGAGGATCTTGCCGCGCAACGGCAGGATCGCCTGGAATTCCTTGTCCCGCGCTTGCTTGGCGGAACCACCGGCGGAGTCACCTTCGACCAGGAACAGCTCGGAGCGCATCGGGTCCTGCCCGGCGCAATCGGCCAACTTACCCGGCAATGCCGGGCCCTGGGTAATGCGCTTGCGCTCGACCTTCTTGCTGGCCTTGAGGCGACGGCCGGCGTTGTTGATCGCCAGTTCCGCCAGGGCCAGGCCCAGTTCCGGGTGCTCGTTGAGCCACAGGCTGAAAGCATCCTTGACCACACCGGAGACAAACGCCGCCGCTTCGCGGGACGACAGGCGTTCCTTGGTCTGGCCGGAGAACTGCGGCTCTTGCATTTTCATCGACAGCACGAACGCAATGCGCTCCCACACGTCTTCCGGCGCCAGCTTCACGCCACGCGGCAGCAGGCTGCGGTATTCGCAGAATTCGCGCATGGCATCCAGCAGGCCCTGGCGCAGGCCGTTGACGTGGGTGCCGCCCTGGGCGGTGGGGATCAGGTTGACATAGCTTTCCTGCACGCTGTCGCCGCCTTCGGGCAGCCACAGCAGCGCCCAGTCGACGGCTTCCTTGTTGCCGGCCAGGCTGCCGCAGAACGGCTCGTTGGGCAGGCGTTCGAAATCACTGACGGAGTCTTCCAGGTAGGAACGCAGGCCGTCTTCGTAGTGCCACTCGACTTTCTCGCCAGTGCCTTTGTCTTCAAAGGTCACCAGCAGGCCCGGGCACAATACGGCCTTGGCCTTGAGCACGTGCTTGAGGCGGCTGATGGAGAATTTCGGCGAATCGAAGTACTTAGGGTCCGGCGCGAAGTACACGCTGGTGCCGGTATTGCGCTTGCCGACGGTACCGATGACCTGCAGGTCGGTGGCTTTGTAGCCATCGGCGAAGGTCATCTCGTACTCGTTGCCGTCGCGCTTGACCTTGACCCGCACCAACGTGGACAGGGCGTTGACCACGGAAATACCCACACCGTGCAAGCCACCGGAGAACTGGTAGTTCTTGTTGGAGAACTTGCCGCCGGCGTGCAGCTTGGTAAGGATCAGCTCGACGCCCGACACACCCTCTTCCGGGTGAATGTCCACCGGCATGCCGCGACCATCGTCGGACACTTCCAGGGAGTGGTCGGCGTGAAGAATGACGTGCACCGACTTGGCGTGCCCGGCCAAGGCTTCGTCGACGCTGTTGTCGATGACTTCCTGGGCAAGGTGGTTCGGCCGGCTGGTGTCGGTGTACATGCCGGGGCGTTTGCGCACCGGGTCGAGGCCCGAGAGGACTTCGATGGCGTCGGCGTTATAAGAGCTAGCGCTGGGAGTGGCCATGGGGTCTCGTCGTGAGTCGTTCGATTAAAAAGTAACCTGCAATTTCCAAGGCAATTACAGTGCCGAGAAATCGAAGGATTGATACTGATCTGCGCCAATGCCGGCAAAACTCAACAATGCCGGTAATTGCCGGGCAAACCCCTGGTAACCATGGTCGCCACCGGCCTGGATGCGCAAGGCACAGGCCCGGTAATACTGCTGGGCGAGGCGATAATCCAGTGTTTCATCGCCGGTCTGCAACCACACCTGGTAACGCGCGGCGTCCTGGGGCGCCGGTACTTCCAGCTCGGCCAGCGCCGTGACATGGTCGTGGGTCAGTTCCCAGGTTTCATCGGTGTAGAGGTTCTTCTGGGTCCCCAGGTAACCGTCGAACATCCGATGGGGGCTGACCGCCGGGTTGACCAGGAGTGCCTTGAGGCCATGGCGCTCGGCAAGATGGGTTGCATAGTAGCCGCCGAGCGAGCTGCCGACCAGCAGCGGCCGCCCCAGCTGGGCAATGGCTTCCTCCAATTGAGGAATTGCCTGACGGGGATGGTGATGCAGGGCCGGCACGCGCAATTGATCAGCCAGGCCCAGGGTGTCCATCACGGTAACCAGCTGGCAGGCCTTGTTGGACGCGGGCGCACTGTTGAAACCGTGGATATACAGGATCGAAGCGGACATGCCGGGGCCTCGCTGGGGCTGCCAAAGAGGCGCAGTTTACAGGGAACAGGGGGCTTGTGGGTGCAGCCGATCGCCGCTGACGGTACTATCTACGGCCCGGGAACCCGGATATATGGCCGGAGGCCAGTGGCCCGACTTCAAGCGGGGAAACACCATGCAACTTGAATGGCTTGAGGATTTTGTCGAACTGGCGCGCACTCGCAGCCTGTCGCGTGCCGCCGAAAATCGCTGTGTCACGCATCCAGCGTTCGGTCGACGTATCCGGGCGCTGGAAGAATGGGTCGGCACGCCATTGATCGAGCGCAAGCAACCCCTGTCACTGACACCCTGCGGCCTGCTGTTCCTTGATGCCGCCACTCAATCGCTGGAATTGCTGGGCACTGTCAGAGCGCAGTTCAAAAATGACACCCTCAGCCGCGACGAACCGGTGCGCATCGCCACCGGCCGGACCCTGGCCTGTGACTTTTTCCCCGATTGGTACGAGTCATTGCACCCGAAACTGGGCAGCTTTGCGGTGTCATTGCTCACCAGCGGTGCGCAAGAAGCGATCAGCCGGTTGTCCGCCGGCGAGGTTGATCTGCTGCTGAGTTTTTCCAGCCCGCTGACCCAGACGCTGTTGGACCCGGAGCATTTCGACTCCCGAGTACTGGCCAAGGAGGAACTGCTACCGGTCAGCGCCCCGAGCGCCCCTGGGCAGCCGCAACTGCAGATACTCGCCGACAGCAACGCCCTGCCCATCCCTTGGCTGGCCTTCTCACCCACTCTGACACTGCGCAGCGTACTGGCCCGGCATTTGGATCGACTGCCGCAGCGCCTGGCGCTGCGAATGGTTTACCAAGCGGACTCCTATGACGCCATTCTGGAAATGGCCAAGCGTGGCCGGGGGCTGGCGTGGTTGCCGCGCATGGTCGTCAACGACGCGCTGGCATCGGGCGAGCTGCTGATGGCGGGGGGCGCCGAATTTTGCGTCAGTTTCGACGTTTCGCTGCATCGCCTGCGCGCCAACCGGAGCGAGATGGTGATGAGGATATGGACAGCCTTGACCCCCTCCACCACCCAGTAGCCGGATTTACGCGCTCTATCACCGCTGCCGGCAACAACCTGCCGGGTCGTGCCGAAACAGCTCAAATCTGTGCCGAAAGAGCAATTGCCGTTCTGCCGCCTTTGGTTCACTTTCATCCGGGCTTTCACCCATAACAATTAACGCCTTCGATGTCGCCAGGCCGCGCTGCGGTTCGGAGAGTCCGTAGGCCAACAGTGAAACAAACCCGGTGCACACTCATGACAACTCAATCATCCGCCTTATCATCGGCCCAAGCTCCCACCCGGCGCGGCCCATGGAAAGAGATCATCGCTGCCAGCGTCGGCAACGCGCTGGAGTTCTATGACTTACTGATCTATGGCTATTTTGCAGTCGTCATCGGCAAACAGTTTTTTCCGTCCGATAACGAAACCACCTCATTGCTGCTGGCCGTAGGCTCGTTCGGCATTTCCTTTTTGATGCGCCCGCTGGGCGCCATTGTGCTCGGTTCATACACCGACAGAGCCGGACGAAAGGCGTCATTGACGCTGTCGATCATGATCATGCTGGTCGGCACCGCAATGATTACGTTCGCCCCGACCTACGAGCAGATCGGCCTGGCGGCGCCGCTGCTGATCATCGTTGCCCGCATGCTCCAGGGGTTTTCCACGGGCGGCGAATTTGGCGCGGCGACCGCGTTCATGGTCGAACACGCCGACGCCGGGCGACGGGGTTTCTTTGCCAGCTGGCAATTGTCTACCCAGGGGCTGGCAACTGTGCTGGCGGCGGGTGTCAGTGCGATCCTCAGCTATGCGCTGTCGGATGTGCAGTTGAACGATTGGGGCTGGCGTGTAGCCTTCGGCTTCGGCCTGCTGATCGGGCCGGTAGGCTTTTACATTCGCAGACAAATCGATGAAACGCCGGACTTCAAGAAAAACGTAGCCAACGTAGCGGTCAAGACCCCACTGCGGGATGTCCTGATCAAAGGGCACGTCAGCCTGTTGCTGGCTATCGGCGTGGTGGCGGGCGCGACCGCATTCAATTACGTGCATAAGCTGTACATGCCGATCTACGCCTTTAAACAACTGAGCATCACTGCCACGTCGTCCTACCTGGGGGCCCTGATGACCGGCATTACGTTGATGCTCATGGCCCCGATTTTCGGTGGGCTTTCCGATCGCCACGGGCGATTCCGAGTGTTGACCATCGCCTTGTCGATTACCGGACTGTCGTCTTATCCGATGTTCCTGCTGCTCAATATCTTCCCCAGTTTCTCCACGCTGCTGGTCGTGCAAGCGCTTGTCGGCGTATTGATTGCGGCCTGCCTGGGGCCAATCCCGGCAATGCTTGCCGACATCTTCCCAACCAGCATTCGCGGTACTGGGCTGGCGCTGAGCTACAACTTTTCCGTGACCCTGTTTGGTGGTTTCGCCCCGTTGATCGTGACCTGGATGATCGAGGCAAGCGGCAGCAAACTGGCGCCGAGCTTTTATGTGATGGCAACCATTTTGATCAGCGTACTGGCGATCGCCTGCCTGGGCCGGCGCATGCGCAGCGCCCATCCCTGCGCCAGTTAAGGGCCGCGAGTCCCCCCTGCTTGTCGCGGCTCGCCCCCGCGACAAGGTACCCACCTTGAGCCCTCGGAGGCAGACATGAAAACCCTTGAGCAGGTTCGTGCATCACTGACACCGTACCCTGTGGAAGTCGAGTTCCCCGATCTCAGCCAATGGAAAGCCGGCAACTGCGGGATCGACTATGTCCACAGTTTTGACAGCGGCACGCCTGGGCCACATGTGCTGGTCATGGCACTGACCCATGGCAATGAAGTCAGCGGAGCAATCGCAGTAGACGCCTTGCTGCGCAGCGGCGTGCGCCCTCGCAAAGGCCGTTTGTCACTGGCGTTCGGCAATATCGAGGCCTATCACCGCTTCGACCCACACGACATTGACGCCACCCGTTTTGTCGACGAGGACATGAACCGTGTCTGGCTACCATCAACACTGGACGGCGACCGAGACTCCGTGGAACTGCGTCGCGCACGTGAGCTGCGACCGCTGATCGACAGTGTCGACTTGCTGCTCGATATCCATTCGATGCACGAAGAATCCCCACCACTGATGATGTGTGGGGCCTGCGCCAAAGGCCTGAAATTCGCAAAATCGTTAGGCGTACCGGCAACCGTGGTGGTCGACGCCGGCCACGCCAATGGCCGGCGTATGCGTGACTATGGTGGGTTTGGCGATCCCGCCAGCCAAAAAAACGCACTGCTGATCGAGACCGGCCAACATTTTTCTAAAAAAAGCCAACACGTCGCCCTTGATATTGCCGCACGCTTCCTGATGGCGACTGATGCAGTCGCCGAGGCCGACGTCTTGAAGCTCCTGAGCCAGGAAAAGCCGGGGCCCCAGCAATGCCTGCAAGTCACTGAACCGGTGATCGCCCACGGCATG
The DNA here is from genome assembly GCF_052112325.1 of Pseudomonas sp. Yb2C2. NCBI lineage: Bacteria > Pseudomonadati > Pseudomonadota > Gammaproteobacteria > Pseudomonadales > Pseudomonadaceae > Pseudomonas > Pseudomonas sp. Yb2C2. Next base: position 126,371 of record NZ_JAVAJK010000016.1, on the reverse strand, counting down.
GACTTCCGTTTTACCGATGACTTCCGCGGCCTTGAGCGCATAGCCCAGGCTGGAACAGTGATCGCTCGGGACGACCGGCGCGAGATCGTCACACCCCATGACGACTGCGTGTTGATCCAGCCCTCGCTGCGGCAGTTGGGTCCAGGGGTTACGGTAGTGAGGCTGGCGAAGGTTCTGGATATTTAGCCGCCGAGACGTCAATAGCCGTCACTGCCGTAGTCCACCTGGAAGGCGAAGCCTTCGACCCGCTCCACCCCGGTCTCCAACCGTCCGTCGGCATACAGGCGCAACCAACGATAACCCGGCGCTTGCTCGCTGACCTTGAAATCCTCGCTGCCCGGCGCGAACTGGATGCAGGTGGACGGCGAAGCCAGCAGGCGCACGCCGTTGCGCTCGCGGTCGATCTCCTGGTGCACGTGGCCCCAGAGCACTGCCCTCACCTGCGGAAAACGGTCCAGCACGGCAAACAACGCATCGGGGTTGCGCAAGCCGATAGGTTCCATCCACGCACAGCCGATGGGCACCGGGTGATGGTGGAAACACACCAGATGATGGCGGTTCGGGGCTTCGCTCAAGGCTTGAGCCAGCAATTGCAGCTGCGAATCCTGCAGGTAGCCCGGGACCGAGCCCGGCACGGCGGAGTCGAGCAGGGTGATACGCCAGTTGCCGACGTCCACTACGGGCTCCAGCAGGTCACTGTGCGCGGCGGCGTGCACCATAATCTGCGGTTCGTCGTGATTACCGGGAATCCAGCGCGCCGGGGCCTTGATCTGCTGAGTCAGGTCACGAAATGCCTGGTAAGACGCCAGCGTACCGTCCTGGGACAAGTCCCCCGTGGCCACTACCAGGTCGATGTGCGGCTGTTGCTGGCGCACCAATCCAATCACCCGCTGCAGGCTCTCACGGGTGTTCATGCCCAACAGCAGGCTGTCGGCCTCGGCAAACAGGTGGCTGTCGGACAGCTGCACCAGCAGCGCAGCATCGGGGTTCAAGGTGGATACGCTCGGCAAGGCGCTCTCCCAAGGCAATCACAGGAATATAGAGTTGGAGCGATTATGCTGGGGCAGGACGCAAAGAGGAAACCCAGGAAGCAGACGCAGTTCACATCTACCGCACGACTTCGAACTCGTGGCCCAGGGCCAGGCAGTGGCTCAACCATTCACCGAGGAACACATTGAGCTGTGCTTTCTCATCGGGCTGGTGCATGAACACATTCGGGTAAGGATAAATGCTGCGAAAGCGCCGCGCATGTTCGGCGCTGATCACTTCGGCCATCCGCGCATCGTGGTACACCTGCACTTCCAGCTGCGGCACCGGCAGCCACGGCAGGCTGTGTTCCTGGCGCACCCGCAGGGTGGTGGTGTACGGGCAATTGACGATGACTTCCAGGGCCAGCACGCCCAGCATCTGGTCGCCATGGGTCACGCCGATGCGGCGCGCCTCCGGGGTGTGGCGCATGTCGGGCAACAGACGCATCAGCCGCGCATAGTTGGCCTCGCAGGCGGCTTGCAGCCCGATCAGGTCGACTCGATAACGTTCCCGTGCCTTTACTGCCATAACCCCCTCACTTCCGCGCGATTAAGCGCAAGCCATTGCAGGGCGATAATGCTGGCTGCGTTGGAAATCCTGCCGTCGCGCACGGCTTGCAGGGCGTCTTCAAAAGCCCAGACCGTGACGCGGATGTCTTCTGCCTCTTCTTCCAGTCCATGGACACCACCGGCCCCCGAGCTGTCGCAGCGACCCAGGTACAAGTGGACAAATTCGGTACTGCCACCGGGCGACGGGAAATACTTGGTGATCGGCCACAGTGCGGAGAACGTCAGCCCAGCTTCCTCCTCGGCCTCGCGGTGTGCAACCTCCTCCGGCTGCTCATCCCTGTCGATCAGGCCGGCGACCATCTCGATCAACCATGGATTGTCGGTACGGCCCATGGCACCCACGCGAAACTGCTCGTTGAGCACCACTTCATCACGCTGCGGATCGTAGGGCAGAACACACACGGCGTCGTGACGGACGAAGACTTCGCGATTGATCACTCGGCTCATGCCGCCAGCGAATTTTTCGTGGCGCAATTGCACGCGATCGAGCTGGTAGAAGCCCTTGTAGGCATTGTCGCGCTGAACAATCTCGATCGTGCTCGGCGTCGATTTCGCAATGTCTGTCATACCCTTCCTCATCATGTCCCGTGCAATTCGCGCCATCCTAACGCGCTCGTGCCCCTTGGTGCAGCCCCTTTGCGGTTGCCGGGCCAGACGGAGGAGGTCAAACTCACGCTCAATCAGCTTAGTGGCGAACTGACTGCCTTGCTGGTAGTCGAAGCTGCACAATTTCGCTCTTATCGATAGACGAAGGACATCCATGTCGCTTTTAAAAATCGCCTCCGTGGCCTGCATCGCCCTGACCCTCGGCGCCTGCCAAAGCCTGTTCCAACCCAGCTATCGCACACCGCTGGAAGCCACCCGCGACGCCAGCGAGCAGAGCAAGCCGGGCTGCGCCGCCAGCGATTGCCCGCTGGTGAATATCGACACCGTGCACTTTGCCAAGGAACCCAAGCTGGATGCCTTGATCGAGCAACGCCTGCTGGAAATGACCCGTACCAACGCGGGCGACCCGCTGCCGTCGAGCCTGGAGTCCTATCGCGAGCAATTCCTCGGCACCGCCGCCCCACGCAACAGCATGTACTTGCAGGCCAAGGTACGGGAGCAGCATGACGGTTTGGTAATCATCGAGCTGTCCAGCTACCTGGACCAGGGCGCCACCCACGGCGAGCCTGGCCGCGCGTTCATCAACTATTCGCGTCAGCAGCAAAAGGCCCTGTGGCTGAGCGATATGCTGCTGCCAGGCAAGGAAGACGCGTTCTGGAAAGCCGCCCAGGTGGCCCACAACAGCTGGCTGATCAGCACCCGCCTGAGCCTGGAACCGGAGTTCGTGAAAACCTACCCGTTCCAGAAAACCCCGAACGTGGCGCTGACCTACGGGGGCGTGATCCTCAAGTACCCCACCAGCACCATCGCGCCGTACGCCCTGGGCCATGTCGAGTTGCAGATCCCCTACTCGCGCCTGGAAGGCATCCTCAAGCCTGAGCTGGTGCCCGCGCGCCGCTGAAGGCCCGTCCCAGGATGAACTGCAACAACCCTGCCAGCACCAGCGCCGGCAGGGTTGCCCCGATGTCCGGGTACAGGTTGGCCAACAGATGATACGTGCCGATGCCACCCAGCCAGGCCACCAGTGCCGGCCAACGCAGGCTGGCGAACGTGCCATGAGCACGACGGCGCAGGATGAAATGATCCACCAGCACCACGCCGAACAACGGCGCAAACACTGAGCCGATCAGCAACAGGAAGTTCTGGTATTGCGCCAACGGGGCAAAACAGGCGATCAGGGTGCAGATCACACCAATGGCCAGGGCCAGGTGCTCGACCTTCACGCGCAACAGCATCCCACTGGACACCGCCGCCGAGTGAATATCGGCAAAGGCGTTTTCCGACTCGTCCAACAGGATCAGCAACAGCGGAATCCCCAGGCCAGCCCCGGCCAGCGCCAGCAACAGCGCATTCACTTCACCACTGGGCGCAAACGCCAGGGTGTAGGCCACGCCCAGGCTCATCAGCCAGAAATTGCCGATAAAGAAGCCCAGCGCCGTGCCGCCAAACACACTCTTGGCGCGCTTGCCGAAGCGTGAGTAATCGGCAATCAGCGGCAACCACGACAGCGGCATGGCGATGGCGATATCAAAGCCGACGGCAAAGGGCATCGAACCGTCACCGGCCTGGGCCCAGAGTGCGGCGAGATCGGCCTTGGCGAACAGATTCCAGGTCAGCCACAGGCAGGCCGCCAGCAGCAGCCAGATCCCCCATTTGCGCAGGATCTGGCGTACGAACGTCAATGGCCCGCTGACCGCCAGCAAGGTCGCCAAACCACCGAAGAACAGTGTCCACAGCAACGGGCTGGCCAACAGGCTGCCGTCGCTGAACGTGCGTGTGCCCAACAGGCTGGCGGCATCGCGCATCACAATGATCTCGAACGAGCCCCAGCCAATCAGTTGCAACAGGTTCAGCAACGCCGGCAGGCTCGCGCCCTTGGTACCGAGGCTGAGCTTGAGGGCGGCCATGGCGGACAGGCCGGTGTCGCTGCCGATCACACCGACGGCAGCCAGCAACAGCACGCCGACCAGGGTGCCGAGGAAAATCGCCAGCAAGGAACCGGACAAGCCCAGGCCCGGCGCGAGCAAGGCGCCGGTTTGCAGGACCATCAGGCCGATGCCGAGGGAGAACCACAGGGAGAACAGGTCGCGGGCGCCGAAGACGCGCTTGTCTGAGGTGACCGCGACGTCAGGGGAATAAGTGTTCAAATCAGAAGTCTCAAGAGAACATGGTTACGAGCCGCAAGCCGCAAGAAAAAGCAGATTCAGCTTTTAACTTGTAGCTTGCCGCTTGCCGCTTGCCGCTTAAACTTTCTTGTACAACTGACTGCCTTCCTGCTTGAACCGCTCCGCCTGCTCCGCCAAGCCCTTGGCCACGTCCACATCCACCGCGTCAATGCGCTGGTTGGCCGCGTACTCGCGCACTTCCTGGGTGATTTTCATCGAGCAGAACTTCGGCCCGCACATGGAGCAGAAGTGCGCGACCTTGGCCGAGTCCTTCGGCAGGGTTTCGTCGTGGTACGAACGCGCGGTGTCCGGGTCCAGGCCGAGGTTGAACTGGTCTTCCCAGCGGAACTCGAAGCGTGCCTTGCTCAAGGCGTTATCGCGGATCTGCGCGCCCGGATGCCCCTTGGCCAAGTCCGCCGCATGGGCGGCGATCTTGTAGGTGATGATCCCGGTCTTCACGTCATCCTTGTTCGGCAGGCCCAGGTGTTCCTTGGGCGTGACGTAGCAGAGCATGGCGCAACCGAACCAGCCGATCATCGCCGCACCGATGCCGGAGGTGATGTGGTCATAGCCCGGCGCGATGTCGGTGGTCAGTGGGCCGAGGGTGTAGAACGGCGCTTCGTCGCAGCATTCGAGCTGCTTGTCCATGTTCTCCTTGATCAACTGCATCGGCACGTGGCCGGGGCCTTCGATCATGGTTTGCACGTCGTGCTTCCAGGCGATCTTGGTCAGCTCGCCAAGGGTTTCCAGTTCGCCGAACTGCGCGGCGTCGTTGGCGTCGGCAATCGAGCCTGGGCGCAGGCCGTCGCCGAGGGAGAAGCTGACGTCATAGGCCTTCATGATTTCGCAGATTTCGTCGAAATGCGTGTAGGTGAAGTTCTCTTTGTGGTGCGCCAGGCACCACTTGGCCATGATCGAACCGCCACGGGACACGATGCCGGTGACGCGCTTGGCGGTCAGCGGCACGTAGCGCAGCAGCACGCCCGCATGGATGGTGAAGTAATCGACGCCCTGCTCGGCCTGTTCGATCAGGGTGTCGCGGAACAGCTCCCAGGTCAGGTCTTCGGCCGCGCCGCCGACTTTTTCCAGGGCCTGGTAGATCGGCACGGTACCGATCGGCACCGGCGAGTTGCGGATGATCCACTCACGGGTTTCGTGGATGTGCTTGCCGGTGGACAGGTCCATCACGGTGTCCGAGCCCCAGCGAATGCCCCAGGTGAGTTTCGCCACTTCTTCTTCGATGGACGAACCCAGGGCGCTGTTGCCGATGTTGCCGTTGATCTTCACCAGGAAGTTACGGCCGATGATCATCGGTTCCAGTTCGGTGTGGTTGATGTTGGCCGGGATGATTGCGCGGCCACGGGCGATTTCTTCACGCACGAATTCAGGGGTGATGATTTTCGGCACGCTGGCGCCGAAGCTGTGGCCGGCGTGTTGCTGGTCGAGCAGGCCACTGGCACGGGCCTCTTCCAGCTTCATGTTTTCGCGGATGGCGACGTATTCCATCTCCGCAGTAATGATGCCTTTGCGCGCGTAGTGCATCTGCGTGACGTTGGCCCCGGCCTTGGCGCGGCGCGGGTTTTTCACGTGGGCGAAACGCAGCGCAGTCAGCTCCGCGTCGCTCAGGCGCTGTTGGCCAAAGTGCGAACTCAAGCCCGACAGGCGCTCGGTGTCGCCACGCGCTTCGATCCACGGCGAGCGCACATCGCCCAGGCCTTTGCGCACATCGATGATCACATTCGGGTCGGTGTACGGGCCGGAGGTGTCGTAGACCACCACGGGCGCATTAATTTCGCCGCCGAAGTCGGTGGGGGTCACGTCCAGGCTGACTTCGCGCATGGGTACGCGAATGTCCGGGCGAGTGCCCTGCACGTAGATTTTTTGCGAGCGGGTAAACGGCTGCACGGAGCCGGAGTCGACCTTGGCCGATTCACTCAAATGCACGGTGTTTTTCAGTTTTGTACTTTTTATTTCTGTGCTCATCACGGGCTCTCCAACTATCCAGGCGGTGGATTTTTTGCCGGAGCGAACCTGTGACGGACGGATGCACTGAAACCAGTGCTGTGCTTGGTGCACGAGGGTTGTTCGAAGGTCGAACAACATCCCGGACGAAGCACAAGAGGACTCGCCGGGGGACGAGAAATCTTGTTCCCTACGCAGGCGTTAACCTGATCAGGTTCAACGGGATCCGGTATTTACCGATCTCAGCCTTCCAACAAGGCACCCCGACAAGAACTCGGCCAGTCTAGACCATGCCGTGGGCAAATTGCCAATAGCGGTGCATTCAGCGTGATGAATGGCGTGATTGCGGGATTGTTGCGCCGAGTCAGCGCCACTACACTCGATTGCCGCCACAATGCTTGACGCCAGGAATGGCCCGTCTTAGCCTTGGGCGTTAAATTATCGCCGTAATATTCACACTAGGGATCGCCTCATGCTGCGCAAACTCTCACTGGCTCTCGCCGTGTCTTGTGCGACCAACGGAATGGTCTGGGCAGCTGAAGCGCCCTTGTCCGCCAAAACTGACCTGGTCAGCGTCTATCAGGAAGCGGTGGATAACAACGCCGACCTCGCTGCCGCCCGCGCCCAATACGGCGCGCAGAAAGAAGTCGTGCCCCAGGCCCGCGCGGGGTTGCTGCCGAACCTGTCGGGCGGTGCCGACATCAATAACGTGCGCACCCAGATCGACATACCCGCCGCCACGGCCAACCGCGACGCCCACTCCTGGCGCGCGACCCTGAGCCAGCCGCTGTTCCGCGCCGATCGCTGGTTCCAACTGCAAGCCGCCGAAGCCACCAACGAACAGGCGGCGCTGCAACTCTCGGCCACCGAACAGAACCTGATCCTGCAAAGCGCCGAGAGCTACTTCGCCGTGCTGCGCGCCCAGGACAACCTGGCCTCGACCAAAGCCGAGGAAAATGCCTTCAAGCGCCAGCTGGATCAATCCAACGAGCGCTTCGACGTGGGCCTGTCGGACAAGACCGATGTGCTGCAATCCCAGGCCAGCTATGACACTGCACGGGCCAACCGGATCCTGGCCCAGCGCCAGGTGGACGATGCCTTTGAAGCGCTGATTACCCTGACCAACCGCCAGTACAACTCGATCCAGGGCATTGTCCACACGCTGCCGGTGTTGCCACCGCTGCCCAACGACGCCAAGGCCTGGGTCGAGACCGCCGGTCGCCAGAACCTGAACCTGCTGGCCAGCAACTACGCCGTCACGGCCGCCGAAGAAACCCTCAAGCAGCGCAAGGCCGGCCACGCGCCGACCCTGGACGCCGTCGCACAGTATGAAAAAGGTGACAACGACGCCCTTGGCTTCAGCAACCCGAATGCCTTCGGCACGCCGTACCGTGGCGATGTGGAGCAGCGCACCATCGGCCTGCGCCTGAACATCCCGATCTACAGCGGCGGCCTGACCAGCTCGCAGGTGCGGGAGTCGTATTCGCGCCTGGGCCAGACCGAGCAGCAACGCGAAGGCCTGCGTCGCCAGGTGGTGGAAAACACGCGCAACCTGCACCGCGCGGTAAACACCGATGTGGAACAGGTCCAGGCGCGCCGCCAGTCGATCATCTCCAACCAGAGCGCAGTGGAAGCCACGGAAATCGGTTACCAGGTGGGTACGCGCAATATCGTCGATGTGCTGGACTCACAGCGCCAGCTCTACGCGTCGGTGCGCAACTACAACAACAGCCGCTACGACTACATCCTCGACAACCTGCGCTTGAAACAGGCGGCGGGCACCTTGAACCCAGGGGACCTGCAGGACCTGACGCGCTACCTCAAGGCCGACTACAACCCGGATCGCGACTTCCTGCCGCCGGACCTGGCCAAGGCCGCCGCCGAGCAGCTCAAGGCCCGCCCGGGCTACTGAGCACACCACAAAACCAATGTGGGAGGGTTCTACACCCTCCCACATTGGTAACGGTGTTAAGTCAGTGAGCTATCAGTCTATCCAAACCATCCAGCAAGCGCTTAAGCGCCCCCTGATTAGCCTGCATCACCTTGAGCCCCGCCTGCGCCATGCGGCGTGCATCCTGCGGCAGTTCGAACAGCTGGCGTACGGCCTCGGCCAGCCCTTCTGCGTCCTCCACCTCTCGCAACGCCCCCGCTTCGCGCATCATCGCGGTGATTTCGAGGAAGTTGAACACATGGGGGCCCATGATCACCGGCTTGGCCAGCGCCGCCGGTTCCAGCGGGTTGTGCCCGCCGGTCGCGACCAGGCTGCCACCGACAAAGGCGCTGTCGGCCAGGGCATAGAGAAACAACAGCTCGCCCATGGTATCGCCGAGCAGTACCGAGGTTTGCGCGGTCACCGGCTCGCCGCTGGAGCGACGCACCGTGGCAAACCCTTGTTGCGCGCACAACTCGAACATCGGGCCGAAGCGCTCCTGATGACGCGGCACCAGGATCAGCAGCGCGTTGGGATAGCTCTCGAGCAGTTGCCGGTGGGCCGCCAGCACCACGTCATCTTCGCCTTCGTGGGTACTGGCAGCGATCCACACCGGGCGCTCAGCGGCGCCCCATTGCTCGCGCAGGACGGCGGCACGCAGCGGCAGCTCGGGGTCGATGGTCAGGTCGAACTTGATCGAGCCGGTGACTTCGACGGTTTCCGGGCGTGCGCCCAGGCTCAGGAAACGCTGGGCCTCAGTCTCGGTCTGTACCGCGAACAGGCTCATTTCCGATAGCATCGGCGCCGTCAGCCTGGCAAAACGCGCATAGCCCTTGGCCGAACGCGCCGACAGCCGCGCATTGGCCAAGGCCACCGGAATACCGCGCCGGGCGCAGGCGTGGATATGGTTGGGCCACAACTCGGTCTCCATGATCACCGCCAGCCGGGGCTGTACACGATCGAGAAAACGCTTGGCTGCACAGGGCAAATCGTAAGGCAGGTAGCAATGCTGGATGCGCGGCTCGTTGGCGAACAACGCCTGGATGCGCTCGGAACCGGTGGGCGTCATGCAGGTGACGGTGACCGGCAGCTGTGGATAACGCGCCAACAAGCCGCGGATCATCGGCGCCGCGGCAATGCTTTCGCCCACCGACACCGCATGCACCCAGATCCCGCCCGGCTGCATCGCCGGCAAGCCATAGGAAAACCGCTCGCCGACGCGCCGGGCATAGGCCGGCGCCTTGCGTGCACGCAACCAGAGACGTAAGGCCACCAACGGCAGCGCCAGGTAAAACAGACAGCTGTAGAGAGTTCTATTCATGGCGGCGGAGTTTATCGGCTTTTTCAGTCGATCGCCTGCAAGCACTCGGCAAAACGTTTGGCGAGAAAGCGCGCGGCGGGGCCCAGGTGCTCGTCGCGCCGCCAGACCAGCTCCACCACCAGGGCCGGTGGCGTCCATTCGCTGTCCAATTCCACCATCTGCTGCTGATAGGTCGGGTATTGCACGATATGCCGTGGCAGCCACGCCCAGCCCAGGCCGCTCATCAGCCATTCGGCCAGTACGTAGAAACTGTCGGCACGCCACACCAGCGGGCTGGCCGCTTCGCTGCCGGGGTAGACACTGGTCTGGGTCGACATCAACAACTGGCGAAACTGGGCCAGGTGCTGGCACGTCACGTAGGGCTCCTTGGCCAACGGGTGGTTCACGCCGCACACCGTGACCATCTCCACGCTGCCTACCACCCGCCGCTCCAAGGCTTCGGGGATCTGGTCGTGATAGAACAGCAGGCCCAGGTCGGCCTGGCGCTCCACCAACTTGCGCGCCACATCGCCCTGGGCGGCGCTGGACAGTTGTACTTCCAGCAACGGGTATCGCCCCGCCAATGCCTCAAGGCTGTCGAGTACCGGCTGGAACAACATCGCTTCATCCTGGGCCAGGCGCAGGCAGGCTTCTTCACCGCGGGTCAGTGACAGTGCCCGGCCATTGAGGCGCTCACATTGGCGCAGCACTTCGCGGGCCTCCTCCAGCAACACACTGCCGGCTTCGGTGAGGCTGGGCTGGCGGCCGCTGCTACGCTCGAACAGGCTCACGCCAAGGTCGGTCTCCAGCATCGCAATCGCGTTGCTGACTGCCGATTGCGCCTTGCGCTGCCCACGCGCCACCGCTGAAAACGAACGCTGCTCGGCGACGCTGACAAACAAACGCATCTGCTCCAGGTTCCATTGCATGCTCATCCCACAACCCATCTTAATTTCGGATAGGTAATGACTTTACCCCATCTGATAAAACTCTAGAATGCCGGCCTTATCAGATTGCTTTACACCGAGGACTCACCCATGAACGCCGCCTACTGCTACCTGGCTATTGCCATCTGCTCGGAAGTGATCGCTACCGTTTCCATGAAAGCCATCAAGGGCTGGAGTACTCCCATCCCGCTGTTGCTGGTGATCGTCGGCTACGGCGTGGCGTTCTGGATGCTGACCCTGGTGGTGCGTACCGTGCCCGTCGGCGTGGCCTATGCGGTATGGGCCGGGATGGGCATCGTGATGGTGAGCATTGCCGCGCTGTTTATCTATGGGCAGAAGCTCGATGTGCCGGCGATGCTGGGGATGGGCCTGATTGTGCTGGGCGTGGTGGTCATCCAGCTGTTCTCGAAAACTGCAGGGCATTAAAAGCAGCAGTAAGTTGCGAGCGACAAGCGGCAAGAAAGAGCGCCGCGAATCGCTTCTAACTTGCCGCTTGCAGCCGATAACTTGTCGCTGCGCGCTATACTGCACGCCCTTTTCTATCCACGAGGTCTCGCGCGCATGCCTATTTCCACCGACGTCCTGATTGTCGGCGCCGGAGTTGCCGGCCTCTGGCTGAATGCGCGCCTACGCCGCCAGGGGTTTTCCACGGTGCTGGTGGAAAACGCCACATTAGGTGGCGGGCAAAGCGTGAAATCCCAGGGGATTATCCACGGCGGTGCCAAATACGCCCTGCACGGCGCCCTCACCGGCGCCTCCGAAGCGATTGCCGATATGCCGCGCCGCTGGCGTGAAGCCCTGGCCGGTGACGGCGAGCTGGACCTGTCCGGCGTGCGTGTGCTCTCGCAAGCCCATTACCTGTGGTCCCCAGGCACGATCGCCGGCAACCTCACCAGCTTTTTTGCCAGCAAAGCCGTGCGCGGCCGTGTCGATCAGGTCAAGGGCGACGACCTGCCGCCAGCCCTGCAAGACCGTGGCTTCAAGGGCAAGGTCTATCGCCTGGCCGAACTGGTGGTGGACGTACCCAGCGTGATCGAACGCCTGGCGCAACTGGCCGGTGACGGCTTGCTCGCCGGGCAGCATATCGCCCCCCTTTACGAAGGCGACACCTTGGTGGGCTTGAACGTCGATGGCCGCGAAATCCGCGCCCAGCGCATCGTCCTGAGCGCCGGTGGCGGTACCGCCGAACTGCTCGCCGCCCTGGGCCTGAGCCAGCCGGCCATGCAGAAACGCCCGTTGCATATGATCATCGCCAAGGGCCCAGGCCTGAAGCCGCTGTACGCCCACTGCCTGGGCGGCGGTACCAAGCCGCGCATCACTGTCACCACGCACCCGGCTGCCGATGGCCATTGGGTGTGGTACATGGGCGGCGACATTGCCGAGGCCGACGGCGTGGCACGCACACCCGAAGAACAGATCGCCACCGCCCGGAAAGAGCTGGCGCACCTGCTGCCCTGGATCGATATGAGCCAGACCCACTGGGCCACGCTACGGGTCGATCGCGCAGAACCCCTGCAATCGGGCCTGAGCCGGCCTGACAACGCCTTCGTCGCCGAAGAGGGCCGCCTGCTGGTGGGCTGGCCGACCAAGCTGGCGCTGGCGCCGGATTTCGCCGATCGCGTGATCAACAGCCTCGAACGCGACGGCATCCGCCCAAGCGCATCGGAGCCTTTGCCCGACCTGCCAAAACCCGCCATCGGCGTACCGGCCTGGGAGCAACTGTTGCCATGAGCCTGCCGACCCTGCACGACCTGCACCGCCCCTTGGGCAGCACCGGCCTGCTGGTGTCGCCGCTCGGCCTCGGCACCGTCAAGCTGGGCCGCGACCAGGGTGTGAAGTACCCCAGCGGCTTCACCATTCCCGATGACGACGAAGCACGGATGTTGCTGCGCCAGGCCCGCCAGCTGGGCATCAACCTGATCGATACCGCACCCGCCTACGGGCGTAGCGAAGAACGCCTGGGGCCACTGCTGCGCGGCCAGCGCCAGGACTGGGTGATTGTCAGCAAGGTCGGCGAAGAGTTCGAAGAAGGCCTGTCCCGCCATGATTTCAGCGCTGCTCATACACGGATGTCGATCGAACGCAGCTTGAAACGACTTGAAACGGATTTTATCGATCTGGTGCTGGTGCACTCCGATGGCAACGACCTGCACATCCTCAACGACTGTGAGGTGTACCAGACCCTCGCGCAGCTGAAACAAGAGGGCAAGATTCGCGGTTTCGGTTTCTCCGGCAAAACCGTCGAAGGTGGCGTGAAGGCTCTGGAACAAGGTGATTGCGCGATGGTCACCTACAATCTGAACGAACAGGCGGAAAAAGCCGTCATTGAGTATGCGGCGGCCCATGGCAAGGGCATCCTGGTCAAAAAGGCGCTGGCCAGCGGCCACGTCTGCCTGGAACCGGGAATGGATCCAATACACGCCAGTTTCATGCTGTTGTTTGCGCAAACGGGCGTCGCCAGTGCTATTGTCGGGACCATCAATCCGCTGCACCTGGCCCATAACGTGGCGACCGCTGCCAAGGTCATTCGTCAACTCTGATGCCGCCGACGCGGCCGACCCCGTCGCAAGAAGGAGCCGACATGCCGCGAACGCTCATAAGAAAAAACCCCAGCAACTTCAAGACACTGCCCCTGCACGTCGAAGCCACCCCCGAAGGCCTGATCTACCAGGGCGTGGGTATGCCGCTCAACTTCGCCCAGACCCTGCAACGGCGCAAGCCGGTAGAGGTGCCGGATGCCGAACGCTTCGCCCTGGAACTGGCCAACCTCGGCGTATCGGTGCGCCTGACCCTGCACTGGCAAAACAAGGATTACTGGGTGTTGGTGCGCCAGCGTCGCCAGGACCGTGGCGATGTGGTGCTCAAGCTGATCTCCGGCTACGTGCCCGCCCATGAACTGAACCTGCCGCTGCACACCGCCATCCAGGAGATTGCCGAGGAATGCCTGTTGGAGACCCCGGAAGGCTGGCTCGGCGGGCGCTTCAACGACACCTGGTTGCCGGCCCCCTACTCCGCCGCGCTGCATTACCGCGAAGCCTTGCCGTTTCGCCTGAGCCCTTTGTCAGGCGCCGCACGCCCGGTACGTTGCGCAACCACCCAACTGATCGAGCGCCCACGGGCCTATGTGCATGTGCCGACCGCGTCGCTGCAACTGATTTATGACTTGCGCCTGGAAGTGCCGAAGGAAGCCAAATCCCTGAGCCTGTTCCATGTGGATGAGCGGCTTGAAGGCGACCAGCTGGTGGCACGCCTGGACCGCCAGCGCCCGGACCTGTACCTGATGCCACTGAAAGACGGCCAACCGCTCGCTGAGCTCTACACCGTCAAGAAAGACCAGCTCTACCCCGCCAGCACCCGCGGTCTATACCTGGCGGAAAGCTTCGCCCAGCAGGAAGGTTGGCTGGTGCGCGACGAGCGCATTCGCTGGAAGGATTGGCTTCGCCAGCAAGGCCTGGCAGAGCCTGAGAAAGAATCGAAATTGAAGCGCCTGACCGGCAAGGCGCGCCAGATGCTGCGCAAGATCGTGCCAAAGAAAAAAACCAGCCGCTGAGGGCTGGCTTCGATAACTGTAGGAGCGAGCTTGCTCGCGAAAAACTCAAGGGCGCCGCTTTTAATCAGGATACCCGCGTTATCGTTGACGAGCTTCGCGAGCAAGCTCGCTCCTACAGGTGAACAGTCAGCCTCTGAGCAACCGCGCCAGGCCAACCGTCAGCGGGGTCGGCTCAGGTAGCTTGAAGCTGGCCAGCAAACGCTGGTTATTCGCCCGCGAATGCCGAATGTCTCCCGAGCGTGCCGGGCCGTAAGTCACGGCAGGCAACGTACCAATGGCCTCTTCCAGTGCCTGCAGCACCTGCTTGAGGGTAGTCGTGCGGTTCCAGCCGACGTTGATCGCCCCCAACGGCGCGTCCGGGGCTTCGATGGCCTGCACCAGCACGTCCACCAGGTCTTCCACGTACATGAAGTCGCGGGTCTGCTCGCCATCGCCGAACACGGCAATCGGCAGGCCTTGCTGAGCCCGTTCGCTGAAGATGCTGATCACGCCGGAGTACGGCGATGACGGATCCTGGCGCGGGCCGAAGATATTGAAGAAGCGGAAAATCACCGGCTCCAGGCCATGCTGGCGCCGGTAGAAGTCGAAGTAATGCTCGCCGGACAACTTGTCCGAGGCATAGGGCGTCAACGGCGCCTTGGTGGTCTCTTCGTCAATGGAAGCGCCTTCGCCGTTGTTGCCATACACCGCCGCGCTGGAAGCGAATACCACCCGCTTCACACCGGCTTTGCGCATGGCTTCGCAGACATTCAGGGTACCGACGAAATTGCTCTGGTGCGTGCTGACCGGGTCATCCACCGAAGCCTGCACCGAAGCTACCGCCGCCAGGTGCACCACCGCCGTCGCGCCGACAGCGGCACGCGCCACCAGCCCGGCATCGGCGACATCCCCCTCGAGCAGCTCGACGCGCGGGTTGTCCAGCGGCAGGTTGCTGCGTTTGCCCGTGGACAGGTTATCCAGCACACGCACTGCGTAGCCCTTGGCAAGCAGCGCATCGACCAGGTGCGAGCCAATGAAGCCCGCGCCACCGGTGATCAGGACCAACGGATCAGCCTTACTCATTGTTGCGAATCTTCTCGACAATGGCGGTGGTCGAGCTGTTCTCAACCAGGCCCAGCACTTTGACCTTGCCGCCGTAGGCACTGACGATGTCGGCACCGACCACCTGGTCGACGGAGTAGTCGCCGCCCTTGACCAGCACGTCCGGCTTGACCTGGGCCAGCAGGTTTTCCGGGGTGGCTTCAGGGAAGCTGATCACCCAATCCACCGCGCCCAACCCGGCCAATACCGCCATGCGTCGGTCGACGCTGTTGATCGGACGGCCAGGGCCTTTCAGGCGGCTGACCGACGCGTCATCGTTGACCGCGACGATCAGCCGATCACCTTGGGCGCGAGCCTGCTCCAGGTAGGTCACATGGCCGGCGTGCAGGATGTCGAAACAGCCATTGGTGAACACAATGCTTTCGTTGTGGGCGCGGGCATCGTCAATCGCCAGCAGCAATTGCTCGATGCTCAGCACACCACGTTCCGAACCTTCGGAGCGCTGGATCGCACGGCGCAGTTCAGGCGCGCTGATCGCGGCCGTCCCCAGCTTGCCGACTACAATGCCCGCCGCCAGGTTGGCCAGGGCCACGGCGTGGGGCAACTCTTCGCCGGCCGCAATGGAGGCCGCCAGGGTGGAAATCACGGTGTCACCGGCACCGGTGACGTCAAACACTTCACGGGCACGCGCCGGCAGGTGCATCGCCGGGTGACCGGGACGCAGCAGGGTCATGCCGTGCTCGCCACGGGTCACCAGCAAGGCGCCGAGGTCAAGGTCGGCCATGAGTGCCGCGCCTTTGCTCACCAGGTCGTGCTCATCGGCGCAACCGCCGACGATGGCTTCGAACTCGCTGAGGTTCGGTGTGATCAGGCTGGCACCTCGATAAATCGAGAAGTCCTTGCCCTTGGGATCGGCCAGTACCGGAATGTTCCGCGCCTTGGCGGCCTGGATCAGTTCCTGGTGGTTCTTCAGGGCGCCTTTGCCGTAGTCGGACAACACCAGCACCTTGATACCTTCGAGCAACGCGTCGACCTGGCCACTGAGAGCCAGGGCGTCGGTGGCGAAGGGTTCTTCGAAATCGATACGCAGCAATTGCTGGTGACGGCTCATCACCCTCAGCTTGACGATGGTCGGCTGATGGGCAATGCGCTGGAACAGCGCGCGCACGCCGGCGCCGCGCAGGCTGTTGGCCAGGCTGTCGGCGGCTTCGTCGTCGCCGGTCACACCGACCAGGGAGGCCGGGGCGCCGAGGGCGGCAATATTGAGGGCAACGTTGGCAGCGCCACCTGGACGGTCTTCGATTTGCTCGACCTTGACTACCGGTACCGGCGCCTCAGGGGAAATCCGTGAGGTACCGCCATGCCAGTAACGGTCGAGCATGACATCGCCGACCACCAAGACAGGGGCTTGATCGAATCGCGGCATGGACAACTTCATGGAGCAACCCACATACAAAATGAACAGGGGCGCGATATTAGCACAGGGTGAGCGCCGCCTAGTTCGAGAGCTTTATCCGCGATGCATCAGGCACTGAAACTGATCACTTTTTAAACAGTGCCGCCAGGATCTGCTCCACGGCTTCGGCCAACTCGACCTCATCGGTATTGATTTCGCAGTCGGCCGCAAGCGGTGCCTCATAGGGGCTGTCCAACCCGGTGAAGGCCTTGATGCGCCCCTCCAGTGCGGCGCGGTACAAGCCCTTGGGATCGCGCCGGGCACATACGTCAAAGGGCGTGCTGACATAAATCTCAAAGAACTGCTCCGGCCCGAACAGCGCCCTGGCCCGCGCCCGATCGACGCTGAACGGCGAGATCGCCGACACAATGACAATCAAGCCGGCGTCCACCATCAGGCGCGCCACTTCGCCGATACGCCGGATATTTTCCTTGCGCGCCGCGTCGCTCATGCCCAGGTCATTGCACAGCCCCGCGCGCAAGTTATCGCCATCAAGCACGAAGGTGTGCCGCCCCTGCTCGTTGAGTTGCACCTCCAGGGCATTGGCCAGGGTCGACTTGCCGGACCCGGACAGCCCCGTCAGCCATACGCAGCAGGGCTGCTGATGCTTGAGCGCCGCCCGTGCGGCCACGGACAGCGATAGGGAAAAGGGACGGATGGCAGCGCCACCGCCGGTCAGCAACTGGCTATTCATAACCCAACACCTCGTAGTCACGTTGATAGGCACGCCTGACCAATCGGCGCGTGCGCGAGGAGCAAAAGTCCCTGACCGCCTCGTGGCGACGCCCCAGGGAAACATTCAGATGTGGCAGGGATGAGTCCACGCCGAGGCGTTCGCACAGGTGCAGGAAGTCTTGCTGCAAAGACTCCTGGCGCCCGAGGAAGTCCATGGCCATCTGGCCCATGTGATCGACCAGGAAGTCGGTCTGGGGAGCAAAGTGCAATTGACGTCGCAGGTTATCCGGGTGCAGCCAGCCGGCAATGAAATGGTCGAAGTCGCGGTAGCTGGAAACGAGCGACTGGGCTTGCAGGTCGCGAGCGCCCATAGGGTTGCCGCGCAAGTAGGTATAGGCCGAGTAAGCGCGCTCCAGCGGGTCGCGTACGAAAGCGAATTTGAAGCTGCGCTCGCAGTGTTGGGGAAATTGCTGCTCATACCAGTAATACGGCAGATGCCCCGGCCAGCGCCCCTCGAGAAGTGCCGAGCACACGCTGCTGCCGGCGCATTTGGGCACATGGATAAACACGCACTGGTGTCGTTCGAAAGCCGGGTTAAGCGTTGCTACCCCAGACAGGGATTTGTTCACCGCCTGGCGATCCACCACCGACAAACGCCCCAGCAGAAACACCCTCTGGTGTTTGGGAAGCAGCTTCCACAGTAGACGTTGCAACATTCCAATACCCACGCAAGAAGGTTAGCCCTCTCGTTCGTCATTCGAATCGAGAAGGCCAACATAACAAACGACAAGCGCTGGATTATTTGGCTTTGGTCAAGCCCTGTAACGGGCCTGATACAAACACCGGGGCGCATTGCGCGCCCCGGCTGGTCAGGTGATGTTTGCCGTGGCCGGCTCGTCCAGCCCCATGGCGTGCAGGCGCGAGTAATAGCCGCCCATGGCCAGCAGTTCGAGATGTGTCCCGCGCTCGACAATTTCGCCGTGGTCCATCACCAGAATCAGGTCGGCTTTCTCGATGGTGGACAAACGGTGCGCAATCACCAGGGTGGTGCGACCTTTCATGACCTTGTCCAGTGCAGCCTGGATATGCCGCTCGGACTCGGTATCCAGGGCCGAAGTGGCCTCATCGAGGATCAGCAGCGGGGCATTTTTCAGCAGGGCCCGGGCGATCGCCAGGCGCTGACGTTGACCACCGGAAAGCAGCACGCCATTTTCACCGACTTCGGTGTCCAGGCCTTTTGGCAGCTCGGAGATGAAGTCCATGGCGTAGGCGTCGGCGGCGGCTTTCTCGATGTCGGCACGGGGTGCATCGGCCAGGTCGCCGTAGGCGATGTTGTTGGCCACGGTGTCGTTGAACAAGGTCACATGCTGGGTCACCTGGGCCACGTGACGACGCAGGTTACGCAGGCGGTAGTCTTCGATCTCGACCTCGTCCAGCAGGATTTCCCCGGTTTCATGATGGTAGAAACGCGGGATCAGGCTGGCCAGGGTCGACTTGCCGCTGCCCGAGCGGCCGACCAGGGCGATCATCTGCCCAGGGGCTGCGCTGAAGCTGATGTTCTTGAGCACCTCACGCTCCGTACCCGGGTAGGTGAAACTCAGGTTGCGCACGTCCAGGCGACCGCTGACGCGATCACGCTCCACAGTGCCGCTGTCGACTTCGGGCTCTTCATCCAGTTGTTCGAAGATGCTCTCGGCACCGGCCACGCCTTTCTGGATCGTCGAGCTGACTTCCGACAGCTGGCGAATCGGCTTGGGCAGCAGGCCCGCCGCAGTAATGTAGGCCACCAGGTCACCCGCCGTGGCTTCACCGCGCAACAGCAGCACCAGGAACATCAACGCGGCCATGGCCGTGTAGATCACCAGTTGCAGCATCGGCGTATAGACCGCACCGGTCTTGTTCATGCGCAGCTGCTTGTCGGTATTGCCCTGGCTGGCGGCGGCAAAGCGACGCTCCTCGTAGCTTTCGCCACCGAAGCTGCGCACCACGCGGTAACCCTGGATGGTTTCCGAAGCGACGTGCGTCACATCGCCCATTGCCACCTGGATCTTCTTGCTCTGCTTGCGGAATTTCTTGCTGGTGCTGCCGACCATGATCGCGATCAGCGGCAGGATCGCCAGCATCACGAGGGTCAGCTTCCAGTTCATCCACAGCAGGTAGCCGAACAGGAACACCACCGTCAGGCCTTCGCGGATCACCACCTTGATTGCATCGGTGGCCGCACCGGTGACCATGGTCACGTTGAAGGTGATACGGGAAATCAGGTGCCCGGAGTTGTGGGTATCGAAATAGCGGTTAGGCAACACCAGCAGCTTGTTGAACAACTGGACCCGCAGGTCATGCACCAGCCCCAGGGAAACCTTGGCCAGGTAGTAGTTGCCCAGGAACGACCCCAGCCCCTGCCACGCGGCGATCAGGATGATCAGCAGCGGCACGGCCATCAGCAACTTCAGGTCCTTGAACAACGGGATATTGGGCAGGAACACCACATCGGGGTTGCTCAAGCCATCGACGAAGTACTTGAGAATCCCGGCGAGCATTGGCTGGGTCGAAGCGAAGATCACGAAGCCCACGATACTCAGCAGGAACATGCCGAGGTACGGTTTCACATAGCCCAGCAGCCGGAAATAGATTTTCAGGCTGGATTCCTGGTCCGCTTTGGGCGGTGCGTCACTCATGTGTCGAGCTCACTGATTGGGTAGGACGCGAACTTTATCACACGCGTCGGGTTTGGCCCGAGCCCAGACCAAAACACTGGCCAGGGCAATCGGCAGCCAGGAGATAAACCACTCGGCCCGCGGCGTGCCGGTCAGGCTGGCGGCATCGAATTGCATGGCCAGGAACGAAAACACCCACATGCCGATGATGCCCTTGCCATAGAGCGTGTCGCGGGCCTTCCAGGCCTGCCACAGCACACCGAACCACAGGCCGCACCACAGCAGCAGGCCGGGCAGGCCCAACTCGATGCTCACGTGGGTGAACAGGTTGTGGGAGTGATCGAAAAAGAGGTTATCGGCAAATACCTTGTAGTCCCCGCCCAGCCCCAGGCCGGTCCACGGGCGCTCGCTGATCATCTGCACGGCGGCCATGAAGATCTGCGGTCGGTAAGACACACCCCGGGCCAGCACCAGGGACTGCATGGCGAAGAACACCGCCAGCGCCGCGATGACCGCACCAATGGCAATCACCGTGCTACGGCGGTCACGGCACCAGGCCGGCATTGCCACGACAGTCAGCAACAACGCCAGTGCGGCGCCGCGGCTTTGACTCAGCACTACGAACAACCCAAGCAACGCGATGGACACTGCCCATGCCACCTGCATCCAGCGACCGCGCGGCAGCCAGTGCAGCAACCACACGGCGGCCAGGCCGATCACATAGGCACCCAGGATCGGATGGCTCAACTGGCCCAGGCCTTCGAGGCGCGCATACCAGTCGTTATGCTCAAAGCCATAAAATTTGATGATCGCCAGGAGCGACGACAGGGCCAGGCCGAAACCACCCCATTGCATCACGCGGATCACCTGCTCGGTCCGGCCACAGGCGAGTACCGGGAAAAACAGCAGGAACACGCCGATGTACAGCAGACGCTTGGCTTCGCGCGAAGGGTCCTCGGCATTGGTCCACGTCAGGCTGATCGCCCCCCAAGCTGCCAGCAACCCGACCATCACGCAGAGCCAGCGCTGTTCGCGCCAGACCTCCATGAGACGCTCACGGGCCGACCAGGCAAACACCATCGCCGGCAACCACAGGAACAGCGTCAAACCCTGTTGATAAATCTTATTGGTCGGGGCAAAAGCAATCGCCAGCAAAAACCAAAGTAACCCGAAAATCATCCATACCTGCGCCCAACGACTTGCTTGCATCACCCGCTCCTGAATACGTTCAACCCGCCAACCCGGCATGGTTAAAACCCAAAACTTTCGGCATTATTACCGATCACTGTGCCCGCGACTCCCACAAGGCTTTCCGACGATGCAATGTTCAAGGCTTTCCCAAGCCGATTTAACCGCGATGATTGAAGGTGCCAGAATCCTGGAACAGGACAGCTACGGCCCCAAAGTCTACCTGCTGACCGACGGGAACATCCTCAAGCTGTTTCGCCGCAAGCGCCTGCTGTCGTCCGCGCTGTTCCGCCCGTACTCCAAGCGTTTCATCGACAACGTGGCGCAGTTGCAACAACGGGGCATCCCGACCCTGACCGTGCTCGCGTTCTTTCAACTGACGGCGCCCGGCATGACCGCCGTACTCTACCGCCCCTTGCCGGGCGAAACGCTGCGCCAGATTTCCAACCGTGAAGGCTTTGACTGGCACACCAACCTCGACCCGCTGGTGGCCCTTATTCGCCGCCTGCATGGCGCGGGCATCTACTTCCGTTCGTTGCACCTGGGCAATATTGTCGTGACACCGGACAATGAAATGGGCCTGATCGACGTGGCCGACATGCGTTTCCTGCGCTCGCCCCTGAACCCGGAACTGGCGAGGCGCAACCTGCAACACTTCGCCCGCTATATTGCGCGCGAGAAGCTGAACGAACACTTTCCAATGCAAGCACTGGAGCAAGCGCTGCTAGCGGCATGAGAACAGCCGCCGGGTGGTTTCAGTGAAATCGTTCCAGGCCTGCTCCGGCGCCAACGCCCGCGATTGAGCCTCGACAACCTGCACGCCGGAACTCACGAACGCGCGTGCCAGGAGTTGCCCCCAGGACGTGGCGCTGTCTACGGGCGCGTACCAGCCGGCATCACCCAGTTGTTCGCGGAACACTGCCAGCTCGCTGGTCAGTACAGGCACGCCGGCCATCACCGCCTCTTGCAGGATCAACCCCAGGCCCTCTTCCGTCGACGGAATGGCGACCCAGTCAAACGCCCGATAAAGGGTCGCCGCCTCAGGAAGATGCCCCGGCAGGTACACCTTGTCGCGCAAGCCAAGCGCCTCGATACGCGCCTCAAGCCTGGGCCTCGCCGGCCCCTCGCCGATGATCACCAGGCGCGCATCCGGCCGATCGGCCGTCGCACTGGCAAAGGCCTCCAGCAAACAGCCAAACCCCTTGCCGTCGACCAGTCGACCTACCGCCCCCACTGCCGGCGAGCCATCCAACGGCAGCCCCAGGCGGGATCGAGCCGGCTCACGGGCAAGCGCGGCGGCACGAAACACCGCAGGATCGAAGGCACTGCGCAGCACCGCCACGGGCCGTTGCAGGTAACGCTCAAGGGAGCCGGCGAGGGTTTGCGACACGGCCGCCAGCGTCAGTTGCGACGCCGGGAGTTGCTCGAAGAGCTTGCGATCAGCTTTGCGCAAGCGCGTGACGCCATGAAAAATCACCACGGCCCGCACCTGCGGCAGGTGCTTGAGCACCGGTAAAAGCACTCGCGCGACACCGATGCCATCTAGCAGTACAACCTGCACATCCTCAGGCAGGGCCTTCTGGAAGCGCGCACGCATCCAGGGCATCAGCCACTTCCACAGGTGCCGCCCCTTGAGCCTGGCGGATGAGAGGTTCCACTCGACGGCCTGTTCGACCAGGCCATCGCTGCCAGCGGCGCTGCCCTGAAGCAACCAGGTGTGCACCGGTACATCGCTGTCGGCCTGGGCCAGTATTTGCTGATGAACCTTCTGCACCGAAGCGAATGCAGAGCCACCAGCCCACATGATGTTGAGAATACTCATCGAAAAAACCTTATGCGGCGTTGGTGTGGCTCGTCGTATTTACTGGCGGATCAACCAACCGATGCCGACCCCCAGGATCAGCATGAGCACCAGCTTGACCCGCTCTCGCCGCTTGCGCCGCGCCTTGGTCAAGCGCTCTTCCGCCGTCGCCACATGCAAACCGAAACCGGCGTGCAAGACCGCATCGCCCTCCAGGGTGACGGCGCCCAGGTTCAGCTGCGCGTAACGCCTGGAAAGCCCTTTCTCACCCTCGAACCCGGCATAGGGCGCACATAACCGGTATTCCTTGATACGTCGCAGCCCCGGGTTCAGCGAGAACCCTTGCCACTCAGGCTTGTCGGACAGCAAGGAATAACAAGGTACCCCGCCAATCACCTCGCGCGGCCCCAGATGAATATAGGGGCTGTGCACCTGCAAGTCGTAAACGTAATTGCGCAACCAGACTTGGAGAATATCGGGACGCTGCTCCAGCACTGTCTTCGAATCCTCGACAAAACCGGGTCGATAAAACGCCCAGTCATCTTCGCAATGGAATATGTACGGGGTCTTGACCGACCCGTAGGCCAAGTCGATGGATGCCAATTGCCCCAGCTTCGGGCGGTTGATCAGGAACGTGCAATGGCCGAGCCAATGCTCGGGAATCGCCAGGCGTACCGCGTCATCGCCAGAGTCTTCGGTAATGAAGACTTCGCGGATGGCCGCTGTATTGAACAGATCGAAGCTCGCGAGCGTGCGCTTCAGCAAATCGAAGCGACCACAACTGGTCACGACGAGCGTTATATCGCTTTGAGCGGAGAATTGCATTCAAGCCTCGATAATATCATAAGGCCACCAAGCGCGGCCACCTGGCAGATATCAAACGCCTAGTTTCAAGCGCAGCGTTTCCAGCAAACTCAACGGTGCCCGGGGCCGCAGCGGCGGCTTCAGCGCCTCGACAATGCGCTGGCCGATGCGCGCAAAGCTGAACTGGCTGACCGCGAGGTCCTGCCCGTTGCGCGCAATCTCGGCCGCCAGTTGAGGATTGGATCGCAATGCAGCGAGTTTTTCCTGCAACTGGGGAATGTCTTTATAGAACACCACATTGACCATGTCCTTGAAGCCAAGGGCCTGGTTTTCCCCGGCACCCTGGTCAAACGCCAGCAGCACACAACCACAGGCCATGGCTTCGAAGTTCTTGATCATATACTCGCCCATGCCCACGTCGGCACTGACGAAAAAACGAATCCGGTTGAGGGTTGCGCAGTATTCCTCACCGGATTTGGTGCGCGTAACCACCAAAGGTTCAACGCGGGCCAACTCATCGAGCAATGCCTTGCGACCACTGTAGGCCACGCTGTTGGTGCTGCCGACAAATGCCAGCTCAATGTCGCGCTCCAATCCCTGGGCCTGCAACAGCGCCTGATCGTAGCCCTTGGGCACGAACACCGCATCGAAGCCTTCGGCGCGCAGGCGCTCGGTCACCATATGCCCCGAACTGATGACCCGCACCCACGGCAAGCGACGGTAATGGGCACTGAACTTGCCCGTGTACTTGCAGGGAATGTAGTTCTGGTAGGCATCGTGTTCGAGGATCACCAGGTTCGGGATCGTACGGATAAAGCCGGCCTGGCGAATCTCCTGCTTGAACCGCAGGAAGAACACGATGCGGTCATAACGGCTCACGTCGACTTCACGCTTGAAGTAACCGCGCAGGTTGCGCTGCTCAGCACTGCTCAGCCAGCGGGTATCACATTCGCAGTGCTCGGCAATGCCTTCGTACAGGCGATCGAGAATCGCGCGCTGTTCTTTCTGTACCAGAAACAAAACTTTCATGACCTTCCCTTTCACAACTGCCGTCACAAACGCCAGAACAACTCATGCCGTCGTACGGCCTTGCGGAAAAACTCGTTCTCACCATAAGGCGACCGCGCCCGTCCCGCCAAGACCCGTTGCAGCCAGCGCCGCACACGACGCTTGAACGGCGGGGCGGGTTGCAGGTCATGCATCATGCCCAGCGCCATGGCCTTGTCGCGCTGCCGGGCCGGCGACAGCGACAGGCTGCACGGCCACAGTTCCAGCGCGTCATCGAACAGCGGCGGCAAGGCAATACCGGTGCCCGCGTCGCCCATGGGCCAGCGGTCGTTGTCATGCAGGTGGTTGGCGTAGCCGAGCACGGTGGTCGGCTGCCACTCCAAACCTTGCAAGGCTTCGATCACCGCTTGCTGCGCACAGATGTGGTCCGGATGAGGATCCAGGACCGGATGGGGCAAGACGATCACTTCAGGGCGTGCGGTCAGCAGCAACTGACGCAGATCGGCGAGCAGGTTTTGCCAGGTCGGCAGGCCATCGGCATCCGCCGGCAACGGGAAAGGGTTGAATTGGCGGAACAGGCGGGTATCCGACAGGTCGGCCTCGCGCGAAGCGATCGGCTGATCAGGCGCAGCGCGCATCGCCGGCAGTTGCAGGCAGAAGTAACCCAGCTGCACACAGTGTGCCTGTGGTACGCCGGCCCAAAGCGGCACGGCAATGCTGTCCCAGGCACGCAGGCGCCCTTTGGTCCGCGCGGCCTCGACCGGATCCAGGCCCATGCGTTGATAGTGCTCGGCTTCGATTTCACCGGCGGTAAGGGTCACGATCCACGGCTTTTCGGCCTGGCTGTAAAGGCCGAAGGCAGCCAATTCGGCATCGTCGGCATGAGGCGCGATAACCATGACCCGCTGCGCCGAATAATCCGGCGTACCCCAGGCCCACAGCCGAGGAGCGCCCTGCAGGCTGCAAAAGCGCCCGCGTAAACGCAACTCACCGGACATCAGGGCCGGCGCCCAGCCACTGAGGTTCAGGTAGCGAACGCCATTCACCCCTCGCTCGAAGGCCTGTCGGTCAGTGCTCCCGCCGCCCAGAATCTCAATGGCCGGATCCAGGAAACGTCCCAACCAACCACTCTTGACCTTGATAGCCAATACCAGGGTCGCCTCGGCTTGCAGCGGCGAATCCACCCGCAGCCGGTCACCGTCGAAGCGAACCCCGGCCACCTCGGCATCCGTCGAAAACCGGTATCGGTAGTCTTCGTTGGGCGCATAAAACAGATGGTCGGCAAACCATGCCTCGTGGGCGATCCAGGCCAGCACACCGAGCGCCAACGGCAGCCACCACGCCACCCAGATACCAATCACCACCAGCAGCAGCAAGCCGATCAGCAAGCCGACCCGTTTGTTGCGCCGATGGCGCTTGAGCAATTGCTGTTTGCGGCTCATACGGTCAGCACCGGCACAGGGTTGCACCAACGGTCCTTGTACTCGCGGTCGGCACGCCCGAAGGAGAAACGCAGCGGCTTGCCGACTTCACGTGCCTGTTCCCAGGCGCCCTGGGTATTGAGGAAGCTCAGGACACTCCCCGGGCTGAACGCCCGGGTTTCAGGGTCGACGCCACCGTTGACGTACTCCACGCTGATCCACTCCGGCGACTCGACCCGGTACACCAACTGGACCGCGATGGGCGCATCATTGAGGAAGATCACCGAACCGATCAGCCATTCGCGCAGCAGCTCGATCACCTCGGCCATGCGTTCGGCGCCGGTGGCGACAAAGCCCCAGCGACGCAGGAACAGGTCGCAGTAGATCGCCGCCAGCTCCTCGCTGGAAAACTCGCTCACCGGTCGCACCACCCCACCGGCCTCTTCGAGCAAGCGCAGTTCGCGACGCTGGTTGTAGCGAAATTTCTTCGACAGTTCTTCCGGGGTGCGGGCCATGGCCAACTGTTCGGCCTGGGGCTTGAGGCCGCTGAAACGGCCTTCATTCAGGGCCGACAAATAGCGTGCACGGTGCCGCAAGGGCGCCTGGGCTGCAGGCGCGGCGGGCAGGATCAACTCGGCGTTGCCCAGGTCGAACAGGCCTTTTTTGCCGCGCTGCTTGAGCACATCCTTGGACAAGGCCAGGTCGCGCCCCCAGGTCGCGATGCAGGCTTGAAGCTCGCCGCCCTGCTCCCAGGCCAGGTAACGCACCGGGATGTCGGCCAGCCCGGCCAGACGTTCGATCACTTGTGGGTGGGTCGCGACACTGCCGCCAAAACGCTGCCAGGCATCGCTGTAGACCGGCGCATCGACGACGGACCAGCCACGCTCGCGCCAGCCTTGGAATCGATTGAGCATCAAGCCCCCGCGGTCAGTTCAATAACGTGTGGCAATTGCCAGAAGGTATCGCGTACCGCCTGATCCGAGAAACGCTCGCGCAGGCGCTCCAGCATCATTTCGGCGCACTGCCGTTGCTGGTGTTGATCCATTGCTGCCAGATGCCGCAGCCCCTGGGCAAGGTGTTCGGCATCGCCGAAGGGAAACAGGATACCCACGCCCTCGACCACCTCCTTCGCACCGCCACAGGCCGTGGCCAGCAACGGGACGCCGGCCGCCATGGCTTCCAGCAGCACCATGCCAAAGGGTTCATGGTCGGAGCTCAGGGCAAACACATCGAATGCCCGGAAGTACCGACGCGCATCCGGCACCTGGCCGAGGAACAGCACCTTGTCGGCAATGCCCAGCTCCCGTGCGAGGGCCTTGAGGTCCTGCTCCAGGCGCCCGCTGCCGAGGATCGCCAGGCGGCTTTCGGCCGGCAAGTGCGCCAGCGCCTGGGCAAAGCCCTTGAGCAGTGTGGCCTGGTCCTTGTCCGGGTGCAGGCGGCCGACATTGCCGACCACCCATTCGTCCGGCGACAACCCCAACGCGTCGCGCGCCTCATGTGCAGGCACCTGTGTGGCCTGCAAGGCGTCGACGTCGATGCGGTTGTACAACGTCTGGATGCGTGCCGCCGGCCAGGTCGGCAGGCAACGGCGCATATCGTCACGCACCGCGTCGGAAACCCCCAGCAGGCTCAGGCGCTTGCGGAAGATCCCGGCAAACAGCCTGCGACTGCGACGCTGGTAATCCCCAAAGGCGTGATGCACGCCAATCACCGGCAGCCGTGTGCCGAGCAAGGCGATGTAGATCGGCTTGAAACGGTGCGCGATACAAAAACTGAAGTTGCGCGACGCGGCGATCTTGCGCAGTTCACGAATGGCACCCAGCTTCAGGCCACGAATGGCCTTGGAGCTGAATTCCATGAACAACACTTCATCGGACGCACAACCGGCGGCCACGTGCGGGTCGGCGACCCCCGTGAGAAACACCGTGGTCACCTTGTAGCCGGAGCCTGCGAACAAACTGGCGTACTGCCGCGCGCAGTCCAGGAATGGCCCGTCATAGCCATGGCAGAACTGCAGGACGTGGCGTTCAGCCGAGCGCGTCATAAGGGTCCACGCCGTCCTTGACGACCAGGATGTCTTCCATGATCAGGTACTGCAGGTCAGAGCCGAAGAACATGTTCAGCGCGTCGGTCGGCGAGCAGATCATCGCTTCGCCACGACGGTTGAGCGAGGTGTTCAGGGACACGCCGTTGCCGGTCAGTACTTCCAGCTCTTTCATCATGTCGTAGTAGCGCGGGTTGTATTCGCGCTTGAGCACCTGGGCGCGGGAGGTGCCGTCTTCATGCACCACTTCCGGCACGCGGGTCTTCCACTCTTCCGACACTTCAAAGGTGAAGGTCATGAACGGCGCCGGGTGATCGACCTTGATCATCTGCGGGGCCACGGTGTCGAGCATCGACGGGCAGAAAGGCCTCCAGCGCTCGCGGAACTTGATCTGGTGGTTGATACGGTCGGCCACGCCGGTCGCACTTGGGCAACCGATGATCGAACGACCGCCCAAGGCACGCGGGCCAAACTCCATGCGGCCCTGGAACCAGGCCACCGGGTTGCCGTCGACCATGATCTTGGCAATGCGCTTGGGCATGTTCTCGATCCTGCGCCAGTTCGGCTTGCTCTCGTGCTTGGCGCAGGCGGCGATCACGTCTTCGTTGCTGTAGGACGGGCCGAGGTAGACGTGTTCCATCTTCTCCACCGGTACACCACGGGCGTGGGACACGTAGGCGGCGGCACCGACGGCGGTGCCGGCATCGCCGGACGCCGGCTGCACGAACAGCTCTTTCACGTCGTCACGGGCAATGATCTTCTGGTTCAGCTTGACGTTCAGCGCGCAGCCGCCGGCGAAGGCCAGCTTGCCGGTGTCCTTGAGGATATCGCCCAGGTAATGGTCGATCATCTGCAAGGCCAGCTTTTCAAACAGCGCCTGCATGCTGGCGGCGTAGTGAATGTACGGCTCGTCGGCGATGTCGCCTTCGCGCTTGGGGCCCAGCCACTCGATCAGTTTCGGCGAGAAGTAGAAGCCCTTGCCCTTCTCTTTATAACGGCGCAGGCCAATGACGTTGGCGTAGTCGGTGTTGATCACCAGCTCGCCGTTTTCAAACGAGGCCAGGCGCGAGAAGTCGTACTTGCTGGCATCGCCGTACGGCGCCATGCCCATGACCTTGAACTCGCCGTCGAGCATCTCGAAACCGAGGAACTCGGTGATCGCGCCGTACAGGCCGCCGAGGGAGTCCGGATCGTAGAATTCCTTGATCTTGTGGATCTTGCCGTTTTCGCCGTAGCCGAAGAACGTGGTGGCGTACTCACCCTTGCCGTCGATGCCGAGGATCGCGGTCTTCTCCTGGAAGCCGGAGCAGTGGTAGGCGCTGGACGCGTGGGCCAGGTGGTGTTCAACCGGTTCGATCTTGATTTTCTTCGGGTCGAAGCCCAGTTGCTCCAGGCACCAGACGATCTTGTTGCGATAGCGCTTGTAGCGACGGTTGCCCATCAGGATCGCGTCAAGTGCGCGGTCCGGGGCGTACCAGTAACGCTTGGCGTAGTGCCAGCGCGCCTCGCCGAACAGGCTGATCGGGGCGAACGGGATCGCCACCACATCAACGTCGGAAGGCTTGATGCCGGCCTGTTCCAGGCAGAACTTCGCCGACTCGTAGGGCATGCGGTTCTTTGCATGTTTGTCGCGTACGAAGCGCTCTTCTTCGGCGGCCGCGATCAGCTTGCCGTCGATATACAAGGCTGCGGAAGGATCATGGCTAAGGGCGCCGGACAGGCCAAGAATCGTCAATGCCACAGGGGTCTAGCCTCTTTTAGTCTGCATGCAGGCGGGTTGCGCCTGAAAAAAGTGTGCTTCCCGCCTGGGCAGGAAACAGCTAAAGGGCGGGATTATAGCTCAAAAGCAGTGGGAAGCTGTTAGCGGCAAGAGTCGCCTGCACCATCGCCGTGTGTGCAGTGCGAGCGCGCTGATGGGTCGCGTAGCCGAATTCCTGAATGATAAAAATCTTCCCAGTCACTAAACTCGCGCCCTTTTGCGCGTTTACACCCTAAGCGCCACGGATTCCGGCTGACTCATGACCCCTCTCGCTCGCTTCAACCTGTTGCTGCCCGGCCTGCTCGCCCTGTGCGGCGTCGCCCAGGCTGATGACCCCGCGCTGATCCTCGACCCCAGCGTCGTCACCGGCTCGCGCAGCGCCAGCCCGACCTTCGACCTGCCCTACTCGGTGGACGGCATCAGTCGCGAGCAGATCAGCGACGGCCAATTGGGCATCAACGCCTCCGAAGCCCTGGCCCGCGTGCCCGGCCTGGTGGTGCAGAACCGCCAGAACTATGCCCAGGACCTGCAGATTTCCTCCCGTGGCTTCGGCGCCCGCTCGGCCTTCGGTGTGCGCGGCATCAAGCTGATCGCCGACGGCATCCCCGCCAGCACCCCGGACGGCCAGGGCCAGGCCGCCACGTTCAACCTCGACACCGCCGAGCGTATCGAAGTGCTGCGCGGCCCGGCCGCCACCCTGTATGGCAGCAATGCCGGCGGCGTGATCCAGATGTTTTCCCGCGATGGCGAAGGCCCGCCACGCATCGGCGCCGAAACCCTGGTGGGCAGCGACGGCCTGAACAAGAACCACCTGAGCGCCGAAGGCGCGGCGAACGGCGCAGGCTTTGTACTCGACGCCTCGCGCATGGATACCAACGGCTACCGCGACCACAGCAGCGCCCGTCGCGACCAGACCTTCGCCAAGCTCAATGTCCAACCGGATGACGACAGCAAGCTGGCGCTGATCTACAGCAACCTGGAGCAGAACGGTACCCAGGATCCACTGGGGCAAACCTGGGACGCCTACAAGGCCGACCCGCGTTCGGTGAGCAGCAATGCGCTGACGTACAACACGCGCAAAAGTATCGATCATCAGCAATTGGGCATGAATTATGAACGGTACTTCGGCGATGCGACGCTGCAGGTGAACGGGTATACCGGGCGGCGTAGTGTGGTTCAGTATCTGTCGATCCCGGACAGGTTCGGCAGTGGCGCCGCCAATCCGGCTAACGCTCGCGGCGGTGTGGTAGCTTTCGACCGCAAGTTCTATGGCGGCTCCCTCCATTGGTTGCAACCTATCACCAGCGCACCCGGCGAGCTGACCCTGATCACCGGCCTCGACTACGACCGCAGCCAGGATGATCGCCAAGGTTATTCCAACACCGTCAATGGGGTGCATGGTGTCAAAGGGGCCTTGGGCCGCGATGAAATCGATACCGCCACCAGCCTCGACCCGTTCGTGCAAGCCAACTGGCTGCTGGGTGACTGGACCCTGCAAGCCGGCCTGCGCCACAGCACCATGGAAATGGACGTAGACGATCACTTCCTCAGCGACGGCAACGACAGCGGCAGCAAGACCTACCAGAAGAACACGCCGTCGATCAGCGTCATGTACGCCTTCACACCTGACTTGCACGGTTATGTAAGCGCGGGCAAAGGTTTCGAAACCCCAACCCAGGCCGAGTCCGCGTATTCCAGCACGGCGAACGGCTTCAACTTTGCGCTCAAGCCATCGGTCAGCCAACAGTATGAAGTTGGCCTGAAAGCTCGCATTGGCCAGGACACCCGCGTGAATGCGGCCCTCTTTCAGATCACCACCGAGGACGAACTGGTAGTGCAGCAATCCAGCGGAGGGCGCACCACTTACCAAAACGCCGGCCGCACCCTGCGTCGCGGCTTCGAACTGGGCATCGAAAGCCAACTCGCCGAACACTGGAGCACTAACCTCGCCTACACGCGCCTGCAAGCCACCTATGACAGCGACTTCACCAGCGGCACAACTGCCGTCGACAAAGGCAACTACCTCCCCGGAGTGCCGCAAACCACGCTGTTCGCCGAGCTGAACTGGAAACCCCGGGACTGGGTCAGTACCGCAGTCGAAGGCCTGTACCGCAGCAAGGTCTACGTCGAAGACACCAACAGCCAACACGCCGCGCCGGGCTACAGCGTGTTCAACTGGCGCGCACGGTTCGAGCAGAAGGTCGAACACTGGACCTTCCACCAGACCCTGCGCCTGGATAACCTGCTGGACCGCCAGTACGTCGGTTCGGTGATCGTCGGCGACGGCAATGGCCGCTACTACGAAGCGGCGCCTGGGCGCTCCTGGTATGCCGGGGCGGGTGCCGAGTATCAATTCTGAACGCACCACACCTTCAATGTGGGAGGCCCCGCGCTGTCGCGCAGCAAACCGGAACCCCTGTGGCGAGCGGGCTTGTCCCGCGTCGGGCTGCGCAGCAGCCCCAAAACCGGGCGCAGAGGAGTACCTGATACCCCGCATTCGTCTTCATCAGGGGGCGCTTCGCACCCGACGCGGGACAAGCCCGCTCACCACCGGAATGCGGTCGCCTGAAATTGTTTATGCCCTAAGGGGAGTTTGCTCATGCCCCCAAGCGTCGGATGGAGTCCAGCTTTGGGGTGCAACACTAGACGCGCTCCAGCATCCGCCGACTGGCGAAACTGAAGCTCAGCACGATAAAGATCAGCACCCCGGTCGCCACCTGCTGCCAGTAGAAATTCCAGCCGATCAGCAGCAGCCCGTTGGCGATCACGTTGATAAACAACACGCCCAGCAGGGTCCCCGGAACATTCGCCCGTCCCTGTCGACTCAAGGTGGTGCCGATAAACACCGCGCCAATCGCATTGAGCAAAAACGCGTTACCGGACAGCGGCACATAGGCGCTGACTGTCGAGCTGAGCAACACGCCGGCCACCCCACAGGCCAGGGCGGTTGCCAGGGCCACGATGGTGACGATGCGCCGCACCGATAACCCCGAGTAATACGCCAGCAGCGGCTGGGTGCCCTGGGCCAGCAACTCACGGCCCAGGCGTCCGCGCGCCAGGGCCAGGCCGTAGAACAGCGCCAGCCCCACTACCACCAGCAGCGGTGTCAGCCCCATGAGTTCAGGCTTCAAGCCTTGGCTGATATAGATCGGCTGGCCGCCGTCCGAGAGCAGTTGCTGGGCGCTGGTGCCGATAAACAACGTGCCAAGGGTGGCCAGGAACGGACTGATGCGCAGCCCGGCAATCAGGCCGGCATTGACCAGCCCCACCAGCAGCGCCGCCGCCAGCGCGCCCGTGGCCGCCACCGCCCAGCCATGGCCGCCATTGAGCAGCACCACAAAGCTGAAACTGGCAAAGTCCAGCGCCGTGCCCACCGACAGGTCGATGCCACCGGCCGCCACCGCGTAGGTCATGCCGATGGCGACAATCGCCAGCAGCACGAAGTTGTTCAGCACCAGGCTTTGCAGGTTGCCAGCACTGAGGAAGCCCGGCGCTTGCAGCGCAAACACCACGACAATCAGGGTGAACACCAGTGGCAATGTCAGCGGCAATACTGCGCGTGCGTTCATGCCGTCGCCCCTTGGTTCACTGCACTGGAGGCTGCGACGACCAGCAGGATCAACACGCCCTGCACACCATTGACCCAGAAGCTGGAGAGGTTAAGCAGTTGAAAGCCATTGATCAGAAAACCGATCAACAGCGCTGCCAGCAAAGTCCCCGGAATGCTCGCCACCAACCGGCGGGAAAACACCACACCGAGAAAGGCGATCGCCACCACCGACAGCAGCATGTCGCCGGAGCCGGTGGTGCTGCCGCTGAAGAATGCCGCCGAACACAGCGCAGCCACCGCGGCACATAGACCGGACAGCAGATAGCTCGACAACACGTAGACGGGCACTCCAATGCCCGCCGCTTCGGCCGCCTGGGGGTATTCGCCCACCGCATGCAGGCGCAGCCCATAGGCCGAGTGCTGAATCAGCAGCGTCAGCACGCCCGCCGTCACCAGCAGCACCCAGGCCAGGGCCGGTACGCCCAACCAGGCGCCGCCACTGAGCAGGTCCAACAGCGGCGAGTCCGTGGAGACCACCGTGTTCTCCGTCAGCACCAACTCCAGCCCGGCCAGTACATTCATGCTCGCCAGGGTCGCCAGCAACGGCGGCAAACGCAGCACCACCACGGCCAGCCCATTCAGCAAGCCGACCGCCGAACCGCAGCCCAGGGTCAGCAGCAACGTCAACCCGAGATCCAGGCCGGCATTATTGAGGCGGCTGAATACCGCCGCGCACAAGCCCAGGTTGGCCGCCAGCGACAGGTCCAGCCCTCCAGCCACCACGTTCGAACCGCCGCCGATAATCACGCAGGTGAGCCCGAAGGCCAGCACGCCGAGGATCGCCGACTGGCTGAACACATTGGCCAGATTACCCACCGACAGAAAATTCGGCGCAGCCACGGCAAACCCCAGCAGGATCGCCACAAAAACCCCCACCGACCCACGGCGCAGCACCAGCACCCACAATCGCTGCGATAACCCAGGCGTCGCCGCTTCAAGCATGTTCCACCTCTCGAGCGCTTAAAGCCGCCGCAGCCACGGCTCCCGTCGCACAGGCCAGCAACTGATCGCTGTCCGCCTCCCCGGCACGGAATTCACCGGCGATCTCACCCCGATGCAGCACCAGGATTCGGTCACTGATCCCCAACAACTCCGGCAAATCCGACGACAACACCAGCACCGCCGCGCCCTCTTCCACCAAGCGTCCGATCAAGCGATATATCTCTACTTTGGCACCCACATCCACGCCCACACAGGGCTCATCCAACAGGTACACCGCCGAGCGGCGGCTCAGCCATTTCCCCAGGGCGACCTTCTGCTGGTTGCCACCACTGAGCTGGCTGACCGCCACTTGGGGCCCAGGCGCCTTGATCGCCAATTCGTCGATCAGCCGCAGGCTTTCCGCCTGCTCCTTGCGGCGGCTCAACAAGCCCCAGCGGCTGAACCGCCCGAGCCCCGCCAGCGTCAGGTTTTCCAGCACCGAAAGCACTGGCGAAATCCCCTGGCTGCGCCGCTCTTCCGGCACCAGCGCAATGCCCTCGGCAATCGCCTGGGCCGGCGAACGCAGGCGCAGCAAACGCCCGTCCAGATGCACACTGCCGCTGTCGGCGCGCTCGACACCGAAGAGTGTCTTGAACAACTCCTTGGCTCCCGAGCCGACCAGCCCGGTCAGGCCGACGATTTCTCCGCGCCGCACGTCCAGATCGATCTGCCGATAGCGCCGCGCCAGGCTCAACCCGCGTACCTGCAACAGCGGCGCTCCCAGTGCAACCTTGGCCTTGGGGTACATCTCCTGCACCTCGCGATTGACCATCAGCCGCGCAATCTCGGCGCTGGACGTATGCCGGGGCTGCACCACCGCCACGTCCCGACCATTGCGCAGCACCGTGACTTCATCGCACAGACTGTCGATTTCCTGCAGGTAATGGGAGATGTACAGGATGGATAAACCCTGGTCGCGCAGGCGCTTGACGATGCGCAGCAACTGGTCGACCTCGCGCTTGACCAACGCCACGCTGGGCTCGTCGAACACCAGGATCTTCGGCTGGCGAATCAACGCCCGGGTGATTTGCAGCACCTGGCGTTCGGCGCTGTTCAGCTCGCTCACCAGCGCACCGGCGGGCAATTGCAGATCAAAATATTCCGCCAGCAAGCGCTCGGCTTCACGTTGCTGCCGACGTCGATCCACAAAGGGCCCGCGCCGCAATTCATGCCCGAAAAACAGCGCCTCGCCCACGGTAAAACTGGCGGGCAACAGACGCTCCTGATGGATGAACTGCACGCCCAGCGCATCCACCTGACGCGGTGACAAGGCGGCGTACGACTGGCCATCGATACTCACCTGCCCCGCGTCCGCCTTGTGGATGCCGGCCAGGATCTTGATCAAGGTCGACTTGCCCGCACCGTTCTCCCCCACCAGGCCGTGGATGCTGCCGCGTTCGACTTTAAGGCTTGCGTCATCCAGCGCCAGGGTGGCGCCAAAGCGTTTATGCAAGTGTTGCAGGTGCAATGCCGGCATCAGTCACCCCGCAGTTGCTGAACCTGGTCCAGGTTGGCCGCGGTGGTCAGCAGCGTGGCCACATGGGTTTCCTTGGGCAGGTCTCGTTGCCCTGCAAGGTAGCGCGCCACGTTCTGCACAGCGGTCTTGCCGATCAACGCCGGTTGCTGCGCCACCACCGCCCCCACCGGCGAATTTGCCTGGCCGAGCAGCGCCAGCACTTCCGGCGTACCGTCGACGCCGTAAGTCTTGATCTCGGTGCGCCTGGCATCGATCAGCGCCTTGCTCGCGCCCAACTGCGGAATGTCCCACGCCGACCAGATCGCCGAGACGCTGCCCGCCGGGTACTTGTTGAGCAGCGCCGAGACTTGGGAATAAGCATCCTGCACGGTGTTGGGGATCACGTCGCGAAGCTCCGGCTGGATGATTTCCAGCTGGGGGTAATCCTTGAGCGCCAGCTTCAACTGGTCATAACGGATCGCACACACCGGCACGCCGTAGAAACCGTTGAACACCAGGATCTTGCCTTTGCCGCCGGCGTCCTTGATCAATTGATCGGCCAACGCCTTGCCGGTGGCGACGTTGTCGGAGGTGGTGTTGTTGAGGCTGTACTGGGACGGTGCATCGATGGTGAAGAGCGGGATGCCAGCCTTGCTGATGCGCTTGAGCCAGGGATCGATCACGCTGAGGGTGCCCAGGGTCTGGATCACGGCGTCGGGTTTCTGGGTGACCACGGTTTGCAGCTGGGTCACCAGGTTCTTGTCATTACGCCCGGCATCGAGGGTGATCGGCGTGCCGCCCAGGCGCTTGATCTCATCGACCTGGGCCTGGAACGCCTTGATATCGAAATAGTGACTGGTGCCGGTCATGCTCACGGCAATGCGCTTGCCGGCCAGGGACGGCACAGCCTCATCGCCCTCGGCGGCCTGGACACTGACGACATGGCCCAGCAACAGCACGGCGCCAAGGCAGATCAAACGGGAAAGCGAGGAAAGGCTGGAAGGCATACAGGGCTCCGCTGCGACCGGTGAAAGGGTTCACCAGGAGGCATTGCAGAGCCCGTGCCAGGATTTTATTGCATTAAATCAAGGGGGTAACGTTTGCGGGTTAAGGCGGGCTGTCGTTCTGGGCCAACAACTGTCTGATAACTGTTGCTCAGGCAACAGCTCTTGATCGGTCACCCTGCGCGGGAACGGTCAGGTCGGTTGCTTCGGCAAACGCTGATCAATCAGCTGATACAACGCACTACTCTCAGGCCAGTTCCGCATAAACCGCGCACGGTCCCTGGCATACGCCGGGGCGAAGCTGGCGGCAGAGCTGTGTTGGCACATCGCGTCGAGGTCGATCAGCGACCAGCGATCCTTATCCCAGAACAGGTTATGGCCCTTGAAGTCGCCATGGCTGATGCGCTCGCGAATCAGCTCGGCGAACAACTGGTCCAGCGCCAACAGTTCGTTTTCCGGCGCGTCACCGTGTTCGATATAGGGCGCGAACCGCTCGATGATGTCCGGGCCCGGCAGGTATTCGGTGACCAGGTAAGCGCGGCTGCGCAGCCAGAAAAAACGCTTTTCCAGGACGGCCAGCGGCTTGGGCGTGGCGATGCCGAG
The DNA here is from genome assembly GCF_052112325.1 of Pseudomonas sp. Yb2C2. Lineage (NCBI taxonomy): Bacteria > Pseudomonadati > Pseudomonadota > Gammaproteobacteria > Pseudomonadales > Pseudomonadaceae > Pseudomonas > Pseudomonas sp. Yb2C2. The sequence goes on along the minus strand of NZ_JAVAJK010000016.1, from coordinate 88,805 downwards.
GAAGGCCAGGCGATTGCCTTCGCGCCAGGAATGCCAGGCGCGGCTCGGGCGCCAGAAGCGCTTGAGCCAATGGGCAACGCCCTTGATGTTGTAGCGCTTGATCACCAAGGGCCGGCCGGCTACGTCGACCTTGGCCACGCTGGCCGCACCACCGGTCTTGTACAGGTGGCCCTGGTCGAGCAACGCATCCGCCTGCTCCAGCACCGGCAGCATCGCCGGTTCTTCCTCGCGACGGATCGCACGCAAGGCAAAGGCGCCACGCACCACACTGAACAGCGTGCAGTCGCGGCCCACCTTGTTCAACAAGTCCTTCAGGCGCCAGGCGCTGACCTTGCGCACCTGTTTTTCCAGGGCTTGCAGGGGCAAGGCGTGCTCGCCGTTGCTCAGCAGGTAGTACACCAGCAGTTCTTCGGTAAACGGCTCGAGGTTTTTCGGCAACTGGGCGAAAAACACCCCGAGGTTTTCCAGCACGCGGTTGCGCGACAGTGGCTTGCCCGCCTCCTCCACACGAATGCCGGCGCCATCGATCAAGTACAGCTTGCCGTCCTGGCGCAGCAGGTTGTCCAGGTGCAGGTCTTCCTGCCACAGGCCCTTGGCATGCATCTGGCCGATCGCACCCAGGGCCTCGGCCAGCACGGCGGTTTGCTCCTCGGCCAGTGGCGGTAGCGCTTCAACGGCGTGCCAGGCATCGGCCAGGCTCTCGGCACCTTCGATAAACTCGAACAGCAGCCAGCCGCCCTCGCCGTCCTGCAAGCCATCGGCGAGCAACAGCGGGGTGGTCAGGCCTTGCTCGGCCAGCAGGCGTACGCCGCTGAGTTCACGCTGGAAATGCCGTGCGGCCTTGCCGCCCACCAATAACTTGGCCAGCACCGGACGCCCGCGCCATACCGCCGCGCCCACGTAACGCTCACCCGGCAATACCCGCAACAGGCTCAGCAGTTGCAGTTGGCCCGGGCCGGCGGCATCCGCCAGGTCGATGGTGAGGGGCAGGCTCGGCCTGCGACCGGCGCTTTTCAACTCGGACAGGCGCATCAGCGGTTCTCCTTGTGGCTACGCCGCTTCGTCAGGCGTTGCAGCCAGGTGGTGACGAGTGCGCTGCCTTCGGGCTGATCGAGGTAAGCCGCCAGCAGTTGACGCACCTGGGCGTCGGACCACTGTGGCGCACGGCGCAACAACGGTTCCAGGTCCTTGACCCGGTCACGCCAGCCGAACAGCAGCGGGCGGGTTTTCTCCAGGTCGATCAACTGCGCGGCGTAGCCGTCACCGGTGGCCTGCAGGAAAATATGCTTGGGGTAGAAACAGCCATGCACCTGGCCGACGCTGTGCAGGCGGCGCGCCAGTTGACCGCAGGCCAGCAGGATCGCGCAGTGCTGGGCATCGCTGAGTTGCGCCCATTGCTCCAGCAATGAATCCAGGTCATTCCAGCCGTCCAGGGCACGGGTCAGCAGCATCGCGCGGTGCTCACCGGCGACTTTGCGCTCGCCGTAGAACGCCGCCTGCAGCGCCGGGATCCCGAGCTTGCGGTAACGGCTGATATTGCGGAACTCGCGGGAGAAACTGGGCTCGCCCAAAGGCCGGTGCAAGCTGCGCGTGAGGTAGTTGCTCTGGCGCTTGAGGTAATAGCCGTGGCCGTCGAGCTCCAGGCGAAACACGCTGCTCCAGCCGCCACGGCTGGTGTTCGGCTCGTCCACCGCGTCCAGTTGCCGGGCCCACAGGGCGTCGAATGTCGCGAGGCCGTGGCGCTCCAGCAGGGCGCGATCTTCAGCCGCCAGGAAATCACTCATTCACGTCCCTCGAAAAACTTCACTACGTGGCGAATCCGCCGTTTGTCCGACTCACTCAGGTGCCGACACCCACGGTACTGCATGTAGAAGCGCAGGCGCTGAGTGGCCGACAAGTGATACTTGGCCACCTTGTCCAGGCAGGCCAGGTCCTTGGTGATGCGGTACTTGAGCCAGAAACCGCGCCAGAAATCACCGTTGGGGCAATCGATCAGGTACAGGGTGGCCTGGTCGTCGATCAGCAGGTTGCGCCACTTCAAGTCGTTATGGGTAAAGCGATGATCGTGCATGGTGCGCGTGTATTCGGCGAGCTGGCGGCTGACCGCGCTGACCCACTTGGGGTCGCGCAGGCGCGCATCCTTACGTTCGGCCAGGACCGAGAGGTCTTCGGTCCTCGGCAACTCGCGGGTGATCATTGCGCCACGATCATAGGCCAGGCCGCTGCGCGCCAGGCCCCAGGCGACCACATCGGCGGTGGGAATGCCCCACTTGGCGAAGCGCTTGAGGTTCTGCCATTCGGACTTGACCCGCGGCTTGCCCAGGTAGCGCCGCAGGCCCTTGCCGGCACCGGTATAGCGCTTGACGTAGTAATTGACCCCGCCACGCTCCACCCGGATCACTTCCGACAGCGGGTCGCGGGTCAGCCGCTCGCCTTGCAGGGCAAATACCGCTTCGAGGCTTCCAAAATCATCCGCCAGGGCGGCGTAGGCAGGCTCCAGGTTCCAACCCGCCATCAGATCGCATCCCCATAACGTTGCTTGCGCGCGTAGAGCTTGTCGGCCTTGCGCTGCATCAGGCCCAGGGACGCCGACTGCTCGGCCAGGACCTGGCGCAATGGCTGGCGGAAGTAGCCCTTGAGGAAGCGCAATTTATCGCGCCGGGTCAGGCCGATGTCCAACGCCGAGTAATACAGCGCGGAGAGGTCCTTGTCGCGCCAGCGCAGCGGCAGACGGGCGCGCATTTGCGCCCGGTGCAGGTCGATCACCGAGAGCTTGATGTTGCGTGGGTCGATCGGCCTGGACGTGTCCAGCAGGAAGTGGCACAGGTAGCAGTCGCGGTGATTCACGCCGCCCCGGTGCATGTCGCCGACCATGCGCGCCAGTTCGGCCGTGAGTGCATGGCGCAGTGCAGGTGTGGGCGGTTCGGCGACCCAGTTGACGGCCAGGTCTTCAAGGCTGATGGTCGGCGCCAGCTCTTCGGTGATGATGAACGAGTGCTGGTCCGCCGGGTTGCTGCCCTTTTCGCCAAAGGCCACGCCGGTCATGGTCGGTACGCCGATCGCCTGCAAGCGGTGAATGGCATCCCATTCCAGGCCTGCGCCGAGCACCGGCAGCTTGGCGGTGATCAGGTTCTTGAAGATTTCCGCCCAGCCGATGCCGCGGTGGATTTTGACGAAATACGGGCGGCCATCCACCTCGGTGCGCAGCGTGCGACGCGCCGCCAGTTCACGGAATACCTGGCCTTGCAGTTTCTCGACTTCGGCGAAGGCATCACGCCCGGCCCATAACGTCTTGAACGGTTCGGCAAGAATCAACTTCATCGTTTTGGCTCCGCCAGAATCACATCCGCAGCGTGCTGCGGCATGCTGTAGAGGTCGGCCGTCTCGGCGAAGGCCAACCCATTGCGGCCCCAGGCCGCGCGCTGTGCAGAATCGGTCAACATCTGCGCCAGGTACCGGTTCAACTGAGCCTGTTCAAACGGCTCGTCCAGCACCAGGCCGCTGTCGGCTTCGGCGATGTAATGGGCATAACCACACACGGCCGAGACCAGCACCGGCAACCCGGCCACCAGGGCTTCGAGCAACACGGTGCCGGTGTTTTCGTTGTACGCCGGGTGGATCAACAGGTCGGCGCCCAGCAGGAAGCGCGGAATATCGCTGCGCCCCTTGAGGAACTGCACGTTATCGCCCAGCCCGAGGGTGGCGCTTTGCAGTTGGAATACCTTGGGGTCGTCCTGGCCGATTACAAACAGGCGCGTGCGTTTTTTCAGCTCAGCCGGCAATGCGGCCAGCGCTTTCAGGCTGCGATCGACGCCCTTGGTCTTGAAGCCGGAACCGATTTGCACCAGCAGCAGGTCGTCATCGCCCAGGCTGAACTCCTTGCGGAACCCCTCACGAATCTCGGCCGCATTCGGCGGCGCGCGGCGGTCCTGGGCAATGCCCGGTGGCAGCAGGTGGAAGCGCTCCAGCGGCGTGTCGTAATGCTTGATGAACAGCGGCTGCTGCACTTCGGAAATCATCAAGACTTCGGTCTTGGCGTCCTTGGCAAACACCGCGCGCTCGTACTCGGCAAAGTGGCGATAGCGGCCAAAACTGCGGTACAGCGAATGACGCAGGTTTTGTGCCTTGTCTTCAAAGCAGCCGTCGGCGGCGTAGTACACGTCCAGGCCGGGCATCTTGTTGAAGCCGATCAGGCGGTCCACCGGGCGCTTGGCCAGGTCGGCCTCCATCCAGGCGCTGAGCTTCTCGTTGCGCCGATGGTTGAAGAACGCCTTGACCGGCGCCACCAGCACTTCGAAGCCGGGCGGAATGTCGCCCTCCCAGATCAGCGTGTAGACACGAATCTGATGGCCGCGCCGCTGGCACTCCAGGGCGATGCGCATGAAGTCGCGCTGCAGGCCGCCGAAGGGGAAATATTTGTACAGAACAAAAGCCAGTTGCATCAGTGCAGCTCCTCAGCCAGTAACAACGTGCTCAGCCGGGTTGCCACACGCTCAGGGTTCAAGCGCGTGAAACACAGGGGCGACTCGCGCTTGATGTCGAACCGACGCAGGTCGTCGGCCGTCGGTTGATAGGTACATTGTTTTTGCAGGCACGGCGCACAGGCAAAGTCGCTGGCCAGGTGAATCTGGCCCTTGCCGTAGGCGCCGGTCAGGCCGGGGTTGGTGGGGCCGAACAGGGAAATGGTCGGCACATCCAGCGCCGCCGCCAAATGCCCCAGCCCGGTGTCCACCGCCACACAGGCGCGGGCGCCGGCCAATACCCGGGCCACGCCGGCCAGGTTCAGCTTGGGCAGCACTTCGGCGTTGTTCAGGCCTTGGGCCAGGCGCTCCGCACGGGCCTTTTCGGCGGCGTTGCCCCAGGGCAACTTCACGTCCACGCCCAGGCGGCCCATACGTTCAGCCAACTCGCGCCAGTAGGCCTCGGGCCAATGCTTGGTGTCCCAGGTAGTACCGTGCAGCAGCAGGACGAAGGGCTTTTTCGGCGGCAGGCCGAGCAGTTTTTCGGTGCTGAGGCCGTAGTCGCCCAGGCCTTTGGGCAAGTCATAGCCGAGGGCCACGGCGAACAGTTGGCGCAAACGCTCCACCGCATGCTGCCCACGGGCCACGGCCAGGCGCCGCGAGTAGAAGCGCGCCGCAATCGGCTCACGGGCCGAGTGTTTGTCGAATCCGGCCACCGGAGCCCGCACGTAGCGGGTCAGCCAGGCGCTTTTGAACAGGCCCTGGGCATCGATCACCAGATCGTACTTGGTCGACTGGACTTGCTGCTTGAAGCGCCGCCACTCGCCGCTCTTGAAGGTTTGCCAGAGGTTCTTGCGCCAGCGGCGGATCGCCACCGGGATGACCTTGTCCACCGCCGGGTGCCAGGTGGGGATTTCAGCAAAGCCTTCTTCCACCACCCAGTCGAAGCGAATGCCGGGGATCGCCCGTGCCGCGTCAGTCAGTGCCGGCAAGGCATGGATCACGTCGCCCAGGGATGAGGTCTTGATTACCAGTACCCGCAACTCAGTGAACCTCGACCACGTCGCCCTGCAATCGCTGCAAGGCATCGGTTACCGGCTGCGGCAGCAATTGGCGCAGGCAGTTGTAATGGCCGAAGCGGCAGGTGCGATCAAAGCACGGGCTGCACTCCAGCCCCAGACGCACCACTTCGACCTGGTCGGCCAGCGGCGGGGTAAAGCCCGGCGAGGTGGAGCCGTACACCGCCACCAACGGACGGTTCAGCGCAGCGGCCACATGCATCAGGCCGGAGTCGTTGGACACCACGGCGTCAGCACAGGAGAGCAAGTCGATGGCCTCGGCCAGGGACGTGTCGCCACTGAGGTTGACGGCCTCTTCGCGCAGGCCCGGGATCAGGCGCTGGCGAATGTCTTCACCCACCGAGTGATCGTTTTTCGAACCGAACAACCACACCTGCCAGCCTTCGCGAATCTTCATCTCGGCGACTTTGGCGTAGTGGTCCGACGGCCAGCGCTTGGACTCGCCAAACTCCGCACCGGGGCACAGGGCCAACACCGGACGATCCAGGACCAGGCCGAACTTGGCGAGTGCCGCATCGCGGGTGACCGGGTCGATCTGCAGGCTGGGCCGCGGGTACGGCTTGGGCAACTCGACGCCCGGCGCATAGGCCAGGGCCATGAAGCGTTCGATCATCAGCGGGTAACGCGCCTTGTCCAGCGTGCGTACATCATTAAGCAGCACATAACGAAACTCGCCGCGCCAGCCGCTGCGCTTGGGGATACCGGCAAAATACGGCACCAGCGCCGACTTCAGCGAGTTGGGCAGCAGGATCGCCTGGTCGTACTGGCCCGCCAGGGATTTGCCGATGCGGCGGCGGGTCGCCAGTTCCAGGGCACCGTGGCCGAGCGGAAAGCTCAAGGCCTTGCGCACTTCGGGCATGCGCTCGAGGATCGGCCGGCTCCACTCGGGGGCAAGCACGTCGATCTGGCAGTCCGGGTAGCGCATACGCAGGCTCTGGAACAGAGTCTGCGCCATCACCATGTCACCGACCCAACTGGGCCCAACGATCAGAATATTCATGTAGTTTCCACAAACGATGCGGGGAGGCTTATGCCTCCCCGCCCTAATAGTGTTTCAACCCAACCCCAGCGCCTGCCAGATTCGCATCACCTGGCGCCGTTCGTCAGCGAACTGATCACCGGGTACCGTACCGGCCTCGTTCTGCAAGGCCTGGCGATGCGCGGCGGAACGGTAGGCCTTATACACCTCGCGCAGCAGATGGGCATCGGCGGCGGGCATCAAACCCACCTGCTCCAGGCCTTCCAGAATGCGGATATTGTCGGTATAGCGCAGCAACGACGGATGTTGCGCAGACCACGCCAAAGCCGCGTATTGCACCATAAATTCAATATCGACGATACCTCCGGCGTCCTGCTTGAGGTCGAACAGCACCGTGGCGTCGAAGGCATTGGCGCCGGTGCCGGCCGCCGTGGCCTTGGTACCCAGGTTGTCACGCATCTTGGCGCGCATCTCGCTGACCTCCTGGCGCAACTTCGCCAAGTCGCGCTCACGCCCCAGCACCTTAGCCCGTACCCGCTCGAATGCCTGGCCCACATCCTGGCTGCCCACCAGCACCCGCGCGCGGATCAGGGCCTGATGTTCCCAGGTCCATGCTTCATTTTGTTGATAGCGGTCAAACGCCCCCAGGGAACTGACCAGCAACCCGGATGCGCCGGATGGGCGCAGGCGCATGTCCACTTCATACAACTGGCCGGAGTTGGTCTGGGTGGTCAGTAGATGAATGATCCGCTGGCCCAGGCGCGTGAAGAACTGCGCGCCGTCGATCGGCTTGGCGCCGTCGGTCTCGGCCTGCGGGTCGCCATCGTGGATAAACACCAGGTCCAGGTCCGAACCATGCCCCAGTTCGATGCCGCCGACTTTCCCATAACCGACAATGATGAACCCAGGATCGCACAAGGTGCCGTCCAAACGCTGCGGCGAGCCGTGGCGGGCCACCGTCTGGCGCCAGGCCAGGGCCAGCACTTGTTCGAGGATGGCTTCGGCGAGCCAGGTCAGGTAGTCGCTGACTTTCATCAACGGCAGGCTGCCGGCGATTTCCGAAGCGGCCACGCGCAGGCGGTGGGCCAGCTTGAAGTGCCGCAGGGCTTCCATCTGCTGTTCAAGATCATCCTCGGGGATGCGCGTAAGGCGCTCGCGCAACTCGGCGGCAAGTTCCGGCGCCAGCGGTGGCTTGAACAGGCGGCCTTCGTTGAGCAACTCATCCAGCAGCAGCGGGAAGCGCGTGATCTGCTCGGCGATCCACGGGCTGGCGGCGCACAGGGTCAGCAGGCGGCGCAGGGCGTCGGGATTTTCCGTCAGCAGCACCAGATAGGCGGAACGCCGGGCGACGGCCTCCACCAGCGGCAGTACACGCTCCAGCACCAGGTCCGGGTTGGCGTGCTCGACGGCCTGGGCCAGCAAGCGCGGGATAAAGGCATCCAGGCGTTCACGCCCCAGGCGCTGCATGGCCCGCAGTTGCGGGCTGTTGCGCAGGCTGGCCAAGGCTTTAAGGGCCTTGGTGGCGTCGGTGAAGCCGCCTTCAGCCAATTGACGGCAGGCGGCCTCTTCATCCTGGGACTCTTCCCACAGCGGCAGCCATTCTCCGCCCACGACCAACTCGCTTTCCGCCCCTTCTTCTTCATCAGGATCCGCAATCACCTGGCGGAAGTGCCAGTCCACACGGCCACGCCAATGCATCAGGCGCTCATGAAAGGCCGCCCAGTCGGCAAACCCGAGCATAAAGGCAATGCGCGCCTGGTCTTCAGGGCTGTCCGGAAGCATTTGGGTCTGGCGGTCGGCAATCGCCTGGATCGCATGTTCGGTGTAACGCAGGAATTCATAGCCATTACGCAACTCGGCGATCACCGCCGGCGGCAGGTAGCCCTGGCCTTCCAGGGTGCCGAGCACCTTGAGCAGCGGCCGCTGCTGCAGGCTGAGGTCGCGGCCGCCATGGATCAGCTGGAACGCCTGGGCGATAAATTCCACTTCGCGGATGCCGCCCGAGCCCAGCTTGATATTGTCGGCCATGCCTTTGCGTCGGACTTCCTGCTGGATCAGCTGCTTCATGGTGCGCAGCGCCTCGATGGCGGAAAAGTCCAGGTAACGGCGGTACACGAACGGCCGCAGCATATCGAGCAGCTGCGCACCGGCCATTTGGTCACCGGCGACCACGCGCGCCTTGATCATGGCATAGCGTTCCCAGTCGCGACCCTGGTCCTGGTAGTACTGCTCCAGCGCGTTGAAGCTGAGCACCAGGGCGCCGGCCGAACCGTAGGGACGCAGGCGCATGTCGACACGGAACACAAAGCCGTCGACGGTCATCGGGTCGAGGGCCTTGATCAATTTTTGACCAAGACGAATAAAGAACTCCTGGTTATCCAGGGAGCGCTTCACGCCCACGGTTTCCCCGCCCTCGGGGTAGGCGAAGATCAGGTCTATATCCGACGACAGGTTCAGCTCCACCGCACCGAGCTTGCCCATGCCGAGGATGACCATATGCTGCGGCTCGCCGCTGCGCCGCCCGGTCGGTGTGCCGAACTGCACGCAGTGGCGCTGGTACAGCCATTGGTAGGCCTGGTCGATGCTGGCGTCGGCCATGTCGGAGAGGTCACGACAGGTTTGCACCAAGTCGGCCTGACGGGTCAGGTCGCGCCAGATGATGCGCACTTGCTGGCGCGTACGCTGACGACGCAGTACGCGGCCCAGCTCATCTTCTGTTTCGGCCTGTTGCACGGCACCGGCAATCTGCCCGCACAGCTCGCCCGGCGCAAAGCCGCGGTCCAGCTCGCCCCAGGCCGCCAGCTCGAGCAACATCAAAGGGTCACGAACACTCTGTTCAATGACGAAATCACTGGCGGCGCACACCCGGGCGAAGTCGGCCCACCGTTGCGGCGTCCACGAAGAAAGGCCATGATCGTCGTCCAGCGCGGCCACGGCGTCACGAAATGACTGCTCGGCCCGCTGGGCCTTTGGCAACAGAATGGCCGGCAGTTCGGCCAGCGTTGGAAGGCTCATGGTCTATCCTTGGTCGGCGTGTAAATGGCTTGCTGCTGTGAAGGCAAGCACCGCGCTCGATGAAGGACTGTCGAACAAAGGTGATAAATAGCTGAAAATATGTAATTTTTGGCAGGCAACATTAAACTTCTACCTTTTCTTGTTCGCAAAAGATCAACAATAACGATTATGCTCACCAGCCAGACCGAGCAATCCGCTCGGTCTTGTGTAGTTTTACTACTCGTATATACATTCGAAAGGCTGAAATGGCCGACGATTTGTAGTAAAACTACAGGACGCCGAAGCAACCTTCGGCCATCCAAGAATTTATGTCGTCTGCCCACAAGGCCAGTCGCAAACTTCAGGCAACCGATTCTGGTAGCCTTTCCGCCCTGGAGCAAGCCATGCAAGACCTCGATCCCGTCGAAACCCAGGAATGGCTGGACGCCCTGGAATCGGTTCTCGACAAAGAAGGCGAAGACCGTGCTCACTACCTGATGACCCGTATGGGCGAACTCGCGACCCGCAGCGGCTCGCAACTGCCCTACGCCATCACCACGCCATACCGCAACACCATCCCCGTCACCCACGAAGCACGCATGCCTGGCGACCTGTTCATGGAACGCCGCATTCGCTCGCTGGTACGTTGGAACGCCATGGCGATGGTAATGCGCACGAACTTGAAAGATTCTGACCTGGGCGGTCACATCTCCAGCTTCGCTTCCAGCGCAACCCTGTATGACATCGGCTTCAACTACTTCTTCCAGGCCCCGACCGAAGAACACGGCGGCGACCTGATCTACTTCCAGGGCCACACCTCGCCAGGCGTCTACGCCCGTGCGTTCATGGAAGGTCGCATCAGCGAAGAGCAAATGAACAACTTCCGCCAGGAAGTCGACGGCCAAGGCCTGTCGTCCTACCCGCACCCTTGGCTGATGCCTGATTTCTGGCAGTTCCCGACGGTATCCATGGGCCTGGGCCCGATCCAGGCGATCTACCAGGCACGCTTCATGAAGTACCTGGAAGCCCGTGGCTTCATCCCGGAAGGCAAGCAGAAAGTCTGGTGCTTCCTGGGCGACGGCGAGTGCGACGAGCCGGAATCCCTGGGTGCCATCTCCCTGGCCGGCCGCGAGAAGCTGGACAACCTGATCTTCGTCATCAACTGCAACCTGCAGCGCCTCGACGGCCCGGTTCGCGGCAACGGCAAGATCATCCAGGAACTCGAAGGCGTGTTCCGCGGTGCCCAGTGGAACGTGACCAAGGTCATCTGGGGCCGTTTCTGGGACCCACTGCTGGCCAAGGACGTCGACGGTATCCTGCAACGTCGCATGGACGAAGTCATCGACGGCGAGTACCAGAACTACAAGGCCAAAGACGGCGCGTTCGTACGTGAACATTTCTTCAACACGCCTGAACTCAAGGCGATGGTTGCCGACCTGTCCGACGACGAGATCTGGAAACTCAACCGTGGCGGCCACGACCCGTACAAGGTCTATGCGGCGTACCACGAAGCGGTCAACCACAAAGAACAACCGACCGTCATCCTGGCCAAGACCATCAAGGGTTATGGCACCGGTGCCGGCGAAGCGAAAAACACTGCGCACAACACCAAGAAGGTTGATGTTGAAAGCCTGAAGCTGTTCCGCGACCGCTTCGACATCCCGGTCAAGGACGAAGAGCTGCAGAACCTGCCGTTCTTCAAGCCGGAGCCGAACAGCGCCGAAGCCCGCTACCTGAGCGAGCGTCGTACCGCACTGGGCGGTTTCGTGCCACAGCGCCGCGCCAAGAGCTTCAACATCCCTACACCTCCGCTGGATACCCTCAAGGCAATCCTGGACGGCTCGGGCGACCGTGAAATCTCCACCACCATGGCCTTCGTGCGGATCCTCGCGCAGCTGGTCAAGGACAAGGAAATCGGCTCGCGTATCGTCCCGATCATCCCGGACGAAGCCCGTACCTTCGGTATGGAAGGCATGTTCCGCCAGTTGGGCATCTACTCCTCCGTCGGCCAGCTCTACGAGCCAGTCGATAAAGACCAGGTGATGTTCTACAAGGAAGACAAGAAGGGCCAGATCCTCGAAGAAGGCATCAACGAAGCGGGCGCCATGAGCTCCTTCATCGCTGCCGGTACTTCGTACTCCAGCCACAACCAGCCGATGCTGCCGTTCTACATCTTCTACTCGATGTTCGGCTTCCAGCGTATCGGCGACCTGGCTTGGGCAGCGGGCGACAGCCGTACCCGTGGTTTCCTGATCGGCGGTACCGCCGGCCGTACCACACTGAACGGCGAAGGCCTGCAACACGAAGACGGTCACAGCCACATCCTGGCTGCCACCATCCCGAACTGCCGCACCTTTGATCCAACCTACGGCTATGAGCTGGCGGTGATCATCCAGGACGGCATGAAGAAGATGACCGAAGAGCAGCAGGACGTTTTCTACTACATCACCGTGATGAACGAGTCCTACCAGCAGCCAGCCATGCCGGCCGGCGTGGAAGAAGGCATCATCAAGGGCATGTACCTGCTCGAAGAAGACACCAAGGAAGCGGCGCACCACGTGCAACTGATGGGCTCCGGCACCATCCTGCGTGAAGTCCGTGAAGCGGCGAAGATCCTGCGTGAAGAGTTCAACGTCGGCGCCGACGTCTGGAGCGTTACCAGCTTCAACGAACTGCGTCGCGACGGCCTGGCCGTAGAGCGCAACAACCGCCTGCACCCGGGCCAGAAGCCTGCGCAGAGCTATGTCGAAGAGTGCCTGGCCGGCCGTAAAGGTCCAGTCATTGCCTCTACCGACTACATGAAACTGTTTGCTGAACAAATTCGCCAGTGGGTCCCGTCCAAGGAATTCAAAGTCCTGGGCACCGACGGTTTCGGTCGCAGTGACAGCCGCAAGAAGCTGCGTCACTTCTTCGAAGTCGACCGTCACTTCGTGGTGTTGGCAGCCCTGGAAGCCTTGGCTGACCGCGGTGAGATCGAACCCAAGGTGGTAGCTGACGCTATCGTCAAGTTCGGGATCAACCCGGAAAAACGCAACCCACTGGACTGCTGAGGAGATTTTTTGTGAGCGAACTCATTCGCGTACCTGACATCGGCAGCGGTGAAGGTGAAGTAATCGAGCTGTTTGTGAAGGTCGGCGACACCGTCGAAGCCGACCAGAGCATCCTGACCCTGGAATCGGACAAGGCGAGCATGGAAATCCCTGCTCCCAAGGCCGGCGTGGTCAAGAGCCTGAAAGTAAAGCTGGGCGACCGCCTGAAAGAAGGCGACGAACTGCTGGAACTGGAAATCGAAGGTGCCGCTGATGCGGCCCCTGCGGCGGCACCTGCTGCCGCTGCTGCACCGGCGCCTGCCGCGGAAAAACCTGCCGCTGCTGCCGAGGCTCCTGCAGCCCCGGCGGCTGCTCCAGCCGCAGCGACTGTCCAGGACATTCATGTTCCGGACATCGGTTCGTCGGGCAAGGCCAAGATCATCGAGCTGCTGGTCAAGGTCGGCGACACCGTCGAAGCCGACCAGTCGCTGATCACCCTGGAGTCCGACAAGGCCTCCATGGAAATCCCATCGCCGGCTGCCGGCATTGTGGAAAGCATCGCGGTCAAGCTGGAAGACGAAGTCGGCACTGGCGACTTCATCCTCAAGCTGAAAGTACAAGGCGCTGCACCGGCTGCCGCTCCAGCCCCTGCGGCCGCTCCGGCTGCGGCAAAGGCTGAAGCTGCACCGGCCGCTGCCGCACCTGCGCCTGCTGCAAAAGCCGAGGCCGCTCCGGCCCTTGCTGCTGCACCTGCGCCAAGCGGTGCCAAGGTTCACGCAGGCCCGGCGGTTCGCCAACTGGCGCGTGAATTCGGCGTCGAGCTGAACGCTGTGTCGGCCACTGGCCCACACGGTCGCGTGCTGAAGGAAGACGTGCAGGTCTACGTCAAAGCCATGATGCACAAAGCCAAGGAAGCTCCGGCTGCCGGCACTGCTACTGGCGGCGCGGGCATTCCACCGATCCCGGTGGTGGACTTCAGCCGCTTCGGCGAGACCGAAGAAGTGCCGATGACCCGCCTGATGCAAATCGGCGCGTCGAGCCTGCATCGCAGCTGGCTGAACATTCCGCACGTGACCCAGTTCGACCAGGCCGACATCACCGACCTGGAAGCTTTCCGCGTTGCGCAGAAAGCCGTGGCCGAGAAGGCCGGCGTGAAACTGACCGTGCTGCCGCTGCTGCTCAAGGCCTGTGCGCACCTGCTCAAGGAGCTGCCGGACTTCAACAGTTCGCTGGCGCCAAGCGGCAAGGCGATCATTCGCAAGAAGTACGTGCACATTGGTTTTGCCGTCGACACGCCGGATGGCCTGCTGGTACCGGTCATCAAGAACGTCGACCAGAAGAGCCTGCTGCAACTCGCTGCCGAAGCGGCTGCACTGGCTGCCAAGGCCCGTGACAAGAAGCTCACCGCAGACGACATGCAAGGCGCGTGCTTCACCATCTCCAGCCTCGGTCACATTGGCGGTACGGGCTTCACGCCAATCGTCAACGCGCCGGAAGTGGCGATCCTGGGTGTTTCCAAGGCCACCATCCAGCCAGTCTGGGACGGTAAAGCGTTCCAGCCGAAGCTGATGCTGCCACTGTCGTTGTCCTATGATCACCGTGTGATCAACGGCGCGGCTGCTGCACGCTTCACCCAGCGCCTGAGCCAGTTGCTGAACGACATCCGCACCATCCTGCTGTAAGCCACAGCGGCCTCCCTTTCATCGGGGAGGCCTGGTTGCAACGATTTCCGAGCGCCACGCTCGTACCTCAACCCCGTCAATTTGGCGGGGCTTTTTTTGCTTTTCTCTACAGACAGAACAGGGTTGTACACCTTCTGTCATCCTGACTGAAGAATTCCTCCGCCTGGCCGATAACCCCCTTATAGCACTTAGCCTTCATCCTCTCTTGTCAGCCCGCGCCGCATGATGCAACCTTGCCGCAGGCAACAGTAAAGAGGGCGTGAGCCCGGCGCCGTGCGCGTTATTTGAAGTGAGTTCCCCCCCATGAAAAGCCAACCCGATGTCGCCCGTATGGCGGCCGAGGTAGTGACGCAGTTACCGGTGCCTTCGCGCCTCGGTATGCTGCGTTTCGAGCGGCTTAATGAGGCAAGCTGGGCCCTTCTGTACCTCGACCCTAACTGCGAGCGCCAATTCGGCCTGTCGGCGGTCGAGCTGTGTGCGCTGCTCGGCACCCCCTTCGCCAGCCTGATGGAGCCTCAGGCGCGCTATCAACTGCACGACACCATCCAACAGCAACTGAGCGACAGCCCTCACTATCTGGTGCGCTACACCCTGCACACCAACGATGGCCCCCTGAGCCTGCTGGAAATGGGCGAAGCCTACAAACAACACAATCGCCATCTGCTGCGCGGCTACCTGATGGTGGTCGACGGCCTGTTCAACGAAGTCTCCCTGCCCGCTCCGACGGAGGACCTGGAAAGCCAGAACAGCCGCCTGCAGATCGCCCTGGAGCTCAACCAGCGCGCCCAGCAGGAACAACTGCAGCACCTGGAGCGGGTGCGCGCCCAGCAGGAGCTGATCCTGTTGCTGGCCCGCCAGCGCTACACCGCCAACAATTCGCTGCAGGAAGCCGCAGAGCTGATCACCCGCAGCGCCTGTGACATCTACCAGATCGACTGCGCAAGCATCTGGAACCTCGAAGGCCAGCGCCTGGTACCGATCTCGGCCTACCACCGCGATGACCAGCAGCACCACCTGCCTGAGCCCATCGACGCCAGTTGCTTTCCGGATTACCTGGAAGCCCTGCACACCAGCCGGGCAATCGACGCAACCAACGCGATGCGCGACCCGCGCACCCGGGAAATGGTCGAAAACCTGCGCGCCAGGGACGTCCACGCCATGCTCGATGCGAGTATCCGCGTCGACGGACAGGTGGTGGGCGTATTGTGCCTGGAACAGGGAGGCAGCCCGCGTGCCTGGCAGGCCGATGAGATTGCCTTTGCCGGCGAACTGGCCGACCAGTTCGCGCAAGTGATCAACAACCACAACCGCCGTACCGCCACCAGCGCCCTGCACCTGTTCCAGCGTGCCGTGGAGCAAAGTGCCAATGCCTTTTTGCTGGTCAACTGCGACGGCGTGGTGGAGTACGTCAACCCAAGCTTTACCGCGATTACCCAATACAGCGCCGAAGAAGTCCACGGCCACCGCCTGGCCCAGCTGCCGGCCCTGGAAAACCTCAGCGAACTGCTGTTCGACGCACCGTCGAGCCTGGCCAAGAGCAACAGCTGGCAGGGCGAGTTCAAGAGCCGACGTAAAAACCTCGAGCCCTACTGGGGCCAGCTGTCGATTTCCAAGGTATATGGCGACAACCGTGAGCTGACCCACTACATCGGCATCTACGAAGACATCACCCAGAACAAGCTGGCCCAGCAGCGCATCGAACGCCTGGCCTACACCGATAACCTGACCAACCTGGGCAACCGTCCGGCATTTATCCGCAACCTTGATGAGCGCTTTGCCCGCGACAGCGACAGCCCGATCAGCCTGTTGCTGGTGGACATCGACAACTTCAAGCGCATCAACGACAGCCTCGGCCACCAGACCGGCGACAAGCTGCTGATCAGCCTGGCCCGCCGCCTGCGCAACAGCCTGAGTGCCGGCGGCAGCCTGGCGCGTTTTGCCAGTAACGAATTCGCGGTGCTGCTGGACGACACTGACCTGGAAAGCGGCCAACAGGTGGCCAGCCAATTGCTGGCGACCCTCGACAAACCGATGTTCGTCGACAACCAACTGATCAGCGTCACCGGCTCCGTGGGCCTGGCCTGTGCACCGCTGCATGGCCGTGACCCGCAGACCCTGATGCGCAACGCCGGCTTGGCCCTGCACAAGGCCAAGGCCAACGGCAAACACCAGGTACAGGTGTTCACCGAAGCCTTGAACGCCGAGGCCAGCTACAAGCTGTTCGTGGAGAACAACCTGCGTCGTGCCCTGACCCAGAACGAACTGGACGTGTTCTACCAGCCCAAGCTGTGCCTGCGCAGCGGCCGCTTGCTGGGCATGGAAGCGCTGCTGCGCTGGAACCATCCGGAAAAGGGCATGATCCGCCCCGATCAGTTCATCAGCGTCGCCGAAGAGACCGGTTTGATCATCCCGATCGGCAAATGGATCGCGCGCCAGGCCTGCCGCATGAGCAGGCAACTGAGCGCCGCTGGCATGGGCAATTTGCAGGTAGCAATCAACCTGTCGCCCAAACAGTTTTCCGACCCGGACCTGGTCGCCTCGATCGCCACGATCCTCAAGGAAGAACAGCTGCCGGCCAACCTGCTGGAACTGGAGCTGACCGAAGGCCTGCTGCTGGAAGCGACCGAAGACACGCGCCTGCAACTGGACCAGCTCAAGAGCTTCGGCCTGACCCTGGCCATGGACGACTTCGGCACCGGTTACTCGTCGCTGAGCTACCTGAAAAAATTTCCCATCGACATCATCAAGATCGACCGCAGCTTTATCCACGAAATCCCGGACAACCAGGACGACATGGAAATCACCTCGGCCGTGATCGCCATGGCCCACAACCTCAAGCTCAAGGTAGTGGCCGAAGGCATCGAGACCCCCGAGCAACTGGCGTTCCTGCGTCGGCACCGTTGCGACGTTGGCCAGGGCTACCTGTTCGACCGGCCGATCCCCGGTGCAGAGCTGCTCGAGAAGCTTAGACGCTATCCGCGCGGGCCAATCGCCTGACAGCGCTGTAACACTCGGGCACACTGGCTGTCTGAAATTTACCGCTAACTCAACCTGACGAGAGGACTGCTCATGGTCTTGCGCTCGGAAATTCTGGTGAACAAAAACGTGCTGCCTACTCAAGAACAAGCGTTGCCTGGTCGTGAAACCCCGATGAACCTGCCGCAGACGCACTTCGTCAACGGCAACCCGCTGCTGGGCCCATTCGTCGACGACGTCGGCTTCGCGATCTTCGGCCTGGGTTGTTTCTGGGGCGCCGAGCGCAAGTTCTGGCAGCGCGATGGCGTGGTCAGCACCGTGGTCGGCTATGCCGGTGGTTTCACGCCGAACCCGACGTATGAAGAAGTCTGCTCGGGCCTGACCGGCCACAGCGAAGTGGTGCTGGTGGTGTATGACCAAGCCAAGGTGAACTACGAAGACCTGCTGAAGATGTTCTGGGAACTGCACAACCCGACCCAGGGCATGCGCCAGGGCAACGACATCGGCACCCAGTACCGCTCGGTGATCTATGCGACCACGCCTGAGCAACTGGCGGCGGCAAAGGCCAGTGCCGATGCCTATCAAGCAGAATTGACCAAGGCCGGCCTGGGCACCATCACCACCGAAATCGAAGAGGCGCCGACGGTGTACTTCGCCGAGGCGTATCACCAGCAGTACCTGGCGAAGAACCCGCAGGGCTACTGTGGGATCGGCGGTACCGGCGTGACTTGCCCGATCTGAAGATCGGAGCTGCAAGTTTCAAGCTGCAAGCTGCAAGTGGTGTTTTCTGCTCTCACTTGCAGCTTGAAGCTTGAAGCTTGCAACTTACAACTACTCAGCTATGAGCCAATCCATCTGCCACCCACCCTGGGTCTGGCCAAGCTTCTTGGACAGCCACGGCAGCAGCTCACGCAACTCCTCTTCCAGGCCCCACGGCGGGTTGGCAATCGCCAGGCCCGAGCCGGTCAGGGTGTTGGGCGTGTCCAGCGGATGCACCAGCAATTCCACGCGCAGCAACTTCGGCGCACCGGTGCCGGCCAGGTCCTGGTAGAAGCGACGCAGCATGCGCTGGTCCTTCACCGGGTACCAGATCGCCGCGACGGTCTGGCGCATACGGCTGACGGCTTCCTTGAGGGCGGCGGCGCAGCGCTGCATTTCGTCGAGCTGTTCAAACGGCGGATCAATCAGCATCAACGCACGTTTTTCCGGCACCGGTAACAGGGCGCGCGGCACATGCCAGCCTTCGCCCAAATGAACCTTGACCCGACGATCGCCCTTCATGTTGTCCTTGAGCAACACGCCGTCTTCCGGGTGTTTTTCATTGAGCAGCACGCGGTCCTGGGGGCGCGTCAGGCGGCGCGCCAGCTCCGGCGAGCCTGGGTAGTAGCGCAACTGGCCATCCGGGTTCATCTCATGCAGCACACGCATGTAATCGGCGCTCAGCGGCGGTAGATCGTCGGCGCCCCACAAACGCGCGATACCTTCCAGGTACTCACCCGTGCGATTGGCCTGATCACCTTGCAGGTCGTACAGACCAATCCCGGCATGGGTGTCGAGGTAGGCGAACGGCTGCTCCTTGCGCGACATCAGGGCGATGAGGCGGGTCAAGGTCAGGTGTTTGAAGACATCGGCGTGGTTGCCGGCGTGAAAGGCGTGACGATAATTCATGGTTGCTCCTGCGCAGGGGGCGAAGTTTACCTTCTAAGGGCGCAAAGGTGCAGGGCCGCATGCCGGGCGGTGCTTATGCCGCAAACGCAGGCAGCCCGTTGAAAAAAATCTAAATGCCGACGGCAAGGCGGATTTATTGTGGCCTTCCACCACTCCAGGGAGGTCAATAACAATCATGAAAGACGCCACCATCGCGCTGCACCACGGTTTCAAGTCGGACCCGACCACCAAGGCCGTCGCCGTGCCGATCTACCAGAACGTCGCCTTCGAATTCGATAACGCCCAACACGGCGCCGACCTGTTCAACCTGGACGTACCCGGCAATATCTACACGCGCATCATGAACCCCACCAACGATGTGCTGGAGCAGCGCATCGCCGCCCTTGAAGGCGGTATCGCAGCGCTGGCAGTCTCGGCCGGCAGCGCGGCGATCCACTACGCAATCCAGACCTTGACCCGTGCGGGTGACAATATCGTCACCACTCCGCAGCTTTATGGTGGCACCTACACCCTCTTCGCCCACCTGCTGCCGAGCTTTGGCGTGGAGGTGCGTTTCGCCCGGGACGATTCCGCTGCAGCCATCGCCGAACTGATCGATGACAACACCAAGCTGGTGTACTGCGAAAGTATCGGCAACCCCGCGGGCAATATCATCGACATCGAAGCCCTGGCCGACGTTGCCCATGCCCGTGGCGTGCCGCTGGTGGTGGACAACACCGTGGCCACGCCGATCCTGTGCAAGCCGATCCAGTTCGGCGCCGACATCGTGGTGCACTCGGTGACCAAATACGTCGGCGGCCATGGCAACTCCCTGGGCGGTGTAATTGTCGACAGTGGGACGTTCCCGTGGACGAAATACGCGGATAAATTCCCCGGCCTCAACCAGCCCGAGCCGGCCTATCACGGCGTGGTCTATACCGAAAAATTCGGCCCCGCCGCCTTCATCGCCCGTGCTCGTACCGTGCCACTGCGCAACACCGGTGCAGCGTTGGCGCCGATGAATGCCTTCCTGTTGCTTCAAGGTCTGGAAACACTGGCATTGCGCATGGAGCGCCACACCGAAAACGCCCTGAAAATCGCGCAATTCCTGCAAGGCCATGCCCAGGTGGAATGGGTCAGCTACGCCGGCCTGCCGGACCACCCGCACCACGCATTGGCGCAGAAATACATGCAGGGCAAACCATCGGCGATCCTGTCCTTCGGCTTGAAGGGCGGCTTTGATGCCGGTGTGCGCTTCTACGACGCCCTGCAAATCTTCAAGCGCCTGGTCAACATCGGCGACGCCAAGTCCCTGGCCTGCCACCCGGCTTCCACCACTCACCGACAGATGAACGAGCAGGAACAGGCCAAGGCCGGCGTAAAGCCGGAAATGATTCGCCTGTCGGTGGGTATCGAAGCGGTCGAAGACCTGATCGACGACCTGCAACAGGCGCTGGCCTCAACTCAACTCTGAGTCCAGGTAGCCCGCCAGCGCTTCAGCGCTGATGTCCGTACTGCGCGCGAAGTAGGCGACCTTGTGCTGCAAGGTCGCCGGTGTGAACGCGGCATACAGGTCGGGGCGCTGCTCTTCAAGCCACTGCAGCAGGTTGTCGATCAGGGTCTGTGGCGACTGCGCGGCCAGGTGTTCCAATAACGATTCAGGCACTCGCCACCAGGGACTGGCTTTGGCCGCCGTTACCGACGCCGTCGCAACGCCCAGCGACTGGCCATTGATCAGGTACCGCTGGAACACCGGCAACACCGCGCCGATTTCATCGCCCAGCTTCTGCACGATCGGCAGGAACTGAGCGCCATCCCAGAAGCGCAGGAACACACTCCGCTCATCGGGAAGCAGTATCTTGGTCAGGCTTTGCAGGTGGGCGACTACGGCTTCCAACGGACTGGACGAAACCGCCAGCCAACCCCAGTCCGAGGCTTCAGTGGTTGCGATCCAATCGAGGAAGGCACTGTCGGGCTCGACAACCCCTGCGTAGGGCATCACCTCATCCCACCCGGCATAGGCCGTACCTGCCCAGAGCGCTTGAGGCAACATCCCGCCGGTCGAGACTTGCCACGCAGCCAGCGGCTTCGCGTCGCTGGCACTGCTCAGTACCACGTAAAGCCGCTCATTGGGGAGTAGAGGGCATTGTGCCAGCCAGTCATCGGGGCTCAAGGGTTGGGACATCAGGGTAAATTCCTTTTAAGGTTGAATGGAATGGGAGAGCGCACTGCCCGTCACTGCAGTGTTGGCACTCTTCACAAAACGGCGCGCTCCGTTTCAGGCTGGCGACCTGTATCCGGCTCAGCGGTGCAGGTATAACCGCCAGCAACGCCGCTTTCACCCCAGGCATCAATGGCGACGCCGCCGGAGCAGGCGCGCCTCCCAGTTGAATGGGCGTGCTGCTGAAAATCCCCTCTGCCGACAGCGTGATCGACTGCCCACCGGCCTGGATTGTCACGCTCGCGCCCGCATCAATGACAACACTCTGTCCGGCGCCCATCCGGATGGCCCGCCCGGCCCGCATCTGCTGCGAACCACCGACCACCAGATGATCGTCCTGCTTGAGTTCGGTCAAACGATTGCCATGGGTGATGCGCTGCTCTTCGCCATGCAGTTCATGGTGCGACTCACCGCCCACCCTGATGCGGCATTGATTGTCGATCTGCACCTGCTGGTCGTGCAGCACATGTTGGGTCCAGTCCCGCTGGGCGCGCAGGTAGATCTCCTCGGCGCCCTTGCGGTCTTCGATGCGCAGTTCGTTGTAGCCACCGCCACCGGGGCTGCTTTGGCTACGGAAGATGCTGCGGGTCTTGTCTGCCGGCAGGTCGAGGGGAACCGGCGTCGCCGCGTTGGGCAGGCAGCCCATCACCAGCGGCATGTCCATATCTCCATTGACGAACCCCACCAGCACTTCCATGCCCACGCGCGGGATAAGCACCGAACCATAGCGGTCATGGGCCCAACCGCTGGCCACCCGCAGCCAGCAACTGGAATGATCGTTATGCTCGCCAACGCGATCCCAGGCCAGTTGCACCTTGACCCGGCCGTATTCGTCGCAATGGATTTCACTGTCGACGGGGCCGGTGACCACGGCGTTCTGGTAACCCGACAAAGTCGGCCTCGAGTGCTCAGGTGAGGGCGGGCGGAAGATCACGTCCCACGGAGTCGCCACACATTCATTGCGATACCCCTGAAGAAAATCTCCACCGCCAACCTCGGTGACAGCCTCCTCCAGAACCTGGGGCTGCCTGCCTTCGTGGGTAACTTGCGTCACCAGCCACACGTCATTCCATTCGTCCCGCGGATGCCCAGTCAACTTGAGGAACCGGCCGCTGCTCAATGCAGGGTCATCGCCGCTGGCACGAGCTATTCGATAGTCGCTACGGTGCCGCTCCAGGCCACGTTGCGCGAGGTATTTGCCGTGGGGGCGATCGGAAAAATGACCGGGGTAGGCCTGCGCCTCAAACCGTGGAAGCTGTTCGCCGACCACGCCACTCTCCAGCACCAGGCTCGGCTTGAGAAAGTCGTAGTCACGCAGGTTGACCGCGGTGGTGCGGGTTTCCAACCGCAGCGCAAAGCGCTTGATGGCCGGCGTATCCGCCACCATCCCGGAGCCCGGCATGTAGGGCGTAGGCTGATCAGGCGGGGCGAAAACGGTCTGGTCATCGCCAAACACCAGCAGGTGTCCTTCGGGCGAATGCTGGAAGTGATAGTGAATCCCCTGTTCGGCACACAGGCGCTGAATGAAGGCCAGGTCGCTCTCGCCAAACTGCACGCAATACTCGCGCTCGGGATAGGCGCCACTGAGGTGAAATTCGAATTGGTCGGCATGGAGCTGCTGCTCCGCCAGCACCTGCGCAATGATCTGCGGCACCGTCTTGTGCTGGAAGATCCGCTGGTGACTGCTGTGCGCGAGATAGGCCAACTGCGGCACAAGGCTGATCTGGTAACGCGTCAGCCGCCGCCCGGAATCGCCCTGCGCCACCCGATAAACCAGGCCGTGGACGCCATGACCGTGAGCGTCGAAGCCCAGGTATGCCGGACGATGCAGCAGGCTTTCCAGGTCCAGGTCGGGCTGTTCGCTGATCAGTTCAAGATCAAAACGATACGGCTGGCTGATGGCTTCGCGGCCCTGGAACTCAAACACCTTGAGTTCACTCGACACACCGTCGAGGGTCAGGGTAAAGGCACTCTGATTGGCAGGAGCGAACATCCAGTGTTTCTCTGCGAGGGGTAGGCGGGAGATTCTGCACCACTGCCTCACCCTGCCGGGCACAGCCCAAATAAATCAGTAAAACCCTACATGTGTACGTAGGAGTCCTACTCAGTCCAGCTCGAATCGCACGCAAAAAAAGACCCGCCATCCGTAGGACGCGGGCCTTCTTTTAATTCATCGAGCGCTCAGCGCCCGGCGAATCACTTATTGAGGTTGTAGTCTTTTTCCGCCGCATCAAAGCGCTCGACCATACCGGCTGTCGGTGCGCCCAGCTTGCTTACGAAATAGATGGCCAGGCTGGCGAAGATGAAGCCAGGGATGATTTCGTAAAGGCCCAGCAGTTCGAAGTGCTTCCACACGATCACGGTGGTCGCGCCGACCAGGATGCCGGCCAGTGCGCCGTTGCGGGTCATGTTTTTCCAGATCACCGAGATCAGCACCACAGGGCCGAACGCAGCGCCGAAACCGGCCCAGGCGTAGCTCACCAGCCCCAGGACGCGGTTGTTCGGGTTGGCGGCCATGGCGATGGCGATCAGGGCAACCACCAGCACCATCACGCGACCGATCCACACCAGCTCAAGCTGGGAGGCGTTCTTGCGCAGGAACGCTTTGTAGAAATCTTCGGTCAGGGCGCTGGAGCACACCAGTAGTTGGCAGCTCAAGGTGCTCATCACGGCGGCGAGGATGGCCGACAGCAGGACACCGGCAACCCATGGGTTGAACAGGATTTTTGCCAGTTCGATGAACACACGCTCAGGGTTTTCGGTGACGGGACCGGCGACCTCAGGGTGCGCCGAGAAGTAAGCGATACCGAAGAAGCCCACCGCCACGGTACCGGCCAGGCACAGGATCATCCAGGTCATGGAGATGCGACGCGCCTTGGCGATCGACTTCACCGAATCCGCCGCCATGAAGCGCGCGAGGATGTGCGGTTGACCGAAGTAACCCAGGCCCCAGCCCATCAACGAGATAACACCGATGAAAGTGGTGTTTTTCAGCATGTCGAAACTGGTCGGGTCCTTGGCTTCAATCGCCAGGAACGTAGTGTCCACACCGCCGGTGGCCAGCAGCACAATGATCGGCGTCAGGATCAGCGCGAAGATCATCAGCGTGGCTTGCACGGTATCGGTCCAGCTCACGGCCAGGAAACCACCGATAAAGGTGTAGGCAATAGTCGCTGCAGCACCGGCCCACAGCGCGGTCTCGTAGGACATGCCGAAGGTGCTTTCGAACAGACGGGCACCGGCCACGATGCCGGAAGCGCAGTAGATGGTGAAGAACACCAGGATCACCACCGCAGAGATGATCCGCAGCAGGCCGCTTTTATCTTCGAAACGGCTGGAGAAGTAATCCGGCAGCGTCAGGGCGTCACCGTTGTGCTCGGTCTGTACCCGCAGGCGACCGGCCACGAACAGCCAGTTGAGGTAGGCACCGACGATCAGGCCGATGGCGATCCAGCTTTCCGACAGGCCGGACATGTAGATCGCGCCCGGCAAACCCATCAACAACCAGCCGCTCATGTCGGAAGCACCGGCGGACAAGGCTGTCACCACGCTACCGAGGCTGCGACCGCCCAGGATGTAATCGGAAAGGTTGTTGGTGGAGCGATAGGCCATCAGGCCGATCAGCACCATTGCTGCGATGTAGATCACGAATGTGATCAGGGTTGGATTACTTACGCTCATATGAGTGACGCCCTGGCTTTGTTTTTATGTAGCGGCGGTCTGTCAGACGGCCACCCACTGGTCAGTGAGTAAACGTACCTGCGTGCCGCGCATTTATGACTGACGTTTCCCCAGGAAAGCCGCCAGCCGATGAACCAAACCCTAAAGTCGGTTGCACCTTGGGCGCGAATGCTATTCAACAAAGTAAATAAGGTGCAACCAGTTTCTTGGGAATAAGTTGCACCCAGGTGTAAAACACAAAAAACACTGGTTTTTTGCTCCTTTTCGGAGCAAGAACAGCCGATCTCAGAAGCAAATGCACCAATCCGAAGCAGATTCCGTCGACGGCCGATTTTTTCCGATCATGCGTCGAAAAATTCATCAACAAAATGGGTTGCACCCGGTTGCACCTCTCCCTGAGCAAAGCTAATCTTGCCGCCAGCTGATGCCACTCGGTAGTGGCACCCATGAGGATAAGAAAATGGCTACGACCACCCTTGGGGTCAAACTCGACGACCCGACCCGCGAACGCCTCAAGGCGGCCGCGACCTCCATTGATCGCACGCCGCACTGGCTGATCAAGCAGGCGATTTTCAATTACCTGGAGAAACTCGAGGGTGGTGCAACCCTGACCGAGCTCAACGGCTTGAGCAGCAAGGACGCTGACGACGCAGGCGAAGTCCAGAGCGACCACGCCCACCAGTGCTTCCTTGAGTTCGCCGAGAGCATCCTGCCGCAATCCGTACTGCGCGCTTCGATCACCGCCGCTTACCGTCGCCCCGAGCCGGAAGTGGTGCCGATGCTGATCGAACAGGCCCGCCTGCCGGTGCAAATGGCCGAAGCCACCAACAAGCTCGCCGCTTCGATTGCGGAAAAACTGCGCAATCAGAAGAGTGCCGGCGGCCGTGCCGGGATTGTTCAGGGCCTGCTGCAGGAATTCTCGCTGTCGTCCCAAGAAGGCGTAGCCCTGATGTGCCTGGCCGAAGCACTGCTGCGGATCCCGGACAAAGGCACCCGCGACGCGCTGATCCGCGACAAGATCAGCACCGGCAACTGGCATCCGCACCTGGGCAACAGCCCGTCGCTGTTCGTCAACGCCGCCACCTGGGGCCTGCTGCTGACCGGCAAGCTGGTCGCCACCCATAACGAAGCCGGCCTCACCTCATCCCTGAGCCGCATCATCGGCAAGAGCGGCGAGCCGATGATCCGCAAGGGCGTCGACATGGCCATGCGCCTGATGGGCGAGCAGTTCGTGACCGGCGAAACCATCGCCGAAGCCCTGGCCAACGCGAGCAAATTCGAAGCCAAGGGTTTCCGCTATTCCTACGACATGCTTGGTGAAGCCGCCCTCACCGAACACGACGCGCAGAAATACCTGGCCTCGTACGAACAAGCCATTCACTCCATCGGCAAAGCCTCCCACGGCCGTGGGATTTATGAAGGCCCGGGTATCTCCATCAAGCTGTCGGCCCTGCACCCGCGTTACAGCCGTGCGCAGTACGAGCGCGTGATGGATGAGCTGTACCCGCGCCTGCTGTCCCTGACCCTGCTGGCCAAGCAATACGACATCGGCCTGAACATCGACGCCGAAGAAGCCGACCGCCTGGAGCTGTCGCTGGATCTGCTCGAGCGCCTGTGCTTCGAACCGCAGCTGACCGGCTGGAACGGCATTGGCTTCGTGATCCAGGCCTACCAGAAGCGTTGCCCGTATGTGATCGACTACGTCATCGACCTGGCACGCCGCAGCCGCCATCGCCTGATGATCCGCCTGGTAAAAGGCGCGTACTGGGACAGCGAGATCAAACGCGCCCAGGTCGAAGGCCTGGAAGGCTATCCGGTGTATACCCGCAAGGTGTACACCGATGTTTCCTACATTGCCTGTGCACGCAAGCTGCTGTCGGTACCGGAAGTCATCTACCCGCAGTTCGCTACGCACAACGCCCATACCTTGTCGGCGATTTACCATATCGCCGGTCAGAACTATTACCCCGGCCAGTACGAGTTCCAATGCCTGCACGGCATGGGTGAACCGTTGTACGAGCAGGTAGTAGGCAAGGTTTCCGAAGGCAAGCTGAACCGTCCGTGCCGCGTGTACGCACCGGTCGGCACTCACGAAACACTGCTGGCCTACCTGGTGCGTCGGCTGCTGGAAAACGGCGCCAACACCTCGTTCGTCAACCGCATCGCCGACCAGTCCATCTCGATCCAGGAGCTGGTGGCCGATCCAGTGGCCAGCATCGAGCAGATGGCGACGCTGGAAGGCGGCTTCGGCCTGCCGCACCCGCGTATCCCGCTGCCCCGTGACCTGTACGGCAGCGACCGTGCCAACTCGGCCGGTATCGACCTGGCCAACGAACACCGCCTGGCATCGCTGTCCTGCGCCCTGCTGGCCACTGCCCACAACAACTGGAAGGCCGCGCCGATGCTCGGTTGCGCCGCCAGCGATCAAGCGGCGGCACCGGTATTGAATCCGTCCGACCTGCGTGACGTGGTCGGTCACGTGCAAGAAGCCACCGTCGAAGACGTCGACAACGCGATCCAGTGCGCCATCAGCGCCGGCCCGATCTGGCAGGCCACCCCGCCCGCCGAACGCGCCGCGATCCTGGAACGTGCCGCCGACCTGATGGAAGGCGAGATCCAGCCGCTGATGGGCCTGCTGGCCCGCGAAGCCGGCAAGACCTTCGCCAACGCCATCGCCGAAGTGCGTGAGGCCGTGGACTTCCTGCGCTACTACGCGGTACAGGCTCGCAACGACTTCACCAATGACGCCCACCGCCCATTGGGCCCAGTGGTGTGCATCAGCCCGTGGAACTTCCCGCTGGCGATTTTCAGTGGGCAAGTGGCTGCCGCACTGGCCGCCGGTAACCCGGTCTTGGCCAAGCCAGCCGAACAAACCCCGCTGGTGGCTGCACAAGCCGTGCGCATCCTGCTCGAAGCCGGTATTCCCCAAGGCGTACTGCAATTGCTGCCGGGCCAGGGTGAAAGCGTCGGTGCGCGCCTGGTGGGTGATGATCGCGTCAAGGGCGTGATGTTCACCGGTTCCACCGAAGTCGCGCGCCTGCTGCAACGCAATGTCGCCGGGCGCCTGGATGCCCAGGGCCGTCCGATCCCGCTGATCGCCGAGACCGGCGGCCAGAACGCGATGATCGTCGATTCCTCGGCGCTCACCGAGCAGGTGGTCATCGACGTGGTGTCCTCGGCCTTCGACAGCGCCGGTCAACGTTGCTCGGCCCTGCGCGTGTTGTGCCTGCAGGAAGATTCGGCAGACCGCGTGATCGAAATGCTCAAGGGCGCCATGGCTGAATGCCGCCTGGGCAACCCGGAACGCCTGTCGGTGGACATCGGCCCGGTGATCGACGCCGAAGCCAAGGCCGGCATCGAGAAACACATCCAGGCCATGCGCGACAAAGGCCGCAATGTGTACCAGGTGGCGATTGCCGACGGTGAAGAAATCAAGCGCGGCACCTTCGTGATGCCCACCCTGATCGAGCTGGAAAGCTTCGACGAACTGCAACGGGAGATCTTCGGCCCGGTGCTGCACGTGGTGCGCTACAAGCGCAAGGAGATCGACCAGCTTATCGGCCAGATCAACGCGTCCGGCTATGGCCTGACCCTGGGCGTACACACTCGTATCGACGAGACCATCGCCAAGGTGATCGACAACGTCAATGCCGGTAACGTCTATGTAAACCGCAACATCGTCGGTGCCGTGGTCGGCGTGCAGCCGTTCGGCGGCGAAGGCCTGTCGGGCACAGGCCCGAAAGCCGGTGGTCCGCTGTACCTGTACCGCTTGCTGTCAACCCGTCCTACCGATGCGATCGAGCAATCCTTCGTACGTGGCGACAAGCTGGCGGCACCGGATGTACGCCTGCGCGACGCCTTGAGCCAACCGCTGACCGCCCTGAAAACCTGGGCCGACAGCAATAAGTTCAGCGAGCTGAGTGCGCTGTGCAGCCAGTTCGCCGCGCAGTCCCAAAGCGGTATCACCCGTCAATTGGCCGGCCCGACCGGCGAGCGCAACAGCTACGCCATCCTGCCTCGCGAGCACGTACTGTGCCTGGCGGACGTGGAAGGCGATCTGTTGACTCAACTGGCGGCGGTATTGGCGGTCGGCGGTTCGGCGGTATGGCCGGAAACCGACTTGACCAAGGCCGTGTTCCCACGGTTGCCGAAGGAGATTCAGGCGAAAATCAAGCGCGTGGCCGACTGGAGCAAGGACGAGGAGGTGTTTGACGCCGTCCTGCACCACGGCGATTCCGACCAACTGCGTGGGGTGTGCCAGCAAGTGGCGCAGCGTGGCGGGGCGATTGTTGGGGTACATGGTTTGTCTCAGGGCGAGACCACGATTGCCTTGGAGCGCCTGGTGATCGAACGTGCGTTGAGCGTTAACACCGCTGCTGCCGGCGGTAATGCCAGCCTGATGACCATCGGCTAACTGAATGTGGGAGGGGGCTTGCCCTCTCCCACATTTGATCGCATTTCAATTCCCCTCCCCGCGTTCTGCCTCTTCATCACCCAGATCAATCTTGCTATCCAGTCTTTATTCGCGCACTTAGACTCAGGCCAATTCCCCAAAGGTAATCCGCCATGTCCGAGACGCTGCTCAGTTCCCGCAATCTGGCTTTCGAGCTGTACGAAGTCCTCGATGCCGAGGGCCTGACCCAGCGCGAGCGGTTTGCCGAGCACAACCGCGAAACCTTCGATGCGGCCATCAGCACGGCCCGCAACATTGCCGAGAAGTACTTCGCGCCACACAACCGCAAGAACGACGAGAACGAACCGCGTTTTGAGGACGGCAAGGCGATTCTGATTCCGGAAGTGAAACCGGCGGTGGATGCGTTCCTTGAAGCCGGTTTCCTCAATGCGGCCCGCAGCTTCGAAGCCGGTGGCATGCAGTTGCCGACCCTGCTGTCCCAGGCCTGCTTCGCTCACTTCCAATCCGCCAACGCGGCCTCGACGTCCTACCCGTTCCTGACCATGGGCGCCGCCAACCTGATCGAAAGCTTCGGCACCGAGGAGCAAAAACAGCGCTTCCTGCAACCAATGATCGAAGGCCGTTTCTTCGGCACCATGGCCCTGACCGAGCCCCACGCCGGCTCATCGCTGTCGGATATTCGTACCCGCGCCGAGCCCGCGGCTGACGGCAGCTATCGCCTCAAAGGCAACAAGATCTTCATCTCCGGCGGCGACCACCCGCTGTCGGAAAACATCGTGCACATGGTGCTGGCCAAGCTGCCGGACGCGCCCGCCGGGGTGAAGGGCATTTCGCTGTTTATCGTGCCCAAATTCCTGGTCAACGACGACGGCAGCCTCGGCGCGCGCAACGACGTGCTGCTGGCCGGGCTGTTTCATAAGATGGGCTGGCGTGGCACCACGTCCACGGCACTGAATTTCGGCGATAACGGCAACTGCGTCGGCTATCTGGTGGGTAAACCGCACCAAGGCCTGAGCTGCATGTTCCAGATGATGAACGAGGCGCGCATCGGTGTCGGCATGGGCGCGGTGATGCTCGGTTACGCCGGTTATCTCTATTCGCTGGAATACGCCCGCGAACGCCCGCAAGGCCGCTTGCCCGACAGCAAGGACCCAGGCACCGCGCCGGTCTCGATCATCCAGCACGCCGATATCAAGCGCATGCTGCTGACGCAAAAAGCCTACGTCGAAGGTGCCTTTGACCTGGGCCTGTACGCCGCGCGGCTGTTCGATGACACCACCACACTGGAGACCGAGGCCGAACGCAAACAGGCCCATGAACTGCTGGACCTGCTCACCCCCATCGTCAAATCCTGGCCATCGGAGTTCTGCCTCAAGGCCAACGAACTGGCGATCCAGATCCTCGGCGGCCATGGTTATACCCGCGAATACCCGGTGGAGCAGTACTACCGCGACAACCGCCTGAACCCGATCCACGAGGGCACCCATGGCATCCAGTCCCTGGACCTGCTGGGGCGCAAGCTGGCGCAGAACGGCGGCGCGGGCCTGAAGCAACTGATCCGGCTGATCGCCGACACGGGCGCGCGGGCACAGGAATATCCAGGCCTGACGGCATTGAGAGAGCCGCTGGAGCACCTGGTCAGCCGCCTGCAAAGCGTGACCATCGGCCTGCTGACGGATCTCGCCCAGGGCAAGGTCAACAGCAGCCTGGCGAACTCGGCGCTGTACCTGAAGGTATTCGGGCATACGGTGATTGGCTGGCGCTGGCTGGAACAGGCGATTCGCGCCGAAGAAGGGCTGGCCAAGGGCAATGTGGCCGATGTCGCCTTCTATCAAGGCAAGCTCCAGGCCGCCCGGTACTTCCTGACTTGGGAGATTCCGGGCTGCCATCATGAACTGGTGATTCTGGAGGCACGGGATGATACGTGCCTGGGGATGCAGGATGAGTGGTTCTAGGGCTGGATCGCCTTGGAAATCACCTCGACCGTGGCGCTGACTTGCTCTTGGTAACGGTCGAGTTCCTGCTGGTGAGCCTGCTGCATTTCGATCTGCTCGGCGCACAGGTTCAGCGCCGCCAGCACCAGTAGCTTGTCACCGATCAGGGTCGGGTACTTTTTCTTGGTGGTGGCCAGGGAGGCCTTGAGCATGGTCACGGCGTGCATCAGGGTTTTATCTTCCCCCGCCGGGGCCTTGATCGAGTAATCCTCTCCGAGAATCGAAACGACCTTTATCCCTTCATTCATGCGCTGACAGGGCCTGCGCTCACGCGCTCAACCAGCGCCTGGATACGTGCTGCGGTGGCGCCGTGCTTTTCTTCCTGCTCCATCAGGTTCAGTTGCAGGCTGTCGTTCTCATCCTTGGCGCGAGCCAGTTCGGCCTTGAGGGATTCGTTGCTGCCCAGTAGCTCCTGATTCTGCTGTACCAGGTCGCTGACCAGTTGTTCCAGTTGGCTGAGGGATGCTTCTAACATTTTGATTTCTCGGGCTTTTTCAAAGGGCGGTGACGATAAAGAAAATTCACCTCGGATGCCAGGGTTATCCCTGGCGCGCAGCCCGTTTTTTAAGGGCCGGACCACGCTTTCGAGCCTTAGTGACTGCATTTCCCCCATCTGGTTCCTGAATCCGCGCAACCCCTCGTCAGATGCGACAAAAACGCACAGCCCCCTTTAGACTTTAGTCGTATGCCCGATAGAGAGGCACACCCCGTCTCATGACCGCACGGATTGCGCCTCTCCCAGGATTTCCGCATGTCGCTTCGTAATATGAATATCGCTCCGAGGGCCTTCCTCGGCTTCGCGTTTATTGGCGCGTTGATGTTGTTTCTAGGCGTGTTCGCCCTGAACCAGATGAGCAAGATCCGTGGCGCCACTGAAGACATTACCTTGTCCAGCGTGCCAAGCATCCGCGCCCTGGACGAGTTCACCCAACTGACCCTGCGCCTGCGCGTGCTGTCTTACCGCTTGCTGACCAACCGCGAGCCGGATGTGCAGCAAAAGACCCTGGAAGCCTTCGAACTGCGCAACCAGCAGATCCGCACCGCCCAGGGCGTCTACGAGAAACTGATTGAAAGCAGCGAAGAACGTAGCACCTACAACGAATATGTAAGCCTGCTGGGCCAGTACCATCAGATTGAAGAGCGCATGAAGAGCCTGTCACGGGCCAACCAGATGGATGAGCTGCGCAGCCTGCTTAACACCGAATTGCTGAGCAACTCCGAGCAGGTCAACGCCGTGCTGACGCGCCTGCTGGACCTCAATAACAAGATGGCCCTGGCCACCAATCAGGAGGCCGAAGACCAATACAACACGGCCTTCAACCTGGTCGTGGGCCTGCTGGTGATCGCCACGCTGCTGACCCTGCTGTTTGCCTGGCTGCTGACCCGCAGCATCACCCTGCCGATTTCACAGGCACTGGAAGCGGCGGAAGAAGTCGCCGAAGGCAACCTGACACGGCCGATCAAAGTCGACGGCAACGATGAGGCCGGGCGCCTGCTCGCCGCCATGGCCAAGATGCAGGACAAACTGCGCGACACCCTGCAACGCATCGCCGGCTCCGCCACCCAACTGGCTTCCGCCGCCGAGGAACTGAACGCCGTCACCGACGAAAGTGCCCGTGGCCTGACCCGGCAAAACAACGAAATCGAGCAAGCCGCCACCGCCGTCAACGAGATGACCAGCGCCGTTGAAGAAGTCGCACGCAATGCGGTGAGCACCTCGGAAGCCTCGCGCAACGCCACCACGTCTGCTGGCGACGGCCGCGACCTGGTGCAGGAAACCGTCAGCGCCATCGAGCGCATGAGCGGCGATGTGCAAGCAACCGCCACCCTGATCGGCGAACTGGCCAATGAGTCGCGCGATATCGGCAAAGTGCTGGACGTGATTCGCGGCCTGGCCGACCAGACCAATTTGCTGGCCCTGAACGCGGCGATTGAAGCCGCGCGCGCCGGTGAAGCCGGTCGCGGGTTCGCGGTGGTCGCCGATGAAGTGCGGGCCCTGGCCCATCGTACCCAGCAGTCCACCAGCGAGATCGAGCGGATGATCGGCAGTATCCAGGCCGGTACCGAGCACGCGGTGGACTCGATGCGCAACAGCACCGAGCGGGCGGAGTCGACGCTGAACATCGCCAAAGGCGCAGGGATGTCGCTGGACACCATCAACACGGCGATTGTCGAGATCAACGAGCGCAACCTGGTGATCGCCAGCGCTGCGGAAGAACAGGCGCAGGTGGCGCGGGAAGTGGACCGCAACCTGGTGAACATTCGTGATCTGTCGGTGCAATCCGCTACGGGCGCCAGCCAGACCAGCGCCGCGAGCAGCGAATTGTCACGCCTGGCGGTAGACCTGAACGGGATGGTAGGCCGCTTCCGCCTCTAACACCCTGCACTGGCTGAAATGTGGGAGGGGCCTTGCCCTAATGCCGGTCAGTTAAGGCTTTTTGTAGGAGCGAGCTTGCTCGCGAAAAACGCCCAGGCAACGCGTTCATTCTCGATAAGCGCGGTGGCCCTGAGTTCTTCGCGAGCAAGCTCGCTCCTACAGTGAATCACTTTCGCTTAACTGAACGGCATTAGGGCTTGCCCCTCCCAAATTTAGTTATGCGTGAATCAGAAAAAGCTTTTTGACAGCACCGCAATTCAACAGGTTAGAATCCCTGGCACGCAGACTGCATGGTCAGTTTGCGTCCCGTCTTATTTGCCCATGGAGTACTGCCTTTGAATGCGACGACCATCAACAGCCTGTTCTTGATCGGCGCGTTGCTGGTGAGTGCGAGCATTCTGGTGAGTTCTCTTTCCTCGCGCCTGGGCATCCCGATCCTGGTGATCATCCTGGCCGTGGGCATGGTCGCCGGCGTCGACGGCGGCGGCATCATCTTCGACAACTACCCCACCGCCTACCTGGTGGGCAACCTCGCGCTGGCCGTGATCCTGCTCGACGGCGGTTTGCGTACGCGGGTAGCGAGTTTCCGCGTGGCACTCTGGCCAGCATTGTCCCTGGCCACGGTGGGGGTGTTGATTACCACCGGCCTCACCGGCATGGCGGCGGCCTGGCTGTTTGATCTGAATATTATCCAGGGCCTGCTGATCGGTGCGATTGTCGGCTCGACCGACGCCGCAGCGGTGTTCTCGCTGCTGGGCGGCAAGGGCCTGAACGAACGGGTGACCGCCAGCCTCGAGATCGAATCCGGCAGTAACGACCCGATGGCGGTGTTCCTCACCGTCACCCTGATCGACATGCTCGCCAGCGGCCAGACCGGCCTGCACTGGAGCCTGCTGACCCACCTGGTGCGCGAGTTCGGCATCGGTGGCATCGTCGGCCTCGGCGGCGGCTGGCTGATGCTGCAAATGGTCAACCGCATCAACCTGGCCACCGGCCTGTACCCGATCCTGGTGATCGCCGGCGGCCTGTTCGTGTTCGCCCTCACCAACGCCTTCCATGGCAGCGGCTTCCTCGCCGTGTACCTGTGCGGCCTGGTGATCGGCAATCGCCCGGTGCGTAGCCGCCATGGCATTTTGCATATGCTCGACGGCATGGCCTGGCTCGCGCAGATCGGTATGTTCCTGGTGCTGGGCCTGCTGGTCACGCCCCATGATTTGCTGCCGATTGCCCTGCCGGCCCTGGGCCTGGCGCTGTGGATGATCCTGTTTGCGCGGCCGCTGTCGGTGATGGTCGGCCTGCTGCCGTTCAAAGCCTTCCATGGCCGTGAAAAAGCTTTTATCGCCTGGGTCGGCCTGCGCGGCGCGGTGCCGATCATCCTGGCGGTGTTCCCGTTGATGGCCGGCCTGCCCCATGCGCAGCTGTACTTCAACCTGGCGTTCTTTATCGTGCTGGTGTCGCTGCTGGTACAGGGCACCAGCCTGCCGTGGGTGGCCAAGCTGCTCAAAGTGACCGTTCCGCCGGACCCGGCGCCGATCTCCCGCGCCGCCCTGGAAGTGCACGTCACCAGCGAGTGGGAGCTGTTCGTCTACCGCCTGGGCGCAGAAAAATGGTGCATCGGCGCGGCCCTGCGCGAGCTGAAAATGCCCGAAGGCACGCGCATCGCGGCCCTGTTCCGTGGCCAGCAACTGCTCCATCCGTCGGGTAGTACGGTGCTGGAAGTCGGCGATCTGCTCTGTGTGATCGGCCATGAACACAACCTGCCGGCCCTGGGCAAACTGTTCAGCCAGGCACCGCAACGCGGCCTCGATTTGCGCTTCTTCGGCGACTTCGTCCTCGAAGGCGACGCCCAGCTGGGCGCGGTTTCAGCGCTGTATGGCCTCAAGCTCGAAGGGATCGACCCGGACATGCCGCTGAGCCGCTTCATCACCCAGAAAGTCGGCGGCGCGCCGGTAGTGGGCGACCAGGTGGAGTGGAACAACACCATCTGGACCGTCGCGGTCATGGACGGGAACAAGATTGGCAAAGTCGGCGTCAGATTCCCCGAAGGAAGTCGCCCGGGCCCCGGACTCTTCCTCTAAACTGCGGGGCGACAGCACGCCCCCGATTCTTCACCTTGCTCGATCGGTCTCTATGCCAACCCTGCGCACTTTTCTCGCCACTGCCCTGCTGGGCCTGACCCTTTGTGTCGGCAGCGTCTACGCCGCCGACCCGCCCAGCGCCGACGCCATCCAGCAAACCCTGGACAAGCTGCCTGATCGCAAACTGCCCGACGCCGACATGAAGGCGCTGCAGTCGATCCTGCAACAGACCCTGACCTACCTGGACAACAAGCAGGATTACGAGCAGCGCCTGGTCGACCTCAAGCGCCAGCTGGAAGACGCGCCGCGCCAGACCAGCGAGAACCAGCGCGAACTGACCCGGCTCAAGGCCACCAAGGTCATTCCGGTAGCCCAACGCTACGCCACCCTGCCGGTGCCGCAGCTTGAGCAATTGCTGGTGCAGCGCAGCACCCAGCAAGGCGACCTGCAAAAGGAACTGGCCGACGCCAACAGCCTGACCATCGCCGCCCAGACCCGTCCCGAGCGCGCCCAGACCGAAATCAGCAGCAGCCAGACGCGCATCCAGCAGATCAATGCCACCCTCAAGGCCGGCAAGGACAATGGCAAAGCCCTCAGCAGCGACCAGCGCAACCAACTGAATGCCGAACTGGCCTCCCTGAATGCCCTGATCCCCCTGCGTCGCCAGGAACTGGCCGGCAATAGCCAGCTGCAGGACCTGGGCAACAGCCAGCACGACTTGATCCAGGAAAAAACCGCGCGCCTGGAACAAGAGATCCAGGACCTGCAAACCCTGATCAACCAGAAACGCCTGGCCCAGTCCCAGCAGACCGTCACCCAACAGTCCATCGAAGCGCAAAAGGCCGGCGGCAGCAGCCTGCTGGCCACGGAAAGCGCGGCCAACCTGAAGCTGTCCGACTACCTGCTCAAGAGTACCGACCGCCTCAACGACCTGACCCAGAAGAACCTGCAGACCAAGCAACAGCTGGACACCGTGACCCAGAGCGATTCGGCCCTGGACGAGCAGATCAATGTGCTCAAGGGCAGCCTGCTCCTCTCGAAGATTCTGTATAAGCAGAAACAAGCGTTGCCCCGCCTGACGGTGGACCGCGACCTGGCGGACGATATCGCCAACATTCGCCTGTACCAGTTCGAGGTCAACCAACAGCGCGAGCTGATCAGCTCCCCCAGCACCTATGTGGATAACCTGCTGGCCAACCAGCCGCCGGCCGACGTCACCCCGCAACTGCGGCGCACCCTGCTGGAACTGGCGATCACCCGCAGCGACTTGCTGGAGCGCCTGAGCCGCG
The DNA here is from genome assembly GCF_052112325.1 of Pseudomonas sp. Yb2C2. Taxonomy (NCBI): domain Bacteria; kingdom Pseudomonadati; phylum Pseudomonadota; class Gammaproteobacteria; order Pseudomonadales; family Pseudomonadaceae; genus Pseudomonas; species Pseudomonas sp. Yb2C2. The sequence goes on along the minus strand of NZ_JAVAJK010000016.1, from coordinate 51,905 downwards.
AGCTGAGCGCGCTGCTCAACGAATCCATCACCCTGCAACTGAACCAGAAACAACTGCTCAGCACCGCCACCACCCTGCGCGCGACGCTCGATGAACAGATGTTCTGGATCCCCAGCAACAAGCCGCTGGACACCGAGTGGCTGGAAACCGTGCCGGCGCACCTGAGCAAGCAGGTCACCACCCTGCCCTGGGCCTCCAGCGTCAGCGAGCTGTACGACGGCCTGACCCAGCGTCCGCTGCTGTTTTTGCCGTTGCTGCTGTTGATCGGTGCCCTGTTGTGGCGCCGCAACGCGTTGTACGCGCGCCTGAAAAGAGTCCACCTTGACATCGGCCACTTCAAACGCGACAGCCAATGGCACACGCCCCAGGCGATCCTGGTAAATATCCTGTTGGCGATGCCGGTAGCACTGGGCCTGGCGCTGTGCGGCTACGCGCTGCAGATCGACGCACGTGGGCAGAACGCCAACCTGGGTGCAGCGCTGTTGCAGATCGCCCAGGCATGGCTGGTGTTCTACACCGCCTACCGCATCCTGGCGCCGGGCGGCGTGGCCGAGTTGCACTTCCGCTGGGAAAAGCCCCAGGTCGAATTCCTCCAGGGCTGGGTACGCAAGCTCGGGCTGGTGGTGCTGGCCCTGGTGGCCGTGGTGGCGATTGCCGAGCATCAACCGGCGGCGCTGGCCGACGACGTGCTGGGCATTGGTGTGGTCCTGACCTGCTACGCCCTGATGGCCTGGCTGCTGGGACGCCTGCTGCTGCACAGCCCGACCCACGAAAAAGCCTCGCTGTTCCGCAAAGCCGTGGGCCTGCTGTTTACCGCCCTGCCTGTCGCGCTGTTCATTGCCGTGTGCTTTGGCTACTACTACACCGCACTCAAGCTCAGCGACCGGCTGATCAACACCCTGTACCTGCTGATGTTCTGGCTGGTCATCGAAGCCACCTTCGTCCGCGGCCTGGGCGTTGCCGCCCGACGCCTGGCCTATTCCCGCGCCCTGGCCAAACGCCAGGCCGCCAAGGAAGCCGGCGAAGGCGAAGCGGTGATCGAAGAGCCGACCCTGGATATCGAACAGGTCAACGAACAATCGATGCGCCTGATCCGCCTGGCGCTGCTCGGCGGCTTTATCGCGGCGCTGTACTGGGTATGGTCGGACCTGATCTCGGTATTTTCCTACCTGGACAACGTCACCCTGTACGAATACACCAGCGGCACCGGTGCCAATATCAGCATGGTGCCGATCAGCATCGGCGACCTGCTCGGCGCGCTGATCATCATCGGCATCACCTTCGCCCTGGCGCGCAACCTGCCCGGCCTGCTGGAAGTGCTGGTGCTGTCCAAGCTGGACCTGGCCCAGGGCAGTGCCTACGCCACGACCACCTTGCTGTCCTACATCATTGCCGGCGTGGGCTTTGTCTCGACCCTGTCCACCCTCGGCGTGAGCTGGGACAAGTTGCAATGGCTGGTGGCCGCGCTGTCGGTGGGGTTGGGCTTCGGCATGCAGGAGATCTTCGCCAACTTTATCTCCGGCATCATGATCCTGTTCGAGCGCCCGGTGCGCATCGGCGACACCATCACCATCGGCAACCTGTCGGGCACGGTGAGCAAGATCCGCATCCGCGCCACCACCATCACCGACTTCGACCGCAAGGACATCATTGTCCCGAACAAGACGTTCATTACCGGGCAACTGATCAACTGGTCGCTGACCGACACCATCACCCGTGTGACCCTCAAGCTGGGCGTTGACTACGGCTCCGACCTGGACCTGGTGAAGGAATTGTTACTCAAGGCTGCGCGAGAAAACCCAAGGGTGTTGAAGGAACCGGAACCCCATGTGTACTTCCTCAACTTCGGCGAAAGCACCCTCGACCACGAACTGCGCATGCACGTGCGCGACCTCGGCGACCGCAACCCGGTGATCGACGAAGTGAACCGCTTTATCAACCGCGAGTTCAAGAACCACCACATCAACATCTCGTTCCGGCAGATGGAGGTGTACCTGAAAAACCTCCACGGCCAGGAGTACAAGCTGGTGCCGGTGGAAGACGAGAAGAGAACCATCGTCGGACCGGCCGACGCGCAAGATGTGCCGGAGCCGCCGGACGGCAAAGTGGCGGATGCACCCGAGCCACCGCCCAGCAAACTCGACTAAACGCCCTATCCCCAGCAGAATGCTCGGACATTCTGCTGGAGATGGCCGGTGAAAGCCCTCGACGAACTGACCTTCGACAACCGCTTCGCACGCCTGGGCGACGCGTTCTCAACCCACGTATTGCCCGAGCCCCTCGACGAACCGCGCCTGGTGGTGGCAAGCAATGCCGCCATGGCCCTGCTCGACCTCGACCCGACAGTGGCCGAAACACCGGTGTTTGCCGAGCTGTTCAGCGGCCACAAGTTGTGGGCCGAGGCCGAGCCGCGGGCGATGGTCTACTCCGGGCACCAGTTTGGCGGCTACACCCCACAACTGGGCGATGGTCGCGGGTTGCTGCTGGGCGAGGTGTACAACGAGGCCGGCGAACATTGGGACCTGCACCTCAAGGGTGCCGGGATGACGCCCTACTCGCGCATGGGCGATGGCCGCGCGGTGCTGCGCTCGTCGATTAGGGAGTTCCTGGCCTCCGAAGCGCTGCATGCACTGGGCATCCCCAGCAGCCGCGCGTTATGCGTGATCGGCTCCAGCACCCCGGTCTGGCGTGAGAAGCAGGAACGTGGGGCGATGGTGCTGCGCCTGGCGCCGAGCCATATCCGCTTCGGGCATTTCGAATATTTCTACTACACCAAGAAACCAGAGCAGCAGGCGGAACTGGCCGAGCACGTGCTTTCACTGCACTACCCCGAGTGCAAGGAACAGCCTGAACCTTACCTCGCTATGTTCCGCGAAATCGTCGAACGCAATGCCGAGATGATCGCCAAATGGCAGGCCTATGGTTTCTGCCACGGGGTGATGAACACCGACAACATGTCGATCCTCGGCATTACCTTCGACTTCGGGCCGTTTGCGTTTCTGGATGACTTTGATGCGCACTTCATCTGCAACCATTCGGACCATGAAGGACGTTACTCCTTCAGCAACCAGGTGCCCATCGGCCAGTGGAATCTCAGCGCGCTGGCCCAGGCGCTCACGCCGTTTATCAGCGTCGATGCCTTGAAAGAAGCCCTTGGCCTGTACCTGCCGCTGTACCAGGCGCACTACCTGGACCTGATGCGCCGTCGACTGGGGCTGACCACCGCCGAAGACGACGACCAGAAGCTGGTGGAGCGGTTGCTGAAGCTGATGCAGAACAGCGGCGTGGATTACACCTTGTTCTTCCGGCGACTTGGGGATGAATCGGCAGCGATGGCGGTGGCGAAGCTGCGCGATGATTTTGTCGACCTCGCCGGGTTTGATGCCTGGGCAGAACTGTACAAGGCTCGTGTTGAGCGGGACGGGAATTACAACGAGAAACAACGCCGTGAGCGGATGCACGCAGTGAACCCGCTGTACATCCTGCGCAACTACCTCGCACAGAACGCTATCGCTGCCGCCGAATCAGGCGACTACAGCGAAGTGCAGCGACTGCACGAGGTGCTTTCCAAGCCGTTCGAGGAGCAGGCGGGGATGGAACAGTACGCGCAACGACCGCCGGATTGGGGCAAGCATTTGGAGATCAGTTGTTCGTCGTGATACACGCCATGCTCGCGATTAGATGAACAGGTCGACCGGCACCTTGAAAAAATCCGCCAGCCAACGAATCTGTCGCACGTTCAGCTGGCGTTTTCCACTGAGGATTTCCGAGACCACCGATTGAGCACCCACACCCGGCAAATCACTCTGAGTCAGGCCATGCTCCTGCATCATTGATCGCAATACGTCGACACCGCTCGCCTCAGGCATTGGCCAATGCTCCAGGTCATAAGCCTCGACCCAGTCACCGATGATATCGACCACGCCCATCAACGGATGGGCTTCGTCCTCCCCTACGATATCCAGCAATTCGTCGAGCGCCTCCACCAGCACATCGTAGTCAGCCTCGGTTTTCGGCTTGCGCAACAGCGGTGATACGAATTGCCAGTGCTCGGCGACTTGCTCGATCAATACACTCATTTTCCAGTCACTCCTTCCATTTACCCTTGTCGTATTCCCGATGGTCCAGCACATGTCGAATATAGAGCCGCTGCATTCGGTAGCGCACAATCGCGATGAGTCGTAGTTTGTTACCACCGATGTTGAAGACGTGTAACGCCCCCACTTTATCCACGGTAGGAAAAATCGATTTCAACGCCGCGAAGTCCTCAGGATTGAGAACTTTGACTTTCCGATACCACTCATCCAAAGCGCTGGCTGAATGAGGCCACTTCAACTTGGCATTTCGGATTTGTTTCGCACTGATTACACGCATGCAACATCCCTATCGCATATTGCTATGAAGGTTAAACCCGAACGCCGACTATCGCAATTTGCTATGGCGTCGAACGGACCGGCGGTGCTATTTCGAACAAGCACTTCCAGCCTAGATAGGCATGCGTCAATCGACATTCGCGAATCTGTTAGCACATGCGTCGTCGCCCCCGAGCTTGATAAAGCTGATACCCGACTCCAGATAGGATGCATTGGCCACATCCACGGAGCCCACCATGTCCGACCCTCTCGTTATCCCCTGCCCCCATTGCAACGGCCTCAACCGCATCCCCGGAGAGCGGCTGGGAGATACGCCCAAGTGCGGGCGCTGCAAGCAACCGGTTCTACTGAGCAAGCCTTTCGAGCTGAAGCAAGGCGACTACGCCAGCCAGATCAAGGGCGATTTGCCGTTATTGGTCGACGTGTGGGCCGATTGGTGTGGGCCGTGCAAGTCGTTTGCGCCGGTGTTTGAACAGGCGGCCGGCCAGTTGGAGGGCAAGTGCAGGCTGGCCAAGCTGGACAGCGAGGCCAATCAGCAGCTGTCGGCGCAACTGGGGATTCGTTCGATCCCCAGTTTGATTCTGTTCAAGAACGGCCGCGAAGTGGCGCGCCAGAGTGGGGCGTTTCCGTTGCCGCAACTGATGAGCTGGTTGCGTAGCCAGGGGGTGTAACCGGACCTTGAGGACAATGCAATTCAAATGTGGGAGGGGGCAAGCCCGCTCCCACAGGTCAGGCATTTTCCAGCAGGTTATGCAGCTCCACAAATTGCAGAGTGAGCTTGTGCCGTGGGTCCAGGTGGATCAGCGGCTTGTTCTCCTGGTGCGATTCGCGCATGCGCACCGAGCTGGCCAGGTACACCGGCAGCACCGGTAAGCCCTCGGCAATCAACTCATCGAGCATCTGCTGCGGCAGGCTCGCCCGCGCTTGGAACTGGTTGACCACGATGCCTTCCACTTCCAGGCCTTCGTTGTGGTCTTCCTTCAATTCTTCGATTTCAGCCAGTAGCCCGTACAGAGCCTGGCGCGAGAAGCTGTCGCAATCGAAGGGGATCAATACACGATCAGCGGCAATCAGCGCAGAAACCGCATAAAAGTTCAGGGCTGGCGGGGTATCCAGGTAGATCCGGTCGTAATCTTCGCTCAGTTCATCGAGCAGCTTTCGCAGCTTGTTGATCTTGTGCTTGGCCTCCAGCTTGGGCTGCAGGTCCGCGAGTTCGGCGGTGGCGGTGATGACGTGCAGATTATCGAAGGGGGTTTCGTAGATATCGACCTTGTTCTTCTTCGAAAACGGCCCGGAAGACAGGGTTTGCTTGAAAAAGTCCGCTATCCCCATGGGGATGTCGTCGCCAGTCAGCCCGGTCAGGTATTGGGTTGAATTGGCCTGTGCATCGAGGTCCACCAACAGGGTTCGATAGCCTTCGCTGGCGCTGACCGCCGCCAGGTTGCAGGCGATGCTCGACTTGCCAACACCGCCTTTTTGATTGAACACCACGCGCCGCATGGAAAAACCTCCGTGTATCAATGAATGTCCGAGTGTAGAGGGCAAAAGCGCCTGTTAGCTACCTCGTTCATCGATGCATTGCTGCATTGCATCGGGTCTGTCATAGGTCACGTACAAATGAAAAGGAAGTGTCCGACGATCCAAGTTACCCCTCGTTGAAGGACAATCTGTAAACCTTCCCGTCTTATTTGTAATCGGCCTTGCACAATTCTTTACCAAAGTTTGCTAGAACCCCGCAGCACCGGGATAATGCGCGCCACTCGGCGATTGCTCCTTGTCCCGGTATTCGGGGCCAAAAGCCGCACATGGAAGCCCGCAGGGGCGGGATAACTTCTCAGTGATCAACTTCAACATCGCCCAATGGCGCGCCTGGGCCCCCGGCTTGGAAAGCGCGGACGACTGGCACGCCTGGTGCCAGGCCCCGGTGTTGCTGCCTGCCAGCGCTGCCTCGCCCGACGTGTCGTTCCTGCCGGCCATGCAGCGCCGCCGCCTGAGCCGCCTGGCGCGCATGGCGTTCAGCGTAGGCTGGCCGCTGGCCGACGGCCTGCAAGACTTGCCGCTGGTGTTTATTTCCCGGCATGGCGAAACCCCGCGCACCCTCGACATCCTCAGCGACCTGGCCAACGACCAGCCGCTGTCGCCGACCCAATTCAGCCTGTCGGTGCACAACGCGGTGATTGGCCTGTGGTCGATCCTGCGCAATGAAACCAGCGAAATGACAGCCCTCGCCGCCGCCGGCGATGGCCTGGAGCACGGCATGCTCGAAGCCGCGGCCCTGCTCAACGAAGGCGCTCCGGCGGTATTGCTGGTCATCACCGAAGAACAGCCGCCCGAGGCCTACGCCAGTTGGATCGTTGACGTGCCGTTTCCCTACGCCCTCGGCCTGCTGCTGACACCAGGCGACGAGTGGCAACTGGAACTCAGCGCCGGCACTGTCCAACCCACTCAAACCCAGTGGCCCCACGCCCTGAACCTGCTGCGCACCCTGCTTACCGAACAGGGCGCCTGCCAACATGCCTGGAAGAACCGTGTATGGAACTGGCAACGCAAGTCGTGAACGATAAGCCACGGGATGCCTACTACTGGCGCCTGTTCGCCACTGCCGCGAGCTTCTTCGTGTTCGGCGTCGGCGGGTTGTGCCTGCGCTTGCTGGTCTTTCCCCTGCTCAGCTGCCTGCCGGGCAACGTAGAAAGGCACCAGCGCCGCGCCCGCCATACCATCAGCAAGCTGTTCTGGTTCTTTATCCGCCTGATGCAGCGCGCCGGCGTGCTGACCTACAGCGTCGCAGGCGCCGAACGGCTCGGCCAGCCAGGCCAGATGATCATCGCCAACCATCCGTCGTTGATCGACGTGGTGTTCCTGATCGGCCTGATGCGCCAGACCAATTGCGTGATCAAGCAGAGCCTGTTTCAAAACCCGTTCACCCGTGGCCCGGTGCGCGACGCGGGTTACATAAGCAACGACGGCAGCGCAGACATGCTCGACGCCGCCGCTGACGCCCTGCGCAACGGCCAGACGCTGATCATCTTTCCCGAAGGCACCCGCACCACACCCGGCGTGGCGCCCGCCTTTCATCGCGGGGCCGCCGCCATTGCCCTGCGCGGTGCGACAATCATCACCCCGGTAGTGATCAAGGTCAGCCCCACCACCCTGACCAAGGCCGAACCCTGGTATCGCATCCCTAAATGCCGTTTTCACTTCAGTTTGCGCGTGGGGGCCGATATAGAACCACAGGCGTTCGCAACACTGGGGCCCGCGCCCCAGGCCTCACGCAAGCTCAACGATTACCTGCACCACTATTTCATTAAGGAGCTCGCCGAAGATGAGCGACCAACACCGCCTTGAGCACGACATAAAGCTGTTGATCATCGAGGCCCTGGGCCTGGAAGACATCAGCGCCGACGACATCGGCAGCGACCAAACCCTGTTCGGCGAAGGCCTGGGCCTGGATTCGGTAGACGCCCTGGAATTGGGCCTGGCGATCCAGAAAACGTACGGCATCAAGATCGATGCCGACGCCAAGGACACCCGCAATCACTTCACCAACGTGGCCAGCCTTGCGGCGTTCGTCACGGCCAGACAGGCAGCTTGAGACCGGACCATGCAAACTCGTGACGATATTTTCAACACCCTGCGCGATGCCTTGGTGGAACTGTTTGAACTGCCCCCGGAGCGCGTCACCCTCGACGCCAACCTGTATCAGGACCTGGAGATCGACAGCATCGATGCCGTGGACCTGATCGACCATATCAAGCGCCAGACCGGCAAGAAGATCGCCGCCGAAGAGTTCAAGGCCGTGCGCACCGTCAACGACGTGGTTGAGGCGGTGTACCGTCTGGTCCAGCCTGCCGCATGAGCCGGCTGATCGGCCTTGGCCTGTTATTGGCGGGGCTGCTGTACCCGTTTGCGGTGTATTACGGCACCGAGCACTTTGCGCCCTGGCAATTCGGCCTGCTGCTGGGCAGCCTGTGGCTGCTGCGCGCGGTCACGGGTGCGGCGCGCCCCGGCAGCCGCTGGATGGCGTTGGCGGTGATCGTGTTTTGCCTGGCCCTGGCCTGGTTCGACAACCCGCACCTGTTGCGCTGGTACCCGAGCCTGGTCAGTGCGTTCATGTTGGCGCTGTTCGGCCTGAGCCTGAAATACGGCCCGCCGATGGTGGAGCGTCTGGCGCGCATGACCGACCCGGTGCTGCCGCCTCACGCGATTGTGTATACGCGCCAGGTCACCGTGGTGTGGTGCGTATTTTTTCTGTGTAATGGCCTGCTCGCCGCCGCCCTCACCCTATGGGCGCCGTTGAGCTGGTGGACGTTGTACAACGGCTTGATCGCCTACGGGCTGATGGGGCTGTTGTTTGCCGTGGAATGGCTGGTACGACAAAGGGTTCGAGGCCGCGTATGAATGGGTTGAATCTTGAGCATCTGTTGCTCGAGCCGCTGGAACAGCGTTTGGTGACTACCGAACCTGCGATGAATCACGCCCAGCTGTGGGAACACTCCCTGAGCCTGGCCGCCGGGTTGCAAGCCCGTGGCATACAGCGCCTGGCCCTGCACCTGGAAGACGCCGGCCTGCTGGCGATTGCACTGCTGGGCGCCTGGCGCGCCGGGACCAGCGTGCTGCTGCCCGCCGATCTGCAACCCCAGACCCGCCAACGCTGGGACGCGGTTGTCGACGCCTGGCTGACTGAAGCGGCAGACCTGGACGCGTTGTATCAAGCACCGTTGAGCCCGGCCGCCCTCGACCTGGACACCTGCCAACTGAGCCTGTGCACCTCCGGCTCCAGCGGCGAACCCAAGCGTATCGACAAGACCCTGCGCCAGCTCGCCAATGAAGTCCAGGCCCTGGAAGCCCTGTGGGGCGCCGACCTGAAAGACGCCTGCATCATCGGCAGTGTCGCCACCCAGCACATCTACGGTTTGCTGTTCCGTGTGCTGTGGCCACTGTGCGCCGGTCGCAGCTTTGTGCGCCGCCAGCTGGCGTTTCCGGAAGACATGCAACGCGCCAGCCGCGAACACCCGCAATTCGCCTGGGTCGCCAGCCCGGCGCTGCTCAAGCGCATGGGCGACAACCTCGATTGGCCGGCGCTGAGCCAGGTATCGCGGGTATTTTCGTCGGGTGGCGCCCTGCCCATCGAGGCGGCCGGCAGTCTTTACGAGCGCTTGCAGCAATGGCCGACCGAGATCCTCGGCAGCTCGGAAACCGGCGGCATCGCCTGGCGCCAGGGTGCGCAACCCTGGCAGCCGTTCGCCGATGTACACCTGAGCCAGGACGCCGACGGTGCCCTGCGCATCGCCTCGCCGTACTTGCCCGTCGGGCACATAGAACAAACCGCTGACGCGGCGCGCATCCATGCCGATGGTCGCTTCGAGCTGCTCGGGCGCCTGGACCGTATCGTCAAGCTGGAAGAAAAACGCATCTCCCTGCCCATGCTCGAGCAGGCGCTGATAGCCCACCCGTGGGTCGCCGAAACGCGCCTGGGGGTGGTGCAGGAAAACCGCGCATCACTCGGCGCGCTGGTGGTGCTCAGTGCCGACGGCCTGCACGCCTTGCGCAACCAGGGCCGACGGACTGTCACCCAGACCCTGCGCCACCATTTGAGCCAGCATTGCGAAGCCCTGGCGCTGCCACGTCGCTGGCGGCTGCTGCGCCAGCTGCCGCTGAATGCCCAGGGCAAACTGCCCCAGGCCGATGTGGCCGCGCTGCTGCTGGCGCCCCGGCCCAAGGCGCCGGAAGTGCTGGAGCAAGTCGAAGTCGATGGCGAATGGACCTTGCAACTGAGCGTGCCGCCGGACCTGGCCTATTTCAGCGGCCACTTCCCGGTCACTCCGGTATTGCCCGGGGTGGTCCAGGTGGAGTGGGCGTTCAACCTCGGCCAACAACTGCTCGATCTGCCGTCGACCTTTGCCGGCATGGAAGTGCTCAAGTTCCAGCAACTGGTGCGCCCCGGCGACCGTATCGAACTGCACCTGCGCTTCGACCAGGAACGCGGCAAGTTGTATTTCGCCTACCGCAACGGCGTCGCGGCCTGTTCCAGCGGCCGCATCCAATTGGAAGCCGCCCATGCATAAGCTTCTGTGGCGAGCGGGCTTGGTATGGTTAACGGGCATCCTGTGGCGAGCGGGTTTGCCCCGCGTTGGGCCGCGTAGCGGCCCCAAAACCTGCGCCGGAGGCCTGTCTGACACGCCTCGGTTACCTTACTGGGGCCGCTCCGCGGCCCAACGCGGGGCAAGCCCGCTCACCACAACAAGCCCGCTCACCACGACAAGCCGGCTCACTACAACAAGCCGGCTCGCCACAGGTTATTTACCAGACGGTGAGGGACACCATGCATAACCCCTGCGCCCTGATCCCGGTCTACAACCACGAAGCCGCCGTGCCCGCCGTGGTCCACAGCCTGTTGAACAGTGGCCTGCCGTGCCTGTTGGTGGACGATGGCAGCAGCCCGGCCTGCGCAGCGGTGTTGGCGCAACTGGCGCGGCTGGACAATGTCACCCTGCTCACCCTGCCGACCAATCAGGGCAAGGGCGGCGCAGTGATGGCAGGCTTTCGCGAAGCGGCGCGCCTGGGCTTCAGCCACGCCTTGCAGGTCGACGCCGACGGCCAGCACGACCTGCGCGAAGTCGAGACGTTTATCGACGCGTCCCGCAGGCAGCCCAACGCAATCATCTGCGGCTATCCCGAATACGACGAAAGCGTGCCCAAGGGCCGTTTGTATGCGCGTTACCTGACCCACGTGTGGGTGTGGATCAACACCCTGTCGCTGCAGATCCGCGACTCGATGTGCGGCTTTCGCGTGTACCCGCTGGCACCGGTGCTGGCGCTGATGGACTCGGCCTATATCGGCACGCACATGGACTTCGACTCCGACATCCTGGTGCGCCTGGCCTGGCGCAACCAGCCGATGCGCTGGCTGCCGACCCAGGTGCATTACCCCGCCGACGGCCTGTCGCACTTCCGCCTGTTCCGCGACAACGTGCGCATCAGCGCCATGCACACCCGCCTGTTCTTCGGCATGTTGGTGCGTGCACCGCTGATCCTGTGGCGACGGTGGCAGGCATGAGCGACAGCACCAAGCATTGGGCTGACCGCGAAGAGCGCGGCAGCTACTGGCTGATGAAATTCACCGCCATCGCCGCCAAGGTCCTCGGCCGCCGCCTGCTGAGCCCGGTGCTGTACGGCATCGTGTTGTACTTCTTCCTGTTCGGCCGCACCGCGCGCCAGAGCGCCTGGCAATACCAGCAGCGCCTGGCCGACTGGAGCGGGCGCGATGAACTGCGCCCCAGCCAGCGCAGAGTCTTCGCCCAGTTCATGGCCTTTGCCGATGCCCTGCTCGACAAACTCGACGTGTGGAACGGCAAGCTGCGCCTGGAACAGATCGAGATCAACGACCCGGCGAAACTGCGCGGGCAACTGCGTGGTGGGCGCGGGCAGATGCTGGTGGGCGCCCACCTGGGCAACCTCGAAGTGTGCCGCGCGCTGGCGGAAATCGGCGAACAGGTCACCATGAACGTGCTGGTGCACACCAAGCACGCCGAACGTTTCAACCGTCTGCTGGGCGAAGCCGGTGCCACCCACTTGCGCCTGATCCAGATCAGCGAGCTGGACCCGGCCACCATGCTGCTGCTCAGCCAGCGCCTGGACGACGGCGAGTGGCTGGCGATTGCCGGCGACCGCGTGCCCTTGCATGGCGGGCGCACGGTGCGCGTGGACTTCCTCGGCCATGACGCTGCCTTCCCCCAAGGCCCGTGGCTGCTGGCGGGCCTGCTGAAATGCCCGGTCAACCTGCTGATGTGCCTGAAACACCAGGGCCGCTATCGCCTGAGCATCGAGCCCTTCGCGCAATTGATCGAATGGAAACGCAGCACCCGCGAGCAGGTCATCGCCCTGTGGACCGCGCGCTACGCCGCACGCCTGGGCCAGTTCTGCCTGGAAGCGCCCCAACAATGGTTCAACTTTTACCCTTTCTGGAAGACCGATGACGACGCATCTTGAGCCGGTAACCTTTGGCGAATGCCCCCTGCGCATCGAAGACGTGCTGGCCCTGGCCAACCGTCAGGTGCCTACCCAGCTGCAAGGCGATGCCGCCTATCGCCAACGCATTGCCAAGGGCGCGCAGTTCCTCGACTCGCTGCTGGACAAGGAAGGCGTGATCTACGGCGTAACCACCGGCTACGGTGACTCCTGCGTGGTCGCGGTGCCGTTGCAACACGTCGAGGCCCTGCCCCGTCACCTGTACACCTTCCACGGTTGCGGCCTGGGCAAGTTGCTCGACGCCCAAGCCACCCGTGCGGTGCTGGCGGCGCGCTTGCAGTCGCTGTGCCACGGTGTCTCCGGGGTGCGCGTGGAACTGCTGGAGCGCCTGCATGGGTTCCTCGAACACGACGTGCTGCCACTGATCCCGGAAGAAGGCTCGGTGGGCGCCAGCGGTGACCTGACGCCGCTGTCCTACGTGGCCGCGACCCTGTCCGGCGAGCGCGAAGTGCTGTTCCGTGGCGAGCGTCGCCAGGCAGCCGACGTGCACCGCGAACTCGGCTGGGAGCCGCTGGTCCTGCGCCCCAAAGAGGCCCTGGCGCTGATGAACGGCACCGCGGTGATGACCGGCATCGCTTGCCTGGCCTTCGCCCGTGCCGACTACCTGCTGCAACTGGCCACGCGCATCACGGCGCTGAACGTGGTGGCGCTGCAAGGCAACCCGGAACACTTCGACGAGCGTCTGTTCGCCGCCAAGCCACATCCGGGGCAGATGCAAGTCGCCGCCTGGCTGCGCGAGGACCTGGCGATCGACGCGCCGACCGCGCCACTGCATCGCCTGCAGGATCGCTACTCGCTGCGCTGCGCGCCCCATGTCCTCGGCGTGCTCGCGGACAGCCTGAACTGGCTGCGTTCGTTTATCGAGATCGAGCTGAACAGCGCCAACGACAACCCGATCATCGACGCCGAAGAAGAACGCGTGCTGCACGGCGGACATTTCTACGGTGGGCATATCGCCTTTGCCATGGACAGCCTCAAGACCCTGGTGGCCAACGTCGCCGACCTGCTCGACCGCCAGCTCGCCCTGCTGGTGGACGTGCGCTACAACCACGGCCTGCCGAGCAACCTGTCCGGTGCACCGGCGGACCGCGCGATGATCAACCACGGCTTCAAGGCGGTGCAGATCGGCACCAGCGCCTGGACCGCCGAAGCACTGAAAAACACCATGCCGGCCAGCGTGTTCTCGCGCTCCACCGAGTGCCACAACCAGGACAAGGTGAGCATGGGCACCATCGCCGCCCGCGATGCGATCCGCGTGCTGGAGCTGACCGAACAGGTCGCCGCCGCCACCCTGCTCGCCGCCAACCAGGGCGTGTGGCTGCGCGCCCAGGCCGACGACGCACGCCCGTTGCCCCCGGCGCTGGCGGCCATGCATGCAGAGCTGGCCCAGGACTTCCCGCCGGTCATCGAAGACCGTGCCCTCGAAGGCGAACTGCGCCTGTGCCTGCAACGCATCGCCGAGCAACACTGGAGGCTGCATGCGTAGCCCTGGCGTACTGCACAGCGACACCGAAATCCTGGTGCCGTTTTTTGACGTCGACACGATGAACGTCGTCTGGCACGGGCATTACGTGAAGTACCTGGAAATCGCACGCTGCGCGCTGCTGGACAAGATCGGCCACAACTACACGGCCATGCTCGAAGCCGGCTACGCCTGGCCGGTGATCGACATGCAACTGCGCTATGTGCGCGGTGCGGTGTTCGGCCAGACGATCAACGTGCGCGCCAGCCTGGTGGAATGGGAGAACCGCTTGAAGGTCAATTACCTGATCACCGACCTGGCCAGCGGCGAGCGCCTGACCCGCGCCAGCACCGTGCAGGTGGCGGTGGAAATCGCCAGCCGCGAGATGCAGCTGGCCTCGCCCAAAGTATTCACCGACGCCGTCGAAAGGGCCCTGAAATGCTGACCCCGTTCTCTGTAGGAGCGAGCTTGCTCGCGAAGATCGTCAACGATAACGCGGGTTTCCTGATACCCCGCGGCGCTCTCGGGTTTTTCGCGAGCAAGCTCGCTCCTACAGTGTTGGTGTTGTTTGGTTTTTCTGGGGCGGCACACGCCTTCGACCTGCAACAACTCAGCGACCAGTTGGCCAAACCCTCAGTGATCCACGGCAGCTTCACCCAGGAAAAACACCTGCGTGCGCTGCCGCAGCCATTGGTCAGCAAGGGCACCTTCGTCCTGGCCAAGGACCACGGCCTGCTGTGGCTGCTGAAAACCCCGCTGCAACAGGACTACCGCATCAGCGCCCAGGGCATCGCCCGGCGTGACGCCAACGGCTGGCAACTGCTGCCGAACAAGAGCGCCGGTGCCGAACAGAACCGTCTGTTCCTCGCCGTGCTCCAGGGCGACAGCAGCGGCTTGCAGCGCGACTTCGAGCTGCAACTGCAAGGCCAAGCCCGGCAATGGAAGCTCACGCTGCTCCCGCGTTCACTGCTGCTCAATCAGGTATTCACCCAGATCAATATCGATGGTGGTGAGTTGGTGCAGAAGATCGAACTGCTGGAAACCCAGGGCGACAGCACCGTGCTGCGCATGCAGGACAGCAGCGCCGGCCAGCCATTGAGCGACGCGGAGCAACACGACTTTGCCCAGTGAGCGCCTGCTGCCCCGCCTCTTCCTGATCCTGCTGGTGGCCGTGCTGGCCCTGGCCGGCTGGCAGTGGCGCCACGGCGCACCGCTGTCGGCCAACCTGATGGAGCTGGTGCCGGGCAGTACGCCGGACGCCCTGGAACTGCAAGCCGAACAGCGCATGCAGGAGCCGCTCAACCGCGAAATGCTGGTGTTGGTGGGACACGCCGATCGCCAGCAAGCGGTGGCCGTGGCCCAGCAATTGGGCGAGCGCTGGCAGGCCAGCGGCTTGTTCGAGAAGGTGCAATGGAACCTGCAAGCCGACCTGCCGGCACTGCGTGAACAGTTGCTGCGCGGACGCCTGGCGATGCTCTCGGCCAAGGACCGCGAACAGCTGATCGACCACCCCGACGCGTTCATCCAGCAACGGGTGCAGTCGCTGTTCGACCCCTTCACCGGCTTCAGCCTGGTGCCGAGCCAGGACGACTGGCTGGGCCTGACCGGGCGCATCCAGAACAGCCAGCCGCAGCACGGCTCGGTGCAACTGGACATCGGCAGCGGCGCCTTGATCGCCGATGCCGACGGCAAAAGCTGGGTGCTGCTGCGCGCACGCACCACCGGCAATGCCTTCGACATGAAACTGCCGCTGCAGGTGGCGGATCTGCTCCAGGCCAGCCGCACGCAGGCCGGCGAACACGGCGCGCAATTGCTCGCCGCCAGCGGTTTGCTTTACGCCGCCAATGGCCAGCAACAGGCCACGCGGGAAATCACCTGGGTCGGCGGCGGCGCCACCGTCGGCATTCTGCTGTTGCTGTTGCTGGCGTTCCGCCGCGGGCGAGTACTGCTGGCGTTTGTACCGGTGCTGGTGGGCATGCTGTTTGGTGCCGTCGCTTGTGTGGCGCTGTTCGGGCATATGCATGTGATGACCCTGGTGCTCGGCTCCAGCCTGATCGGCGTCGCGGTGGATTACCCGCTGCACTACCTGTCGAAAAGCTGGAGCATGAACCCCTGGCGCAGTTGGCCGGCATTGCGCCTGACGCTGCCAGGGCTGAGCCTGAGCCTGGCCACCAGTTGCATCGGCTACCTGGCGCTGGCCTGGACGCCCTTCCCGGCCTTGACGCAAATCGCGGTGTTCTCCGCCGCGGGCCTGGTCGGCGCCTACCTGTCAGCGGTGTGCCTGCTGCCGGCACTGCTCAAGGGTGTCGAACTGCGCCCGGCACAATGGCCGCTGCGCGTCGCCGAATGCCTGTGGCAGGTGCGGGCCGCCTTGCTCAAGCGTGTGCCCAGTCCGGTGCTGCTGGTGTGGGTGCTGCTGTTCTGCGCCGGCGGCCTTTGGCAGCTGAACAGCAAAAACGATATCCGCCAGTGGATCGGCGCGCCGCCGCAGTTGCTGCAAGAGGCACAGGCCGTGGCGCGCATTACCGGTTTCCAGCCCACCAGCCAGTTTTTCCTGATACGGGCCGACAACCAGCCGCAGTTGCTGGAGCGCCAAGCCGCCCTGGGCCAACGCCTGGACCAGTTGGTGAATATGGACAAGCTCCAGGGTTACCTGGCGCTCAACCAACTGGTCAGCCTGCCCGCCGAACAGCAGCAACTGCGCGATGCCCTGAGCACACTCCCACAACACTGGCAGCCTCTGTTGGACCTCGGCGTGCCCGCCAGCGCCCTGCACGCCGAAATCGCGCAACTGCAAGCGCTGCCCACCGAAGACATCGACGCTGCGCTGGTGGGCCCCTTGGCCGAACCCTGGCGCACGCTGTGGCTGGGCCCGGTGGACGGCGGCGTGGCGGCCATGGTCAGCCTGCAGGGCTTGAACAACCCGGCGCTGCTGCGGGTGCAGGCCGTGGACTTGCCCGGCGTGCAGTTGGTGGATCGTCTCGGGGATTTGAACCGTGTATTCGCCGACACGCAGATCAGCGCCGCCGAATTGAAGTTGATGTCGTGCGTGCTGATCGTGCTGTTACTGATCCTGCCGTTCGGCTTCAGCGGGGCCTTGCGCATCGTCGCCCTGCCGTTGCTGGCTGCACTGTGCAGCCTGGCCAGCCTGGGTTGGCTGGGCCAGCCGTTGACCCTGTTCAGCCTGTTCGGGTTGCTGCTGGTCACGGCCATCAGTGTCGACTATGCGATTTTGATGCGCGAACAGATCGGCGGCCCCGCGGTCAGCCTTTTAGGGACGCTGCTGGCAGCGCTGACGACCTGGTTGTCGTTCGGCCTGCTGGCGGTGTCCAGTACCCCGGCAGTGAGTAATTTCGGCCTGTCGGTCAGCCTGGGCCTGGCATTCAGCTTTATGCTGGCCCCCTGGGCCGGCCAACGGAAACACGCCTCATGAATGTAGTTATCGCCAAAGCGGCAAGGAGCCCTCGTGCCCATAGTTGAAATGGAACGTCGCCAGGTCGTGGTGATTGGTGCCGGGCCATCCGGCGCGATTGCCGCCGCACTGCTCAAACGCAAAGGGCATGATGTATTGATCATCGAGCGCCAGCATTTCCCGCGCTTCTCGATCGGCGAAAGCCTGCTGTCGCACTGCATCGATTTTATCGAGGAAGCCGGCATGCTCGACGCCGTGCAGGCGGCGGGATTCCAGGTAAAAACCGGTGCCGCGTTTGCCTGGGGCGAGCGTTACAGCGCGTTCGATTTCGGTGACACCTTCAGCAACGGCAAGCCCACCACCTTCCAGGTGCAGCGCGGCGAGTTCGACAAGTTGCTGGCCGATCAGGCCGCCCAGCAAGGCGTCGACATCCGCTACGGCGAAACCATCGTCGGCGTGGATTTCTCCGGTGAGTGCCGCTACCTGCATGTGCGCCGTGAGAACGGCAGCGAGTACCACATCAAGGCTAAGTTCGTGCTTGATGCCAGCGGCTACGGCCGCGTGCTGCCGCGCCTGCTCGACCTGGAGGCGCCGTCGCATTTCCCGCTGCGCCAGGCGGTGTTCACCCACGTTGAAGACCGCATCGAACACCCAGGCTTCGATCGCACCAAGATCCTGGTCACCACGCACCCTACGAAACGCGACATCTGGTTCTGGACCATCCCGTTCAGCAACGGTCGCTGCTCGGTGGGCGTGGTCGCGGCCAAGGAGCATTTCGACGGCCGCGACAGCGATCTCGACGCTTGCCTGCAGGGTTTTATCGATGAAACCCCAAGCCTGTCCGGTGTACTGCGTCACGCTGTGTGGGATACCCCCGCGCGCACCATCGGCGGCTACTCGGCCAACGTCAAAACCCTGCACGGCCCCGGCTTTGCGCTGCTGGGCAATGCGGCGGAATTCCTCGACCCGGTGTTCTCCTCCGGCGTGACCATCGCCATGCGCTCGGCGAGCATGGCCGCCGGCGTGCTGCATCGTCAGCTCAAAGGCGAGACCGTGGACTGGCAAACCGAGTTTGCCGAGCCGCTCAAGCGCGGTGTCGACACCTTCCGCTGCTACGTCGAGGGCTGGTATGCAGGCACCTTCCAGGATGTGATTTTCCACCCCGGCAGCTCACCGGACATTCGCCGGATGATCAGTTCGATCCTCGCAGGTTACGCGTGGGACGAACGCAACCCGTTTGTCAGCGAGCCCAAGCGGCGCTTGCGGATGTTGTCGGAAATTTGTGCGAGTGAACCGGTATGACGTCTCAATACCTGAGTAAAAACTACGTCGAAGAAACCCGCTTCGGCTTCTGGTTCCTGCGCAGCCATACCTGGCAGCACCATGTATTGCGCGTGGCAATCAACGACCTGCGCAGCCTGTTCACCGACCCGTTGCCCGAGGCGCCGGTGCTGCTGGACGCCGGTTGCGGCCAGGGCAAGTCATTCCAGTACTTGCAGCAGGTGTTTGCCCCCGCGCGCCTGATCGGCCTGGATGCCGACCCCCACAGCCTGGAACTGAGCAAGGCCGAAGCCGCGCGCCAGGGCTTGGCCATCGAATTGATCGGCAGTGACTGCGCCACCCTCGATGTGCCGGACGCCAGCGTCGACATCCTGTTCTGCCACCAGACCTTCCATCACTTGGTTGAACAGCATCGCGCACTCAAGGAGTTCTACCGGGTGCTCAAGCCGGGCGGTTACTTGCTGTTTGCCGAATCCACCGAAGCCTATATCGACACCTGGGTCATTCGCTGGCTGTTCCGCCATCCCATGCATGTGCAGAAAAGCGCCGAAGAGTACCTGCAGATGCTCCGCGAGCAGGGCTTTGAGTTCGACCCGCAGAACGTTTCGTACCCCTACCTGTGGTGGAGCCGTTCCCGCGACTTCGGCCTGCTGGAGCGCTGGGGCCTGCGTAACCCGCCGCCGGTGGGCCAGCGTGAGGAAACCCTGGTCAACTGCGTGGCGCGCAAACCCCTGGCGAGCGCCGCACCATGATGCGCAGCCTATTGATCGGTTGCCTGTTGCTGCTGAGCGCCTGCGCCAGCCAGCCGCCGCTGCCTGAAAAAACCCCGGCCTTGGCCTTGCCGCTACAGCTGCATGTGCAGCGCCTGGCAGACGGCCAGAACCAGGACTGGCTGCTGGTGATCCAACGCGAAGGCGGCGCACTCCGCTGGTCGATGATGGACCCCCTGGGCATTCCCCAGGCCCGGCAAAAACTGATCGATGGCCAGTGGCAGGCCGACGGTCTGCTGCCGCCCAATCCCCAGGCACGCGAGCTGTTTGCCGCACTGTTGTTTGCCTTGGCCTCGGCCGATGACGTGCGCGCTCTCTACCCTGGCGCCCAGGCGATGGACCTCACGCGCACCCTGCCGGGCCATTGGCAGATCGTCTACCAATCGTCAGAAGTCTTCAGTGTGAACATGAGCGGCCAGCCCTTGAGCTACCGCATCACGCCGCTCGGTGCCGCCCGATGAGCGCCTACCTCAATGCCCTCGGCGTGATTTGCGCCCTCGGCCGTGGCCAGGCCGCCGTCAGTCGCAGCCTGTTTGCCGGCGACTGCTCGGGGATGCGTGCCGAAAGCGGCTGGGTGCCGGAGCGCACGCTGCCGGTAGGCAGTGTGCACGGCGAGCTGGCGACCATTCCGACGGAACTCGGCCAGCAAAGCAGCCGCAATAACCAACTGCTGCTGGAGGCGGCGCTGCAGATCGAGGGCGAGATTCGCCAGGCGATCCACCGCTATGGCGCCTCGCGGGTCGGGGTGGTGCTCGGCACCAGCACCTCGGGCATCGACGAAGCCAGCCGCGGTATCGCCCAGTACCTGCGCGATCAGCACTTCCCCAGCGACTATGACTACCAGCAACAGGAACTCAGCGCCCCGGCGAATTTTCTCGCCGACTGGCTGCAACTGAGCGGCCCGGCCTATGTGATTTCCACCGCCTGCACCTCCAGCGCCCGGGCCTTGATGAGCGCACAACGCCTGCTCGACCTGGGAGTGTGCGACGCGGTGCTCTGCGGCGGCGTCGACAGCCTGTGCAAGCTGACCCTCAATGGGTTCGGCGCGTTGGAAGCGGTGTCCAACGAACGCTGCAACCCGTTTTCGGTGAACCGCAACGGCATCAATATCGGCGAAGCGGCGGTGCTGTTCCTGATGACTAAAGCGCCTGCGGCGATCGCCCTGCTGGGCAGCGGTGCGAGTTGCGATGCGCACCATATCTCCGCGCCGGAACCCACCGGCAAAGGCGCGTTGCAGGCGATGCGCAAGGCCCTGGCCAGTGCGAACGTGCAGCCCGGGCAGATCGGCTACCTGAACCTGCACGGCACCGCCACCCAACACAACGACGCCATGGAAAGCCTGGCCGTCGCCAGCCTGTTCCCCGACGGCGTGGCCTGCTCGTCGACCAAACCCATGAGCGGCCACACCCTGGGCGCGGCCGGCGCGCTGGAAGCAGCGTTCTGCTGGCTGAGCCTGGCCCACGGCCGTGTGCCGCCCCATGTGTGGGACGGCCAGGCCGACCCCGCGCTGCCCGCCCTGCAATGGGCGCAGGCGGGGGACACCTTGGAAAAACCCCGACTGATGAGCAACTCGTTTGCCTTCGGCGGCAACAATGTCAGCCTGATAATCGGAGAGGCCCCATGACCGATTGGCCACTCGCCGAACTGCTGCCCCACGCGGGCGACATGATCCTGATCGACCAGGTACTGTCGTTCGATGAAGAGCAGATTCACACCCGCCTCACCGTCAAGCCCGGCGGCCTGTTCAACCGCCCTGACGGCAGCCTGCCGGCCTGGGTCGGCATCGAGTTGATGGCGCAGAGCGTCGCCGCCTACGCCGGCTGCCGCGCCCGTCAAAAGGGTGAAGCGGTGGAACTGGGCTTCCTGCTCGGCACACGCAAGTTCGAGTGCAACGTGGAACACTTCCCGGCCGGCGCCGAGTTGAACATCCACGGCCTGCGTTCCCTGGAAGACGACAACGGCATGGGTGTGTTCGAATGCCACCTCACCGGTAGCGGTATCCAGGCCAGCGCCCGCTTGAATGTATTTCGACCGCCCCAGGCGGCCAACTATTTAGATGAATCGAAGGACGAAACGCCATGACTGAACCCGTACTGGTCACCGGCTCCAGCCGTGGCATCGGCCGCGCCATTGCCCTGCGCCTGGCCCAGGCCGGGCATGACATCGTGCTGCATTGCCGCAGCGGTCGGGCCGAAGCCTGCGCGGTACAGGTCGAGATCGAGGCCCTGGGCCGCCAGGCGCGGGTGCTGCAATTCGATGTGGCGGACCGCGCCGCGTGCAAGCAGATCCTTGAAGCCGATGTTGAGCAACACGGTGCTTATTACGGCGTGGTGCTCAACGCCGGCCTGACCCGCGACGGCGCCTTCCCGGCCCTGTCCGAAGACGATTGGGACGTGGTGATGCGCACCAACCTGGATGGTTTCTACAACGTGCTGCACCCGGTGATGATGCCGATGATTCGTCGTCGCGCAGCCGGGCGTATCGTGTGCATCACCTCGGTGTCGGGGTTGATCGGCAACCGTGGCCAGGTCAACTACAGCGCCTCCAAGGCCGGCCTGATCGGTGCGGCCAAGGCCCTCGCCATCGAACTGGGCAAGCGCAGGATCACCGTCAACTGCGTCGCCCCCGGCCTGATCGACACCGCCATGCTGGATGAAAACGTACCGGTGGAAGAGCTGATGAAGATGATCCCGGCGCAACGCATGGGCACCCCGGAAGAAGTCGCCGGTGCAGTGAATTTCCTCATGTCGGCTGAAGCCGGCTATATCACGCGCCAGGTCCTGGCCGTGAATGGAGGCCTGTGCTGATGAAACGCGTCGTCGTCACCGGCATGGCCGGCGTGACCTCCCTGGGCAGCGACTGGGACACCATCGCCGCCAACTTCCGCGCCAACCGCAGCGGCATCCGACGCATGGACGAGTGGGAGCGTTTTACCGAATTGAACACGCGCCTGGCCGGGCCGGTCGATGATTTCGTCGTGCCCGCCCATTGGACGCGCAAGCAGCTGCGCAGCATGGGCCGCGTCTCGCGCCTGGCGGTGTGGGCCGCGGAACAGGCGTTGCAGGACGCGGGCTTGCTCGGTGACGAGTCGATCAAGGACGGGCGCATGGGCGTGGCCTGTGGCTCGTCCACCGGCAGTACCGATGAGATCAAGGCCTTCGGCAATATGTTGCTGAACTCGGTGGCCGAGGGGCTGAACGCCAACTCCTACGTGCGCATGATGCCCCACACCACGGCGGCGAATATCAGCATCTTCTTTGGCCTCACCGGGCGGCTGATCCCCACGTCCAGCGCGTGCACCAGCGGCAGCCAGGGCATCGGCTATGCCTATGAAGCGATCAAGTTCGGCCGCCTGCCGTTGATGCTCGCCGGCGGCGCCGAGGAGCTGTGCCCCACCGAAGCCATGGTGTTCGACGCGCTGTATGCCACCAGCCTGAAGAACGATGCGCCGCAGACCAGCCCACGTCCCTACGACAGCGGCCGCGACGGCCTGGTGATCGGCGAAGGCGGCGGCATGCTGGTGCTCGAAGAACTGGAACACGCACTGGCGCGGGGTGCGCATATCCATGCCGAGATCGTCGGCTTCGGCAGCAATGCCGACGGCCAGCACACCACGCGCCCGGAACAGAAAACCATGCGCCGCGCCATGGAGCTGGCCCTGGAAGATGCGGGCCTGGAGCCTGCCGCCATCGGCTACGTCAACGGCCACGGCACCGCCACCGACCAGGGCGACATCGCCGAGACCCAGGCCACCAGCAGCCTGTTCGGCAGCCGCATGCCCATCAGCTCGCAGAAAAGCTTCCTCGGCCACACCTTGGGCGCCTGCGGTGCGCTGGAATCGTGGTTCAGCATCGAGATGATGAACCGCGACCAATACGTGCACACCTTCAACCTGGACTCCGTCGACCCGCACTGCGGCGAGCTGGATTACCTGCAGGGTGAATTTCGCGAGATGCATCACGACTACGTGATGAACAACAACTTTGCCTTTGGCGGCGTCAATACGTCGCTGATCTTCCGCCGCTGGTCCTGACTTTTTAATCGATTGGAGAATACGGAATGTCTTCCTTGCTACGCGCTACGCTGATCACCCTGGCCCTGCTGACCGCCGCCGGCTGTACCAGCAAACCGATCCTCAACACCCAGCACGACCTGCCGGCCGACGCCCAGCTCAGTGAAGAGAAAATGAAAACGGTGATCGTCAACGCCCTGCAAAAACGCGAATGGACGGTGCAACGCCTGAGCCCGCAGCTGGTGCAGGCCGAGATCACCGTGCGCAACCAGTACTATGCGGCCATCGACATCCGCTACACCCGCAGCAGCTACGCCATCACCTACCGCGACAGCCGCCAACTGGGCTACAAGGACGGCAAGATCCATCGCAACTACAACCGTTGGGTGAACAACCTGGACAGCGACATCATGGCGGGATTGCGCAGCAATGGCGTGAGTGGTGAGGCAGGGTCGGCAGCGCAGTTGTTTGAGCAGACGGGAACGTCGAAGTAAAACCAAGGCCGGGCACAACCTCTGTGGCGAGCGGGCTTGTCGAATCGTCGCACCGCCAGCGTTGGGCTGCGTAGCAGCCCCATTAAGATCACCGCGTTTTTTCAGGCAGATCACAGCGTCAGATTTGGGGCTAGCCCGGTCACCACCAACAACTCCACAAACGCCTTCGCCATCGGCGTTTGTGCGCCTTTGCGCTGCACCAGCCATACCGCCGTCACCGCCTCCTGATCCAGCAAGGTGCGATAGACCACGCCATCGATGCGTATCCGTTGGTACGACGCCGGCAGCACCGACACGCCCAAGCCCGCCGCCACCAACCCGATGATGGTCATCGCCTCCCCCGCTTCCTGGGCGAAGTGCGGGCTGAAGCCGGCATCACGGGCCAGGTTGAGCAGTTGGGCGTACAGGCCACTGCCGTAGGTGCGAGGGAAAAATACAAACGGTTCCTCCGCCAGTTGCGCAAGGTACAGGCCACGCTCACTGCCCTCCACTAAGGGGTGGTCAGCGTTTAATACGGCAACCAGCGGTTCGCGCATCAGCTCGATCACACTCAATGAGTCCGGCAGCGGCAGCGGACGCATCAGCCCAACCTGGATCGACTCATCCACCAGCGACTCGGCCACTTCGGTGCTGCTCATTTCCTGCAGGTTCAGGTGCACCGCCGGGAAGGCTTGGCGAAACGCGAAGATCGCCTGCGGAATCGTGGAGTTGAACGGCGCCGACGAGGTGAAGCCAATCTTCAATTCGCCCAGTTCCCCCAACTGCGCACGGCGGGCCACGTCCGCCGCCTTGTCGACCTGGGCCAGCACCAGCCGCGCCTCGTGCAGGAACAGGCGTCCGGCCTCGCTCAGTTCGACCCGACGATTGGTCCGCTCGAATAACCGAGCCCCCACCTCCTGCTCCAGCGCCTGGATCTGCTGGCTCAACGGCGGTTGCGAGATGCCCAGCACCTGCGCCGCGCGACCAAAGTGCAGCTCCTCGGCGACAGCGATGAAGTACCGCAGGTGACGTAATTCCATGCCAGCCTCATTAGGTCGTAAAAGCTATCAAACGGGTCGAACAATATATTGGAAAGAATCATTAGCCAGCTATATTCTTTTTTGCATTGCCAGTCTTGGCAGGCTTTTCCTCCCCGAGGTCTCCGTGAAATCTGCTGTCGCTCCATTCGCCCAAGAAGTCCCGCCCACCGCCCTGGATGAGGTGGTGGCGCAGCTCAATGACGCGTACATCGAAAAAGGCACGCCGATGTTCATGCGCACGGTGCTGGCGCTGTTCTCCGGCGGCTTCGCCACGTTCGCCCTGCTGTATTGCGTGCAGCCGATGATGCCGGCGCTGTCCCACGAGTTCTCCATCAATGCGGCACAAAGCAGTCTGATCCTCTCAGTGGCGACGGCGATGCTGGCGCTGGGCTTGCTGATTACCGGGCCGATTTCCGACACCCTGGGCCGCAAGCCGGTGATGGTCGCCGCGTTGTTTTGCGCAGCGCTGGCGACCATCGCCAGCGGCTTGATGCCGTCCTGGGAAGGGATTTTGCTGATGCGTGCGCTGGTGGGCCTGTCCTTGAGCGGCCTGGCTGCCGTGGCGATGACGTACCTGAGCGAAGAGATCCACCCCCAGCACATCGGCCTGGCCATGGGCCTGTACATCGGCGGCAATGCCATCGGGGGCATGAGCGGACGCCTGATCATCGGTGTACTGATCGACTTCGTCAGCTGGCACACCGCAATGCTGATCATCGGCGCCCTGGCGTTGATTGCCGCCACGGTGTTCTGGAAGATTCTCCCCGAATCGCGCAACTTCCGCGCCAGCAGCCTCAAGCCCCGCAGCCTGGTGGATGGCTTCGTCATGCATTTCAAGGATGCCGGCCTGCCGTGGCTGTTCCTTGAAGCCTTCCTGCTGATGGGCGCGTTCGTGACGATGTTCAACTACATCGGCTATCGCCTGCTGGCCGACCCGTATGACCTGAGCCAGGCCGTGGTGGGCCTGCTGTCGCTGGTGTACCTCTCGGGCATCTACAGCTCGGCGAAAATCGGCTCCCTGGCCGACCGCCTCGGCCGCCGCCGCGTGCTCTGGGCCACCATCGTGCTGATGCTCGCCGGCATGGCCCTGACCCTGTTCACCCCACTGTGGCTGGTGGTGCCGGGCATGCTGATCTTCACCTTCGGCTTCTTTGGCGCCCACTCGGTGGCCAGCAGCTGGATCGGGCGCCGCGCGGTGAAAGCCAAGGGGCAGGCGTCGTCGCTGTATCTGTTTTGCTATTACGTAGGCTCAAGCATCGCCGGGACAGCGGGCGGATTCTTCTGGCACTTCGGCGGATGGAACGGCATCGGCGCGTTTATCGTGGCGCTATTGATGGGTGCGTTGCTGGTGGCGTTGAAGTTGGCGAAGTTGCCGCCGCTGACCGCCCCTTGAACAACCGGCGCCTTGAACAACATCCGCGCCATCACCCGCTTGCCTCGGCGCTCATGCATGACCACGGCGCCGATATGCAGGACCAGCATCAGCAGCAACCCCACACACGAGAGCACATGCACACGGGTATACAGGGCGATGCGGGCCGGGTCGTTGTCGAGAGGGGCGATGGAGAGCAGGTTAAAGATATTGATCGGGCGATCCATCATCAGCACGCCGGTCGCCAACACCACGGCGAGCACCAGGTACATGGCCTTGTGAACCAGCAACGCCAGGTATTCCTGCAGTGTTCGCTTGACGGAAAAGTCCAGGCCGTGGGCAAAGGAACAATAAACCCGCAAGACAAACACCGGAATATAGACAGTGGTCAGCGACACATTGAAGAACGCCACCCACGCCTTGACCGAGGCGGGCACGCTGAATACCGCCACGAAAAAACCCGACAATAACGCCCACACAATAATGACAGCCGAAACCCAATGCAGCAGTTTCTGGCTCGTTGAATACGCTGAAGTGTTCATCCTGATATCACCTGACAATAAACGCCATGCACTGGCGAGAGGAAGAGTCGGGTAGGATTTTTACCGAGGCAAGTTACCGGAGGCTGTAGGAGAAATCCCAAAGCACCCACACTACCAAGGCAGGACTTAACGAACGCTGAAACGCAACGAATCCCCCTTCGCCAGGCAAAGGGGGATCCGATTCAGGCGGGAATATTACGGGTGGTATTGCGCTGACAGCTCGTGCACGGCCTGCAGGAACGCACCCGCATGGTCCGGGTTCACTTCCGGAGTGATGCCATGGCCGAGGTTGAACACGTGGCCGCTGCCTGTGCCGTAGCTGGCCAGGATGCGACCGACTTCGGTGCGGATTGCTTCCGGCTTGGCGTACAGCACGGTCGGGTCCATGTTGCCTTGCAGCGCGACCTTGTCACCTACACGACGACGGGCATCGCCGATATCGCAGGTCCAATCCAGGCCAAGTGCATCCGCGCCAGCGTCGGCGATGCTCTCAAGCCACAGGCCACCGCCCTTGGTGAACAGGATGACCGGCACTTTGCGGCCTTCGTGTTCACGGATCAGGCCGCTGACGATCTTGCGCATGTAGGCCAGGGAGAATTCCTGGTACGCCGCCGCGGACAGGTTGCCGCCCCAGGTATCGAAGATCTGCACGGCTTGCGCACCGGCCATGATCTGGCCGTTGAGGTAGGAGGTGACCGACTGGGCCAGCTTGTCCAGCAGCAGGTGCATGGCTTGCGGGTTGTCGTAGAGCATGGCCTTGGTCTTGCGGAAGTCTTTCGACGAGCCGCCTTCGACCATATAGGTGGCCAGGGTCCATGGGCTGCCGGAGAAGCCGATCAGCGGCACGCGGCCGTTCAGCTCGCGGCGGATGGTGCTGACGGCGTCCATCACGTAGCCAAGGTCTTTGTGCGGGTCGGGGATCGGCAGGGCTTCGATATCGGCCAGGGTGCTGATGACTTTCTTGAAACGCGGGCCTTCGCCGGTCTCGAAGTACAGGCCTTGGCCCATGGCGTCAGGGATGGTGAGGATGTCGGAGAAGAGGATGGCCGCGTCCAGTTGCGGGTAGCGATCCAGTGGCTGCAGCGTGACTTCGCAGGCGAACTCCGGGTTCATGCACAGGCTCATGAAGTCGCCGGCGTGGGCGCGACTGGCGCGGTATTCCGGCAGGTAGCGACCGGCCTGGCGCATCATCCACACAGGGGTGACGTCCACGGGTTGCTTGAGCAGGGCACGAAGGAAACGGTCGTTCTTGAGGGCAGTCATGTCGGCATCCGCAAAAAAAGTGCGGGCATTTTCTCAGAGCGCGACGCAAAAGGCACGGCAAGAGCGGTGCCTTTTGTCTATCGGGTCAATTTGTCGCGGTAGCTAGCTGTGGTGAGGGGGCTTGCCCCCGTCGGGTTCACCGCAGATCAAAGGGGCTGCTTCGCAGCCCGGCGCGGGACAAGCCCGCTCACCACAGCAAGCCCCCTCCCACATTTTGATCGCATTTCAACCTGGGATCAGGGTCAGACTTGCAGGTAGTCCAGGATCCCTTCGGCGGCATTGCGGCCTTCGAAGATCGCCGTCACTACCAGGTCAGAGCCGCGCACCATGTCGCCACCGGCGAAGATTTTCGGGTTGCTGGTCTGGTGCTTGTACTGGCCTTGTTCCGGGGCGACAACGCGGCCCTGGCTGTCGGTCTGGATCTCGAACTGCTCGAACCACGGCGCCGGGCTTGGGCGGAAACCGAAAGCGATGACCACGGCGTCGGCCGGGATGATCTCTTCGGAGCCCGGGATCGGCTCGGGGCTGCGGCGGCCACGGGCGTCCGGTTCGCCGAGACGGGTCTCGACCACCTTCACGCCTTCGACGCGGTCTTCACCGACGATGGCGATCGGCTGGCGGTTGTAGAGGAATTTCACGCCTTCTTCCTTGGCGTTCTTCACCTCTTTGCGCGAGCCGGGCATGTTGGCTTCGTCACGGCGATACGCACAGGTCACCGACTTGGCGCCCTGGCGGATCGAGGTACGGTTGCAGTCCATCGCGGTGTCGCCGCCGCCGAGGACCACGACCTTCTTGCCTTTCATGTCGACGAAATCTTCCGGCGACTTTTCAAAGCCCAGGTTGCGGTTGACGTTGGCGATCAGGAAGTCCAACGCGTCGTAAACGCCCGGCAGGTCCTCACCGGCAAAGCCGCCCTTCATGTAGGTGTAGGTGCCCATGCCCATGAACACCGCATCGTATTCTTCGAGCAGTTGCTCCATGGTCACGTCTTTGCCGATCTCCGTGTTCAGGCGGAACTCGATGCCCATGCCGGTGAAGACTTCGCGGCGATTGCTCAACACGGTCTTTTCCAGCTTGAACTCGGGGATGCCGAAGGTCAGCAGGCCGCCGATTTCCGGGTTCTTGTCGAACACCACCGGGGTCACGCCGCCGCGCACCAGCACGTCGGCACAGCCCAGGCCCGCCGGGCCCGCACCGATGATCGCGACACGCTTGCCGGTCGGCTTTACCTTGGACATGTCCGGACGCCAGCCCATGGCGAACGCGGTATCGGTGATGTACTTCTCCACCGAACCGATGGTCACCGCGCCGAAGCCGTCGTTCAGGGTGCAGGCACCCTCGCACAGGCGGTCCTGCGGGCACACCCGGCCGCAAACTTCCGGCAGGGTGTTGGTCTGGTGGGACAGCTCGGCGGCGGCGAGGATGTTGCCCTCGGCCACCAGCTTGAGCCAGTTGGGAATGAAGTTGTGCACCGGGCACTTCCATTCGCAATACGGGTTACCGCAACCCAGGCAGCGGTGGGCCTGATCGGCCGAATGCTGGGGTTTGAAGGGCTCGTAGATTTCCACGAACTCTTTCTTGCGTTGACGCAACAGTTTCTTCTTCGGATCTTTGCGCCCGACATCGATGAACTGGAAGTCGTTATTCAGACGTTCAGCCATGTTAAAACCTCATCAAACTCTTCAGGCGCATATCACTGCGGGTTGGCACGGATGCTGGAAAGCAACGATTTCAGGTTGGCAGCCTTGGGCTTGACCAGCCAGAAACGACGCAGGTAATCATCGAGGTTTTCGGCGAGGTTACGCCCCCATTCGCTGCCGGTCTCCTCGACGTACTCGTCCAGCACGTGCTGCAAGTGGTTCCGGTAGGATTCCATGGCTTCGCCGCTGATCCGCTGGATCTCGACCAACTCGTGGTTGACCTTGTCGACGAAGGTGTTGTCCTGGTCGAGCACGTAGGCGAAACCGCCGGTCATGCCCGAACCGAAGTTGTAACCGGTCTTGCCCAATACCGCGACAAAGCCCCCGGTCATGTACTCGCAGCAGTGATCGCCAGTGCCTTCGACCACGGTGTGGGCACCGGAGTTACGCACGGCGAAACGCTCACCGGCCGTACCGGCGGCGAACAGCTTGCCACCGGTGGCACCGTACAGGCAGGTGTTGCCGATGATGGCACTGTCCTGGGTCTTGTAGACGCTACCTTTGGGCGGAACGATGACCAGCTTGCCGCCGGTCATGCCCTTGCCTACGTAGTCGTTGGCGTCGCCTTCCAGGTACATGTGCAGGCCGCCGGCGTTCCAGACGCCGAAGCTCTGGCCCGCAGTGCCCTTGAAGCGGAAGGTGATTGGCGCTTTCGCCATGCCCTGGTTGCCATGCTTGCGTGCGATTTCGCCGGAGATGCGTGCGCCGATGGAACGGTCGCAGTTGCAGATATCCAGGGCGAATTCGCCACCACTGGCGTCGTTGATCGAGGAACCGGCCATTTCGACCATCTTCTCGGCCAGCAGGCCCTTGTCGAACGGCGGGTTGCGATCCACCTGGCAGAATTGTGGCTTGTCTGCCGGGATGTGATCGCTGCCCAACAACGGCGTCAGGTCCAGGTGCTGTTGCTTGGCGGTCTGGCCTTCGAGGATGTCCAGCAGATCGGTGCGCCCGATCAGCTCTTCCAGGGAACGTACGCCGAGCTTGGCCAGCCACTCACGGGTCTCTTCGGCGACGTAGGTGAAGAAGTTCACCACCATGTCGACGGTGCCGATGTAGTGATCCTTGCGCAGCTTTTCGTTCTGAGTGGCGACGCCGGTGGCGCAGTTGTTCAGGTGGCAGATGCGCAGGTATTTGCAGCCCAGGGCGATCATCGGCGCGGTGCCGAAACCGAAGCTCTCGGCGCCGAGGATGGCGGCCTTGATCACGTCGAGGCCGGTCTTCAGGCCGCCGTCGGTCTGCACCCGCACTTTGCCGCGCAGGTCGTTGCCGCGCAGGGTCTGGTGGGTTTCCGCCAGGCCGAGTTCCCACGGTGCGCCGGCGTACTTGATCGAGGTCAGCGGCGATGCGCCGGTGCCGCCGTCGTAGCCGGAGATGGTGATCAGGTCGGCATAGGCCTTGGCCACGCCGGCGGCGATGGTACCGACGCCCGCTTCTGCGACCAGTTTCACCGAGACCAGGGCCTGCGGATTGACTTGTTTCAGGTCGAAAATCAGCTGCGACAAGTCTTCAATCGAGTAGATGTCGTGGTGCGGCGGTGGCGAGATCAGGGTCACGCCCGGTACCGCATAACGCAGCTTGGCGATCAGGCCATTGACCTTGCCGCCCGGCAGTTGGCCGCCCTCACCGGGCTTGGCGCCCTGGGCCACCTTGATCTGCAGCACTTCGGCGTTGACCAGGTATTCCGGGGTCACACCGAAACGGCCAGTGGCAACCTGCTTGATTTTCGAGCTCTTGATGGTGCCGTAGCGCGCCGGGTCTTCACCGCCTTCACCGGAGTTGGAACGCGCGCCCAGGCGGTTCATGGCTTCGGCCAGGGCTTCGTGGGCCTCAGGCGACAAGGCGCCCAGGGAAATACCGGCAGAGTCGAAGCGCTTGAGGATCGATTCCAGCGGTTCGATTTCGCTGATGGCCAGCGGCGTATCCAGGGTCTTCACCTTGAACAGGTCGCGGATCATCGACACCGGGCGGTTATCCACCAACGCGGTGTATTCCTTGAACTTGGCGTAGTCGCCCTGCTGCACGGCGGCTTGCAGGGTACTCACCACGTCCGGGTTGTAGGCGTGGTATTCGCCACCGTGCACGAACTTGAGCAGGCCACCTTGCTGGATCGGCTTGCGCGCGCTCCAGGCTTCGGCGGCCAGGGCTTTCTGTTCTGCTTCGATGTCGACGAAACGCGCACCCTTGATGCGGCTCGGCACGCCACGGAAGCTCAGCTCGCAAACTTCTTCCGACAGGCCGATGGCTTCGAACAGCTGCGCGCCACGGTAGGAGGTGACGGTGGAGATGCCCATCTTCGACAGGATCTTCAGCAGGCCCTTGGTGATGCCCTTGCGGTAGTTCTTGAACACCTCGTAGAGGTCGCCCAGTACTTCACCGGTACGGATCAGGTCACCCAGCACTTCATAAGCGAGGAAAGGGTACACCGCCGAGGCGCCGAAGCCGATCAACACCGCAAAGTGGTGCGGGTCGCGGGCGGTGGCGGTTTCCACGAGGATGTTGGAGTCGCAGCGCAGGCCTTTTTCGGTCAGGCGGTGGTGCACCGCGCCGGTGGCCAGAGACGCGTGGATCGGCAATTTGCCTGGAGCGATATGACGGTCGGTCAGCACGATCTGGGTACGCCCGGCGCGCACGGCTTCTTCGGCCTGGTCGGCGACGTTGCGCACAGCGGCTTCAAGGCCGAGGCTCTCGTCGTAGTTCAGGTCGATGATCTGGCGGTCGAAACCCGGCCGCTCCAGGGTCATCAGCGAACGCCACTTGGCCGGGGAAACGACCGGCGAGCTGAGGATCACGCGGGAGGCGTGCTCAGGCGACTCCTGGAAGATGTTGCGCTCGGCACCGAGGCACACTTCCAGGGACATCACGATGGCTTCGCGCAGCGGGTCGATCGGTGGGTTGGTCACCTGGGCGAACTGCTGGCGGAAATAGTCATACGGCGTGCGCACGCGCTGGGACAGCACGGCCATCGGCGTGTCATCGCCCATGGAGCCGACCGCCTCGTAGCCCTGCTCGCCGAGCGGGCGCAGGACCTGGTCGCGCTCTTCGAACGTGACCTGGTACATCTTCATGTACTGCTTGAGCTGGTCGATGTCGTAGAACGCCGAACCGTGGTCGTTGTCTTCCATGGTCGCCTGGATGCGCAGGGCGTTCTTGCGCAGCCATTGCTTGTACGGGTGACGGGACTTCAAGCGGTTGTCGATGGCATCGGTGTCGAGGATCTGGCCGGTTTCGGTGTCCACGGCGAGGATCTGGCCAGGGCCTACACGGCCCTTGGCGATAACGTCTTGCGGCTTGTAGTTCCACACGCCGATTTCCGACGCCAGGGTGATGAAACCGTTGGTGGTCGTGACCCAGCGGGCCGGGCGCAGACCGTTACGGTCGAGCAGGCACACCGCGTAGCGACCGTCGGTCATGACCACGCCGGCCGGGCCGTCCCACGGCTCCATGTGCATCGAGTTGTACTCGTAGAATGCACGCAGATCCGGGTCCATGGTCTCGACGTTCTGCCACGCAGGCGGAATGATCATGCGCACGCCACGGAACAGGTCGATGCCGCCGGTGACCATCAGCTCGAGCATGTTGTCCATGCTGGAGGAGTCGGAGCCCACGCGGTTGACCAGTGGGCCGAGCTCTTCCAGGTCCATCAAATCGTTGGCGAACTTGGTGCGACGGGCCACGGCCCAGTTGCGGTTGCCGGTGATGGTGTTGATCTCGCCGTTGTGGGCGAGGAAGCGGAATGGCTGGGCCAGCGGCCATTTCGGCAGGGTGTTGGTGGAGAAGCGCTGGTGGAACACGCAAATGGCGGTTTGCAGGCGCTCATCGCTCAGGTCTGGATAGAAGGCGGTCAAGTCCGCCGGCATCATCAGGCCTTTATAAATGATGGTCTTGTGGGAAAAGCTGCAGATGTAGTGGTCGACATCGGCGGCGTTGGCCACGGACGAGCGACGACGGGAGGTGAACAGCTTGATCGCCATATCCTGGTCGCTCAGGCCGTCGCCTGCGATGAACACTTGTTCGATCTGCGGCAGGCGCTCCAGGGCCAGGCGGCCGAGCACGCTGGTGTCGATCGGCACTTTACGCCAGCCCACCAGCTGCAGGCCGGCAGCGATGATCTCGCGGTTCATGTTCTCGCGAGCGGCTTCGGCTTTGACCGGGTCCTGGTTGAAAAATACCATGCCCACGGCGTACTGCTTGGGCAGGTCGACCGCGAAATGCTCCTTGGCGACCGCGCGCAGGAACTGGTCGGGCTTTTGAATCAGCAAGCCGCAACCGTCACCGGTCTTGCCGTCGGCGTTGATCCCACCGCGGTGGGTCATGCAGGTCAGGGCCTCGATGGCCGTTTGCAAAAGGGTATGACTGGGCTCGCCCTGCATATGGGCTATCAGGCCGAAACCGCAGTTATCCTTGAATTCATCGGGTTGGTACAGACCTGCTTTCATAGACACTTTCTCACCAGGCTGCCTCTTATATCGAGGCAAATTTCTTTTCAATTCAACCGGTTACCTTCCACGCCGAACGTACGCCGGCTTAGCGGGGGCAAAAGGGAGGTCATTGTACACACCGACACAGACGCTCACAAATTTAGCGACGAAATGTCGCAAATCTATGTCGCATTTATGAAAGGTTTAAAGCGATATG
The DNA here is from genome assembly GCF_052112325.1 of Pseudomonas sp. Yb2C2. Taxonomy (NCBI): domain Bacteria; kingdom Pseudomonadati; phylum Pseudomonadota; class Gammaproteobacteria; order Pseudomonadales; family Pseudomonadaceae; genus Pseudomonas; species Pseudomonas sp. Yb2C2. Next base: position 17,539 of record NZ_JAVAJK010000016.1, on the reverse strand, counting down.
CTGTGCTAGTCAAAACTTTTTTAATTCTGACCGCTACGACTCAAAAGCTACTGTAACGCAGACACCACAAAGCGCGCGGCCTGGAGGGGCTGCACGCCTTGCGATCTTTTTTGAGGTGCCGGGAGGGCGGCCTGGGTAAGGCCGCCGGATCTTCAGCGAGTTGCTGCCAGTTCTTGTTGAACGCTGGCGACAGTGCGAGGCCAAGGTTTACCAGCCTGAACCTTCGCTGGCAAGGCTTTGATGGCGGAATCAGCTGCGGCACGGCTTGGGAAACTGCCGTAGGTGATCACGTAGAGAGGCTTGCCGTTGAGCACTTTCTTGAAATAACGGTATTCGCCGCCCTGCTCTTTCACGAACGCCTGGGCGTTCGCTTCGGAGCTGGTGCCGAGGATCTGCACGACGAAGTTGCCGGTGGGCTGGCTGCTGTACCAACTGCTGCCGGCCTTGGCGACGGTGGCTGCCGGCTTTTCAGCCGGTTTGGCGGCTGGCGCCGGAGCCGGCTTCGCCACTGGCGCCGCGGGCTTGGCAGTGGCAACGGTCGGTGCCGGGGTCGGCTTGGCGGCTGGCGCCACAGGGGTCGCTGGCGTACCTGCGGGAACGCCCGCAGGTGGCGCAGTAGTGGTCACGGTCGGCGGTGTGGCGCTGGAGCCTTCCACCGGCACACCGTCGTCGCCTTCGGAGATACCACCGGCTTCTTCCGCGAGCGGGCCACGCATCACCGGCTGGCCCACCATCGGCAGGTTGGTCGGCTGACCGGAATTGGCGAACTCGACATTCGGCGTGGGCTTGCCCAGTGGCAACTGCGCCTGTTCGGTTGGCGCACCGGCGGTGGTCGGCGCCTTGCTGCGACCCGGAATCAACCAGGCGGCGGCAACAGCAACCACGACAACGGCGGAAATTGCCAATACGTGCTTCTTAGGCATAGTGAACCCCATCTTTGGACGCTTGACCGCAGAGCGGCTGGCAATCATGGCTTCGATCATGGCATCGCGGGCGACCTGGTTGATGGTGCCAGGCCAGCCGTCGGAGCTTTCGTGAATATCAGAGATCTGCGCAGCGGAGAAAAGTTCGATGCCCTGCCCTGCGCCTTCGAGGCGTTGAGCCAGGTATTCCCGGGTTTCGTCCTCTTCGTACGGTTGCAGTTCGATAACGTGGAACAGCTCCTGATCACCGCTGATCTGCTCCAGATCGGCGATCAACGACGATTCACCGAACAGGAACACATGGGGGCGACCTTCCGGCGTGCCCGCCGCCAGCGCCAACAGCGCTTCCAGGGCGGACTCGTCGAGCTGCTCGGCGTCATCCACCAGCAGGTAGACTTCCTGGCCGGTCAGACCCAGTTGCACCACCTGCTTGAGGATCGCATTCGGCTCGGCAGTGGCCACATCCAGCGCCTGGGCTACCTGACGCAGCACGCCCGCCGCATCACCGGCGCCACGGGCAGACACCACCACGCTCTGTACGGACTGTTTGTTGGTACTGGCCACCAGGGCCTGGCGCAGCAAGGTCTTGCCGCTGCCCAACGGGCCCGTGACAACCAGCAGCAACTGGCTGTAGCGCGCGAGATGGTGCAGTTGCCCCAGCACCGGCTTGCGCTGGGCCGGGAAAAATTTGAAACCAGGCACCCGTGGAGCAAAAGGGTCGTGGCTTAACTGGTAATGGCCGAGGAACGCCTCGTCGGCATGCAAACTAGTCATCGGGATCTTATTAACCTTTCAGCTGAGCCAGGGCGCGGTAATCCGCTCCCAGCGTGGCCTGTAAAATCTCTTTCGGATAATCGTCGGTCACTACCGCTTCGCCCATATGGCGCAACAGCACCAGTCGCAGGCGACCGTCGATCACTTTCTTGTCTATCGCCATATGTTCGAGGAAGTCCGCCTCAGTCATCTCTTCCGGCGGGATAACCGGCAAACCGGCACGCAGGAACAGGCGGATGCCGCGATCCCGCTCCTGGGCGCTGATCCAGCCCAGACGTTGCGACATTTCCAATGCCATCACTGTGCCAGCCGCTACGGCCTCCCCATGCAACCACACACCATAGCCCATGTGCGTTTCGATCGCATGGCCGAAGGTGTGGCCCAGGTTCAAGGTGGCCCGCACACCGGACTCCCGCTCGTCGGCATTCACCACCAGCGCCTTGGCGGCGCAGGAGCGGGAAATCGCCTCGGTGAGCGCAACCTGGTCGAGTGCGCGCAGGGCGTCCACATGTTCTTCCAGCCAGGCCAGGAAGGGTTCGTCGCAGATCAACCCGTACTTGATGACTTCCGCCAGGCCCGCCGACAGTTCCCGCGGTGGCAAGGTGTTGAGGGTCGCGGTGTCGATCAGCACGGCCTGGGGTTGGTAGAACGCGCCAACCATATTTTTGCCCAGGGGGTGGTTGATACCGGTCTTGCCGCCCACCGACGAATCGACCTGGGACAACAGGGTGGTCGGCACCTGGATAAAGTCCACGCCGCGCTGGTAGCAGGCCGCCGCAAAGCCGGCCATGTCGCCGATCACACCGCCGCCCAGGGCAATCACGGTGGTTCGGCGGTCATGGCGTGCGGTCAGCAGGCCATCAAAGATCAGTTGCAGGGTTTCCCAGTTCTTGTGGGCTTCGCCATCGGGCAGAATCACGGAGATCACTGAGTACGCCGCCAGGCTGCGGCTCAGACGCTCAAGATACAGCGGCGCGACCGTCTCGTTGGAGATGATTGCCACCTGCCGCCCGGCAATGTGCGGGGCCAGCAATTCGGGCTGGTCCAGCAGACCTTCGCCAATATGGATCGGGTAGCTGCGCTCGCCTAGATCGACCTTAAGTGTCTGCATGTGTCCCCGCGTTGAAGATGTATTGACGACCGGTAACGTCGAGATCTGACGCTGCTTGATGGCTCTACGCCACATCCCGCAGGGTGATAGCGCGCCGCCGAGAATAGCGCATTTCGGGCCTGGCTTTAACGGGGTGGCAGCCGTTGCAGGCGCTCGAGAATGTCGAGAACCACCATCCTAGGCGGCCGCTCATCGGTTTCCACCACCAGATCGGCGATTTCCCGATACAGCGGATCGCGCAGCGCGAGCAGGTCGCGCAAGGTTTTTTCCGGGTTCGCCGTGCGCAGCAAAGGACGATTGCGATCACGGGCGGTACGCCCCACCTGCTGCTCGACCGACGCATGCAGATAGACCACCCGACCACCGGCATGCAGCGCCCGCCGATTTTCATCGCGCATCACCGCGCCGCCGCCGGTGGCCAATACCACGCCATCGCAGCCGCACAGCTCGGCAATCATCGCCTGCTCGCGGTCGCGAAAACCCAGCTCGCCTTCCTTATCGAAGATCCATGGGATATTGGCACCCGTGCGCAATTCAATTTCCTTGTCGGAATCTTTGAATGGCAGGCGCAGCTCTTTGGCCAGCAATCGGCCGATGGTGCTTTTTCCAGCCCCCATCGGTCCTACAAGAATCAAATTTCGCACAGAATCAACGACTCACAGCAATCGCCTGGTTATTCATAATACGCGGAGTCAGGAATACCAGCAGCTCGGATTTTTTCTCCGCCAGCACATCGCGCCGGAAAAGGCGGCCAAGATACGGCACATCGCCCAAAAATGGCACTTTATCTACCACTTTGCTTTGGGTATTGGAGAAAACCCCGCCGATGACGATGGTCTCGCCATCCTTGACCAGCACCTTGGCATTCACCTCGTTTTTCTTGATCGGCGGTACGTCGTTGAGTTTGTTGAGATAGTCGGGCTCATCCTTGGTGACCTTGACCACCATGATCACATGGTCATCGGGGGTGATCTGCGGCGTGACCTCCAACGACAGGGACGCCTCCTTGAACGACACCGAGGTAGCACCTTGAGAGGTGGATTCCTGATAGGGAATTTCGGTGCCCTTCAGAATGCGCGCGGTTTCCTTGTCGGAAGTGACCACCTTGGGCTGCGAGACGATTTCGCCATTGCCGGTTTTCTCCATGGCGGTCAGTTCCAGGTCCAGCAGGAGGTTATCGGTGATAAAGGCGATGCCCAGGCCCGAGGTACCCGTGAGTGAACCCAGGTCGACAAATGGCGAGCCGGGCACGTTTTCCGGCGCCTGGGCACCGTCCGGCAAAGGCTTCTGGATCCCCCCGGCAGCCCAATTCCCGCGATTGAGCCGCCCACCCCAGCGCGCGCCCAGGCTTTTGTCGTAGTCGACATTGGCCTCGACAATACGCGCTTCGATCATCACCTGGCGCACCGGCACATCCAGTTGCGCCACGATCCGCCGCAACTCTTCCAGGCGCTCGCCGGTCTGGAAGGCAATGATGTTATTGGTGCGGTCATCCACTGCCACTGAACCACGCTCATCGGTCGTGCCTTCAAAGCCGCTCACCGACTGAAACAGCTTGGCCAGGTCTGCCGCCTTGGCGTGGTTGACTTGCAGTAGCTCACGGCGCAGCGGCGCCAGGTCAGCCATCTGCTTGCGCGATTCCAGCGCCAGCAGTTCCCGTGCAGCCAACTCCTCGGCCGGCGCCACCAGCAGGACACCAGCCTTTATCCGTTTATCCAAGCCTTTGGTTTGCAGCACCAGGTCCAGCGCCTGATCCCAGGGCACGCCTTTGAGCCGCAGGGTGATAGAGCCCTGTACGTCATCGCCGACCACCAGATTGAGGCCCGCCACGTCGGCGATTTGCTGCAAGGCAGCACGTAATCCGATGTCCTGGAAGTTGAGGTTCAGCTTTTCACCGCTATAGGCGCCCGAACCCGCGCTGCCGGGAGGCGGTAGCTGGATCAGGTCCACACGATTGGGCACAGCAGCAGCCATCGGTGCCGTGAACGCTATCCATAGCGCCACACCGAAGGACGAGAAAGTCCTTTTCATTGTTTGATTCCGTTATGAGTTGACGTTTAGCACGAGGGTCCGCGGACGCTCCAGCCATCCCCCCTGTTCATCGGGAAATAACTCGACCAGTTCGATATGGCCGTCATGAATCGCTGTAACTCGACCATGGTCCGGACCCAGATAGTCGCCGACTGCCAGGCGGTGCACGGTTGAGGCCTGGCGCAGCAAGGCGAAGGTCTGCGCCCCACGGGACAACGTGCCGACCATCTCGAACTGATCCACTGGGTGGCCTTCCAAGGCTTCCCGCGGGCGAGCGAGGTCCGGCGCAGCGGCCGTCCGCCCTGGCGCGCGGTCGACTTGCAGGGCAATGGGCTGGAACGGATCGCGAATACCAGAAGCACCGTATACAAAGGGTTGCCTTTGCATGACAGCCGCGTCCCGCTTGATGCCTTGTCGCTCATGCCAATAAGTCTTGGCCAGCAGATCAAGGTGCAGCAGTTTGCCGTCACGTCGCATGGCAATATCGTGCGCCGTGGCGATTCGCGAAAGGCCGCCCAGGGCACTCACAAACGTCGCCAGGTCGTGATAGGTACCGGTGGCGCCGATGCGAACGGGCTGTTCGTGATAGAACGGCCTAGACAGCTTATCCAGCGGAGTGACGCTCTCAATCACCAAACCGTTGGCCAGCGCCATCCTGGCGATGTCCTCAAGAAAGCCGGGCATTTCGGACTCTTCGGGCATTTGCTGCAAAAGCCTGCCGACCTTCTCCTGCATAAGCTGGACCTGGCGAGCCCGCTCTTCAAGATCGGCAGCCAGGACGGCCTTTTCCGCGAGTTGCTGCTGCAAGCCCACTTCCTGCACCTCGACCTCGCGCAAGCGCTCCCGCGACGGGCTGAGGTACACAAGGTCGCCCAACAGCATCACTACGCCGGCCAGCGCGCAGCCCAGCAAGATCCTGCCAGGTAAGGGCCATTTGGCAGCATTGTGAGTCAGCGCGGAAAATTCGAGCCAGGACCGGCTCATGGCTGGGCCTCGGAAGACTCTCCCTGGCCCACCATCAACTGGAATTCAGTGTTGCCGCGAGCGCCTTCGGTTCGTACATGCTGCAGGCGAGTGGCGTGAGCGCCTTCGGATGCCTCCAGGCGACGCATCAGTTGGGCAATATCCTGGCTGGATTCAGCACTGCCGCTGATACTCACCGTATCGCCTTTCGCCACGACCTCATGCAAATGCACACCGTCGGGCACCGCACGGGCCAACTGATCCAGCAGCTGTGCACCGGCGGAGCGATTATCGTGCAGGTCCTGCACGACTTTCATCCGCTCTGCCAGTTGCTGGCTTTGCACCTGGAGGTCATCAATGGTCTCGATACGCGAGTCCAGGACGCCGACGTCCTTGCGCACATGATCGTTTCGCGTCACCTGCCGGTCGATCGCGTGGTCGATCACCTGGTCCGCCAGCCACACCGTCGCGAGCGCCACACAGGCAAACGCCACCAGCAGTATCAGGAAATATTTACGCCGCCGCTCAACCAGCGCCTGGCGCCAAGGCAAAAGATTGATTCGTGTCATCCAGCGAAACTCCTCAGGGCCAACCCGCAAGCGACTCCCATCCCAGGGGCATCCACGATCCACTGGGCACCATCGACTCGATGACCCGGCGTGAAGCTGGCGAAATCCTGACGGCAAGCGCGCGCCAATGCAAACCCTTCGACATCCACCACCCTGGGCACCAGCCCCGCCAGGGCCAACACGGCTTCACGAACCTCGACGTGCTCCTTCAGACACGCCGCCAGCAACACCTCGACCTGCGCGGAATCCTGCGTCGACGGCCCCTGGACCTGAAAGTCCAGCGCCACCTCGTCCAGTGGGTAGGGAATGTATTGCTCTGCCTCCACCTGGATCCTCCGGGCCATTTCGTCGTCGCCAAGCCCCGCCTGCATTTCGATGACCCGTGTAATGACCGAAGGACCGGAAACGGCGACTGCCGCCTGCCTGGCTGACGTGCGCAGCCGGGAGAGCGCCATGTACAGCGCATGGCCTATGCCTTCCAGGTCCAGCCAGACGCCGTCGACTACCGCCTGGGCCGGCAGCGCCTGTGTGGCGTAGCCCTGCACGGTGTAACGGTTGGCTGAACAGCTCAGCTCTACCAACTTGATCCCTGCCTCATTGATGTCGACGCCAAGGACGGTGTCGACTTTGCGCCTGAAAAATCCCTTTCCCATAAAACTCCCCAAAGCTTTGCCTGTCTTAACGCCTGATTGCCGCCGGAAGCCCTGCATTCGGTCGACTTGTTGAGCCGGCGCGAATGACGCCCCAAGGCGAAAAATGCTTTAATGCCCAGCGTTTTTCCCCGCTTTTTATCTGCAGCTCGGGTCGATCCATCGTTTGCCATGCATGCCCCGACGCGTAACCCATTCTTTTCTCTGGAAATCCAAAAGCCTTGATCCGTCTGCTGAAGTTTTTCGGGTACTCCATTGTCGCGATCGTCTGCGGGCTGCTGCTCGTACTCAGCGGGGCCTACCTCTACCTTAGTCCGGGTTTACCCTCCGTAGAGGCCCTCAGAAGTATCCAGTTGCAGATTCCTTTGCGGGTCTACAGCAGCGATGAAAAGCTGATCGCGGAGTTCGGCGAAATGCGCCGCACACCGATCCGTTTTGCCGACATTCCACCTAATTTCATCAGCGCATTGCTGTCGGCCGAAGACGATAATTTTGCCAACCACTATGGCGTCGACCCCAGCAGCCTGGTGCGTGCGGCCACACAACTGGTAAAAAGCGGACACATTCAATCCGGCGGCAGCACCATCACCATGCAGGTGGCGAAGAACTTCTTCCTCACCAGCGAGCGCAGTTTTTCGCGCAAAGCCACTGAAATCCTGCTGGCATTGCAGATCGAACGTCAGCTGACCAAGGACGAGATCCTCGAGCTGTACGTCAACAAGATCTACCTGGGCAACCGTGCCTACGGGATCGAGGCGGCCTCGCAGGTCTACTACGGCAAGTCGATTCGTGACGCCAGCCTGGCGCAGATGGCCATGATTGCCGGCCTGCCCAAGGCCCCTTCGCGCTTCAACCCCCTGGCCAACCCGGCGCGCAGCAAAGAGCGCCGCGACTGGATCCTGGGGCGCATGTACAAGCTGGGCAAGATCGACCAGGCCGCCTATGAAAGTGCGGTGGCCGAGCCGTTGAACGCCAGCTACCACGTGCCGACGCCGGAGGTGAATGCCCCGTATATCGCTGAAATGGCGCGTGCGGAGATGGTCGGTCGTTACGGCAGCGAGGCCTACACCGAAGGCTTCCGCGTGACCACGACGGTTCCGAGCGACTTGCAGGACATCGCCAATGACTCCGTGCATTCCGGCCTGATCACCTACGACCAGCGCCACGGCTACCGAGGCCCTGAGTCGCGCCTGCCAGGCAAGACCCTGAGCGCCTGGACGGCCGAGCTGGGCAAACAGCGTGCGATCAGCGGCCTGGAACCGGCCATCGTCACCCAGGTGAAGAAAGATGGCGTGCAGGTACTGACCCGCACCGGCGAAGCCCACGTGGCCTGGGACAGCATGAAATGGGCACGCCCGTTCCTGAACACCAACAGCATGGGCCCGATGCCGAAGCAACCGTCGGATGTCGCGCAAGTGGGTGACCTGATCCGCGTGCAACGCCAGAAGGACGACAGCCTGAAATTCAGCCAGGTGCCGCTGGCCCAGGGCGCACTGGTATCGCTGGACCCGCAGAACGGTGCAATCCGCGCCCTGGTGGGTGGCTTCGCGTTCGAGCAGAGCAACTACAACCGGGCCACCCAGGCCAAGCGCCAGCCAGGCTCGAGCTTCAAGCCGTTCATCTACAGCGCCGCCCTGGATAACGGCTACACCGCCGCCAGCCTGGTCAACGATGCACCCATCGTGTTCGTCGACGAGTACCTGGACAAAGTCTGGCGCCCCAAGAACGACACCAACACCTTCCTCGGCCCGATCCGTATCCGCGAGGCGCTGTACAAGTCGCGCAACCTGGTGTCGATCCGCTTGCTTCAGGCGATGGGTGTAGGCAAGACCATCGACTACATCACGCGCTTTGGCTTCAACAAGTCGGACCTGCCGCCGAACCTGTCCCTGGCCTTGGGTACCGCGACCCTCACGCCGATGGAAATCGCCACTGGCTGGAGCACCTTTGCCAACGGCGGCTACAAGATCGCGCCGTACCTGATCGACAAGATCGAAAGCCGCAACGGCGACACCCTGTTCACCGCCAACCCACCACGTGTGCCGGGTGATGTGGTCAACGGCATCGCTGCGACGGATGGCCTGGCGGCGCCAGGCAATGGCGGCATCACCATCGAGCCGACCCCAGGAACCGCGCCAGCCACCACCCCCGCTGCAACCGAACCGCAGGCACCCGCCGTGGCCGAGCGCATTGTGGATGGCCGTACCACCTATATCCTCAACAGCATCCTCGAAGACGTAATCAAGAAGGGTACCGGCCGTCGCGCCCTGGCCTTGGGCCGCGCAGATATCGCGGGCAAGACTGGTACCACCAACGAATCCAAGGACGCCTGGTTCTCCGGCTATAACGCCGACTACGTGACCACCGTGTGGACCGGCTACGACCAGCCGGAAAGCCTTGGCCGCCGCGAGTTCGGCGGCACCGTCGCGCTGCCGATCTGGATGAGCTACATGGGCGCCGCCCTGAAAGACAAGCCGCTGCACACCCAACCGGAGCCGGAAGGCATCCTCAGCCTGCGGATCGACCCGATCAGTGGCCGTGCGGCCTCGCCGAGCACGCCGAATGCGTACTTCGAACTGTTCAAGAGCGAAGACACGCCGCCGTCGGTCAATGAGCTGGGCAACGGCATCGTACCGGGCAGCCCGCTGCCGGCGGATGAGGCGGCGCCGATCGATCTCTTTTAGAGAGCGGCAAGCTGTCAGCTACAAGCGGCAAGTTAAGAACTGCGATGTGCCGCTCTTGAACTTGCCGCTTGCAGCTTGAAACTTCCCCATAAAAAAACCCGGCGTTCTGAGCCGGGTTTTTTTATGGGTCTACGGCTTAGCCGTTGAACACATCATCCACGCTTTGCAGCGGGTAGTTTTTCGGATACGGCAGGGTGGCCACACCGGTCTCGATCGCGGCCTTGGCCACGGCATCGGAGATCAGGGTGATCAGGCGCTTATCCATTGGTTTCGGGATGATGTACTCACGACCGAATTCCAGCTTGGCGCCACCGTAGGCGTCGCACACATCCTGAGGCACCGGCAGCTTGGCCAGTTCACGCAGGGCGTTGGCGGCAGCCACTTTCATCTCTTCGTTGATGCGCTTGGCGCGAACGTCCAGGGCACCACGGAAGATGAACGGGAAGCCCAATACGTTGTTGACCTGGTTCGGGTAGTCCGAACGACCGGTGGCCATGATCACGTCGTCGCGGGTGGCGTGGGCCAGTTCCGGGGCGATTTCCGGATCAGGGTTGGAGCAGGCGAACACGATCGGGTTGGCCGCCATGGACTTCAGGCCTTCAGCGCTCAGCAGGTTCGGGCCGGACAGGCCGACGAACACGTCGGCACCGTTCAGGGCGTCAGCCAGGGTACGCTTGGAGGACGGGTGGGCAAACATCGCCTTGTACTGGTTCAGGTCGGTACGCTCGGACTGGATCACGCCCTTGCTGTCGACCATATAGATGTTTTCCAGCTTGGCGCCCATGCTGACGATCAGCTTCATGCAGGAGATGGCCGCAGCGCCGGCGCCCAGGCAGACGATCTTGGCGTCAGCCAGGGTCTTGCCGGCGATTTCCAGGGCGTTGATCATGCCGGCCGCGGTGACGATCGCGGTGCCGTGCTGGTCATCGTGGAATACCGGAATGTCGCACTGCTCGATCAGGGCCTTTTCGATCTCGAAGCACTCAGGTGCCTTGATGTCTTCCAGGTTGATGCCACCGAAGGTGATGGAGATGCGCTTGACCGTGTCGATGAAAGCCTGCGGGCTCTCGGAATCGACTTCGATATCGAAAACGTCGATGCCGGCGAAGCGCTTGAACAGCACGCCCTTACCTTCCATGACTGGCTTGGAGGCCAGTGGGCCGAGGTTACCCAGGCCGAGAATCGCGGTGCCATCGGAAATCACTGCAACCAGGTTGCCTTTGCCGGTGTACTTGTACGCCAGTTCGGGGTCGCGGGCGATTTCACGTACGGGCTCGGCCACGCCAGGGCTGTAGGCCAGCGAAAGGTCGCGGGCGGTGGCGGTGGCTTTGGTGAGCTCTACACTCAGCTTTCCTGGACGAGGATGGGCATGATATTCGAGAGCGGCAGTTTTCAAATCAGACATATCGGCATTCCGCTTTTACTGTTGGTCGACGGACCGCCGAGGATACTCGTGTCGTAAAGTCCCTACAAGACTGGGCAGTCACAGGTGTCAAGGGCCCTGCACTAAGACTTTCGGCCAAGAGCCACGGGATACAAGGGCTCAACTGTTCACAATCGACTTAAAAAATGTCTACAATTTTTTCTCAGTGCGTCGATTTGAGCATGCTTGGATCGGTCAACGGCAGAAGCCAGCGCGCCTGACCTTTTTTCAGCCCGCCACGTCGCGAGCGATCCTGTACCCAGCCCCGCGCCTCAACAGTGCGGCCTTGCAGACCATTGAGCCCGACAGCGTCGAATTGACTGACCAGAGCAGGCGAGACACGTAATACCAATGATCCCTGCATTTCAATCCAGATACCGCCGCGATTGCGCTTTACCTGGCTGACCCGGCCACTGACCACGGCAAACCCGGAGCGCTTGAGCTGCGCCACAGACTGTACCGGCGATTGGCGCCACAGGCCCAGGCGCGCGCTACGGGCGCTGTTTTCAGCCGCCTGCTGACAGGCGACGAGATCGACATTCGACGCCACGCCAACCTGGAACCCCAGGCCCTCGGCCAACAGTTGCGCCTCCAGGTTCTCGCCGTCGGCACCATAGAGGTGGGCCAGGGTGCGACCGTAATGATCCTTGCGCTCACGCCCCGGCACCAGGCCGACACGACCACCGCTGGCACCCACCAATGCCTGCAGGCGTTGACGCGCGGCGACCGCGAAAGGCTCGTCGGCGCGCCCCTTCTTGCCTGTTTCCGGGGCATTGATACCGATCATCCGCACACTGCGGCCATCCTTGAGGCGCACCGTGTCGCCATCCACCACCCGCTGCACTTCCACGCGGGCCAGGGCCGTCGGCGCCGGGCAGAATACCTCGGCCTGCACGGCCGTCACCCAAATTACAGGCACAAAAAAGGCGCCCGCAAGGGACGCCTTTTTCAACAGCTGGCAAAAGCCCATAAGGCTTTTGAGCCTTACTCTGCTGGAGTAGCAGCAGGCTTCTTGCCGAAAGCACCAAAGCGATCTGCGAAGCGCTGTACACGGCCGCCGGTGTCCAGAGTTTTCTGCTTACCGGTGTAGAACGGGTGGCACTCGTTGCATACGTCAGTACCCAGTGGCTTGCACAGGTTCGAGCGAGTTTCGAACTTGTTGCCGCAGCTGCAGGTCACTTCGATGGTTTCGTACGCTGGATGGATATCGGCTTTCATGGTGACTTCCTCGGGCTAGCGTGCCGCCACTCGACACTATTGTCGAATACCGCACGTAATTAGGCCGCGGATTCTACCAGACCTTTTTAAACGCGCAAGCGGCGACACCCATCGCGTGTCAACATAAAAGCACCTTTCATCAGAAAACTGGCGGCTACCCCAAGCCTCCCCCGGTCTGCTAGGCTCCCGCCCCTGCGCCACCGCCTGCCTTTATAGATGAGACCTCTCGCGTGCCCGACGCCATTTTGCGCCTAGCCCTGCCCTCGCCCCTGCGCCGCCTGTTCGACTACCGGGCCCCGGCCGGTGTGCTGCGTGCGCAGTTGCAGCCGGGCATGCGCGTGCGCGTGCCGTTTGGCCGTCGAGAGATGATCGGCATCCTGGTGGAAGTCGCCGACCACAGTGAAGTGCCGGCCGAGAAGCTCAAGCCGGCCATCGCCATGCTCGATGCCACGCCGCCGTTGCCGCCCGCGCTGTTCAAGCTGTGCCTGTGGACCGCCCAGTATTACCAGCACAGCCTCGGTGACACGTTGAGCTGGGCACTGCCGGTGCTGTTGCGCCAGGGTGAACTGGCCGAAACGCGCCAGGAACGCTTCTGGTCGACGGTGCCCGGCGCACGCCTCGACGACCCACGCATCGCCCGCGCCCCGCGCCAGCGTGAAGCTCTGGCAACCCTGGCCCAGCACCCCCATGGCGTCGCCCATCAGCTATTGAGCAAGCTGATGCTGAGCAAGGACAGCCTCGACCTGTTGCTGGCCAAGGGCTTGGTGCAGGTGGAAATCCGCAGGCACGCCCCCGACCCGCGCCACGAACACTGGCTGGCCCAGCCCGAACTGCCGCTGAACCCTGAACAACGCGCCGCCTATGAAGCGATTCGCGCAGGTTTCGACAGCTTCCATGCGTTCCTGCTGGCGGGCGTCACCGGCAGCGGCAAGACCGAAGTCTATTTGCAGCTGATCCGCGAAACCCTGCAGGCCGGCAAACAGGCACTGGTGCTGATCCCCGAGATCAACCTGGGCCCGCAGACCCTGGCGCGCTTCGAACAGCGTTTCAATGCGCGCATCGCCCTGGTGCACTCGGCGGTCAATGACCGTGAGCGCCTGGAGTCGTGGCTGGCGGCGCGGGATGGCGAAGCCGACATTATTATCGGCACCCGCTCGGCGCTGTTCACGCCGATGAAAAACCCCGGGCTGATCATCATCGACGAGGAACACGACGGCTCCTATAAGCAACAGGAAGGCCTGCGCTACCACGCCCGCGACCTGGCGCTGGTGCGCGCACGCCAGGAAGACATCCCGATTGTGCTGGGCTCGGCCACACCCTCCCTGGAAAGCCTGCACAATGCCTATACCGGTCGTTACGGGCTGCTGCGCCTGAACGAGCGCGCCGGCGGCGCCAAGCAACCCCGTTTCCTGCGCCTGGACGTAAAAAGCCGGCCGCTGGACAGCGGCATTTCCGGGCCGATGCAACAAGCCATCGGCCAGACCCTGGCGGCCGGCCAGCAGGTCTTGGTGTTTCTCAACCGCCGAGGCTTTGCACCGACGCTGCTGTGCCATGACTGCGGCTGGATGTCCGAGTGCGAGCGTTGCGATGCGCGCATGACCGTGCACCAGCGCCATGGCGAACTACGTTGCCACCATTGCGGCCATGTGGAACGTGTACCGCGCCATTGCCCGCAGTGCGGCAAGGTCGACCTGCGCCCGGTGGGTGCAGGCACCGAGCGCGCCGAGGAGCGCCTGGGGATTCTGTTCCCGGACTACCCGGTTTTGCGGGTCGACCGCGACAGCACCTCGCGCAAGGACGCGATGAACCAACTGTTCGCCACCATCCAGAAGGGCCAGCCGTGCATCCTCGTGGGTACACAGATGCTCGCCAAAGGGCACCACTTCCCACGGGTGACCCTGGTGTCGATCCTGGATGCCGACGGCGGCCTGTTCTCCGGCGACTTCCGCGCCAGCGAGCGCATGGCGCAGTTGATCGTGCAGGTCGCCGGCCGCGCCGGGCGTGCCGAAGAGCCGGGCAAGGTGATTATCCAGACCCACCTGGCCGACCATCCGCTGCTGATTCAACTGACCGAACAAGGCTACTTTGCCTTCGCCGAACAGGCGCTGAGCGAACGTCGCTCCGCCGGCCTGCCGCCCTTTGCGCACCTGGCGCTGTTGCGCGCCGAAGCCCATAAACCAGGGCAGGCCGAGGGTTTTCTGGATGAAGCCTGCAGCGCCGCCGAACGCTTGCTCGGCGAGCTGGGGCTGAGCGGCATCGAACTGCTCGGACCGGTACCCGCGCCCATGGAGCGTCGTGCCGGGCGTTATCGTGCCCAGCTACTCTTGCAGGCCACGTCCCGCGCACCGCTGCATCGGCTATTAAGTAGCTGGTTACTTGCGCTGGAGCAAATGCCCAGTGGCCGCCAGGTGCGATGGTCGGTGGATGTAGACCCGGTAGATTTGTATTAAGCCTGGCCATAGGTCCTGCGAAGGTTGGCAAGCCCGCCCTCGCCACGGATAATGCCCAGTTTTTCCACCTGCGCATCGCGCGCCGCCGCTTGCGGTCGAAAGAGAACACCATGAAAGACACCATTCGCCAGCTGATCCAACAAGCCCTCACCCAACTCGTCAACGAAGGTGTGTTGCCTGAAGGCCTGACGCCGGCGATCCAGGTGGAAAACACCCGCGACAAGACCCACGGCGACTTCGCCAGCAACATCGCGATGATGCTGTCCAAGCCGGCCGGCATGAAACCGCGCGACCTGGCGGAAAAAATCATCGCCGCGCTGCCTGCCGACGAGAGCGTTACCAAGGCCGAAATCGCCGGCCCGGGCTTTATCAACTTCTTCCAGAACACCCAGGCCCTGGCTTCACGCCTGGATGCGGCACTGGCCGACGCCAGGATCGGCGTACGCAAGGCCGGCCCGGCTCAGCGCGTGGCCATCGACCTGTCGGCACCCAACCTGGCCAAGGAGATGCATGTCGGTCACCTGCGCTCAACCATCATCGGCGACGGCGTGGCCCGGGTACTGGAGTTTCTCGGCGACACCGTGATCCGCCAGAACCACGTGGGCGACTGGGGCACCCAGTTCGGCATGCTGATGGCCTACCTGCAGGAAAACCCGATCACCAGCGACGATCTGTCGGACCTGGAGAACTTCTACCGCGCCGCCAAGAAGCGTTTCGACGAATCCGAAGAGTTCGCCGACCGCGCGCGCGGCCTGGTGGTCAAGCTGCAAGCCGGCGACAAGGAATGCCTGGAACTGTGGGGCCGCTTCCGCGAGATCTCGCTGTCCCACTGCCAGGAAATCTACGAACTGCTCAACGTCAAGCTGACCATGGCCGATGTAATGGGCGAAAGCGCCTACAACGACGACCTGATCAACGTGGTCAACGACCTCAAGGCCAAGGGCCTGTTGGTGGAGAGCAACGGCGCGCAGTGCGTGTTCCTCGAAGAATTCAAGACTGCCGACGGCGAGCCGCTGCCGGTGATCATCGTCAAGGCCGATGGCGGCTACCTCTACGCCACCACCGACCTCGCGGCCGTGCGCTACCGTAGTGGCGTGCTCAAGGCCGACCGTGCGCTGTATTTCGTCGACCAGCGCCAGGCCCTGCACTTCCAACAGGTGTTCGAAGTGGCACGTCGCGCCGGTTTCGTCACCCATCCGATGCACATGGAGCACATGGGCTTCGGCACCATGAACGGCGCCGATGGCCGCCCATTCAAGACCCGCGACGGCGGCACCGTCAAGCTGATCGACCTGCTCAACGAAGCCCAGGACCGCGCCTACAACCTGGTGAAGGAAAAGAACCCGGAGTTGGCGGAGGCCGACCTGCGCAATATTGCCCGCGTGGTGGGTATTGGCGCGGTGAAATACGCCGACCTGTCCAAGCACCGCACCAGCGACTACAGCTTCAACTTCGAACTGATGCTCAACTTCGAGGGCAACACCGCGCCGTACCTGCTGTACGCCTACACCCGCGTGGCCGGTGTGTTCCGAAAGCTGGGCAAGGACTTCAGCGAAGTCGAAGGCCGGATCGTGCTGGACGCGCCCCATGAACAGGAGCTGGCCGCCAAGCTCGCGCAGTTCGGCGAAGTGCTGAACAGCGTCGGCGAGAAAGGCACGCCGCATATCCTGTGCACCTACCTGTACGAAGTCGCCGGGTTGTTCTCCAGCTTCTACGAGAACTGCCCGATCCTCACCGCCGACGACGAAGCCCAGAAGCAAAGTCGCCTGCGCCTCGCCGCACTGGCTGGACGGACCCTCAAGCAAGGCCTGGAACTGTTGGGCCTGGAAACTCTGGAGCGTATGTAAGTTGGCTGCCAAGAAAAAACCTGCACCCAAGCGCGGCGCCAGCCGCTACCAGGCCCCGGCGAAGAAGCCGATCCCGGGTTGGTTGTGGATGGCGATCGGCCTTACGGTCGGCGCGTTCATTGTGTTCCTGATGAAGCTGGACCCAGGCCAGGGCGATGACGTCAAACGGGTCAAGCAGGAACAGCAGAAGGCCACGAAAATGGCTGAAGCCAACAAGACTGCGCCGAGCCCGACGGCACCGGTAAAGCCGAAGTACGATTTCTATACGCTGCTGCCGGAATCGGAAGTCATCGTGCCGCCTGACGCCGTGCCGGAGAAAACCCTGCCGACGCCGCAAGTGCCGACCACCCCGGTAACCCCTGCGGAAGCGGCGAAAATCGACACGGCGCGGGCCCAGGCGGCGTTGGCCGGGATTACTCCGCCGCCAGCACCACCGGTTGCCGAAACCAAGGCCGCGCCGGTGACCAAGTTCTTCCTGCAGGCGGGCTCGTTCCCGAAGCAGGCGGATGCGGATCGCGTGCGTGCGCAGATCATTCTGCTGGGCCAGACGGTGACGGTGGAGTCCGGCACGGTGAAGGACGCAACCTGGTATCGCGTGCTGGTGGGGCCGTTCAGCAACCGCGAACAGCTGACCGTGGCGCAGAAGCAATTGGCCGGCGCCGGGTTTAGCAACCTGTTGTTACAACAGCGCCAGAGCCGCTGATTCAAACTCAACACCGATCAAAATGTGGGAGGGGGCTTGCCCCCGATAGCGGTGTATCAGTCACCGAAAATATTGACTGATCTACCGCCATCGGGAGCAAGCCCCCTCCCACATTTGGTTTTGCAGCGCCCTGAAATGTGTGTCAGACCGATAAACACCACTCGTCCGCCTTAAACCCCCACGGTTGAAATCC